>NZ_CP137549.1:9477487-9778736 GCF_033335955.1 Streptomyces sp. N50
GCCCTCGACCTCCAGGAACACCGACACCTTCAGCAGCTCGCCCGCGCCCGGCGCGAGGCTGCGCAGCGGGTCGTCGGCGGCCACCTTGTCGTACTGCACCTTCTGCTTGAGCCGGTAGCCGGGCACGTACGCCTGGACGCGGCCGACCATCTCCTCGACGGACGCGGTGACCGCCTCGGTCGCGCAGTCGGAGACCAGGCAGTGCACGGTGTCCCGCATGATCAGCGGGGGTTCGGCCGGGTTGAGGACGATGATCGCCTTGCCGCGCGCCGCGCCGCCGACCTTCTCTACGGCGGAGGACGTGGTCTCGGTGAACTCGTCGATGTTCGCGCGGGTGCCCGGGCCCGCCGAGCGCGAGGCGATGGACGCGACGATCTCGCCGTAGTGGACCGGGGAGACCGCGCCCACCGCGGCGACGATCGGGATCGTGGCCTGGCCGCCACAGGTGACCATGTTGACGTTCGGGGCGTCGAGGTGGTCGTCGCCGTTGACCGGTGGGACGACGTACGGGCCCAGCGCGGCCGGGGTGAGGTCGACGAGGGTGCGGCCCAGGGGCCGTAGCATCTCCTCGTGGTGGCGGTGGGCGCCGGCCGAGGTGGCGTCGAAGACGATGTCGACGTCGGCGAACTCGTCCAGTCCGACCAGTCCTTCGACACCCTCGTGGGTCGTTGCGACCTTGAGGCGGCGGGCGCGGGCCAGGCCGTCGGAGTCGGGGTCGATGCCGGCGAGGGCGGCGATCTCCAGGGTCTCCGAGAGGCGCAGGACCTTGATCAGGAGGTCGGTGCCTATGTTGCCGGAGCCGATGATGGCGACCTTCGTGGTCACTTGGCGTCCCCTTCCGTGGCGTCGGTCGCGAAGCGGACCCGTACCGAGCCCAGGTCAGAGATGTGGGCCTCGAAGGCGTCGCCCGGCGCGGCCGGGGTCATCGGCCCGAGGGCGCCGGTCAGCACGAGGTCGCCCGCGCGCAGCGGGTCGCCTCGCTCGGCGAGGGCCGAGGCGAGCCAGACGGCGGCGGTGAGGGGGCTGCCGAGGCAGTCGGCGCCGGTGCCCTCGGAGACGGTCTCGCCGCCCCGGGTCATGGCCATCGTGACCGTGCGCAGGTCGATGGCGGTCAGCGGTACGGGCGTGGCGCCCAGCACGTACAGTCCGCAGGACGCGTTGTCGGCGACGGTGTCGACGAGGGAGATCTCCCAGTTCCGCACCCGGCTGTCGACGATCTCCAGCGCGGGCAGCGCGAAGTCCACCGCGCGCAGCACGTCGACGATCGTGCACGCGCGCTCCGGCAGATCCCGGCCGAGGACCAGCGCGACCTCGGCCTCCACCTTCGGCTGGAGCAGCCGGCCCAGGGGCACCTCGCCGCCGTCCGGCACCGCCATGTCCGCGAACAGCGCGCCGAAGTCCGGCTGGTCCACGCCGAGTTGGCGCTGGACGGCGGGGGAGGTCAGGCCGATCTTGCGGCCGACGATCCGGCGGCCGGCGTCCACACCGCGCCGGACGTTCAGCTGCTGCACGGCGTAGGCGGTCTCCAGGCCGCCGCCGTCGAGCAGGTCACGCACCGGCGGGCAGGCGACCCCGGTACGGGTGGCCTCCGCCAGCAGGTCGGCGGCCTTGACCACGGCCGGGGACACGGGGTCCGGACGGGCGCCGTCGGGCACGATGGGCACGGATTACCTCCGGGGGAGCGGTGCTGGTCAGGGCGAGCGGTGCGGGTGGTACACATCCCGGTATAGACAGCATCCCCGCGAAGGGACAATGTTTGTTCCGTGACACGGAACAACGCGAGCGGCAGCATGCTGGAGAAAGCCGCGCTCATCCTCGACTGCTTCAGCCCGAGCGGCGGACCGTACCGCCTGTCGGAACTTTCCGAGCACACGGGACTGCCCAAGCCCACCGTCCACCGGCTGGCCGCCGACCTCGTCCGGCTGGGCTGGCTGGAGCGCTCGGGCCCGCGCTATCTGCTCGGCGCGAAGCTCTTCGAGCTGGGCTCGCTGGTGCCGCACCGGCGTGATCTGCGCGAGACGGCGCTGCCCTTCCTCCAAGACCTCTTCGAGGCCACCCGCGAGACCATCCACCTCGGCGTCCGCGAGGGCATGGAGGTGGTCTACCTCGAACGCATCCACGGCCACGAGGCACTGCGGCTGCCCTCCCGCATCGGCGGCAGCCTGCCCCTGACCTGCACGGCCGTCGGAAAGGCCCTACTCGCCTTCTCCGGCGCCGAGTTGACCGATGAGGTACTGTCCCGCCCGCTGCCGAGCCTCACCCCGCACTCGATCACCGACCCGGCCCGGCTGCGCATGACCCTGGAGAAGATCCAGGTGTCCGGCCTCTCCTACGAGGAGCAGGAAGCCGCGCTGGAGGTGAGCTGTATCGCGGCCCCGGTGTTCGCCGGCGACACCGCGGTCGCCGCCCTCTCGGTCGCGGTGCCGCGCACCCGCTTCCGGCCCGCCCAACTCGCCCCGGCCGTACGGACGGCGGCGCTGGGACTGTCCCGAGTACTGCGCGGCGGAGGGGCCACGAGGACCCCACTGTCCTGACGCCGAACCCGACCGTACACTGACAAGTCACGGTAACGGGGGCGTTGTTGAACGGGGGGATCATCATGTCCGAGGATCAGTACGGGTCTGTCCAGGGGTTCGTCGTGCCACCGATGCCGTCGTCCCCGCCACCCGCCCCGCCGGACCGACTCAGATCCGTCGCGGTCGGCCTCCTCAACCTCAGTGGTCTCGGGCTCGGTTACGCGCTGATGCGCCGCTGGCTGCTCATGGCCGTGTGCTGGGTCGCGACCATCGTGCTGCTGCTGGTGGCGCTGCCCGCCGACCCGGACGGCGTCCCGGGCGCCGCCGTCACCCTGTACGTCGTCTTCCTCGTACTCGCCGCCGTCCACGGCGCGTTGGTGGGCCTGCGCACCCGTCTGGCCTGGCCCTCGCCCACACCGGTCGCGGTCGTGCTGGGCCTGGTCCTGCTCGCCGTACCCGCCGGGGGAGTCGTCCTCTACGACAACGCCCGCGACGAGGCGACCGAGCAGATGCTCCTCGACCGGCTGGACACGGCCGACCAACTCGTCGCGGACTCGGGGAGGTTGCCGTTCTCGGCGGCCGAACCGCACTACCGGCAGGCACTGGTCGCCTACGACGACCTCAGCACCGCGCACTCCGGTTCACGGGCGGCCAAGCGTGTGCCCGACCGGCTGAAGACGTTCTACACGACGGTCGCCGGGGCCTACGCGCAGAAGAACTACTGTGACGCGATACCCCAGTTGAAGTATCTGAGGACCGTCCCCGGCACCATCAGCAAGAAGGAACTGGGCACGCTCACCACCTGGCCGGACGACCGGCTGGCCACCTCCCTGTACGAGTGCGGCGCCACCGGTCTCGCCGCCCAGCGCGCGGACTGGTCGACGAACTTCGGCGATCTGCTGGCCACGTTCCCGCAGTCGTCGCAGGCGGGTCAGGTCGAGCCCGCCGTCAAGTCGGCCGTCGCCAAGGCGGTGAAGGGTGTGACGGGCAGTCAACCCTGCACGGCCGTCAGCGGGTTGGAGAGTCTCTCCAGCCAGATCGGGAGCCTTCAGGGCGGCCCGGCGGCCGACGCGCTCGGCGCGGACGCGCAACAGGCGAGCAACCACGCCACCTCCGGTGCCTATCAGTGCGGCGTCTACCAGTACAAGGACGGCGACTTCGACTCGGCGCTCAGCACGATGAACGACTTCGTGAAGAACAACACGCACGACAAGAACCGGGCCCGGGCCAAGAAGATCGCGATCGCCGCCGAGGTGGCGAAGACGGTCCCGGCCGCCGGCAAGAAGCTCCCGACGACCGCGTCCGGCGGCAGCATCTCCGTCACCGTCAAGAACGACAGCCCGGACGACATCACCGTCCTGTACACCGGGCCGGTGACCGGCAGCTTCACGCTGAAGGGCTGCGGGAGCTGCACGTCGTACTCCCTCACCACCACCCTGCTGAGGGGGTTCAAGCCGTGCAGCTCCGGCAAGAACTACCCGCAGAAGACGATCAGTCTGCCGACGGGGACGACGTACTTCGTGCACCGTCCCGACAGTTCCACCGCGACGCCGGCCTCGGACACGGCCACGCTCAGGTCGGGCTACATCTACACGGAGTGCGCCTACAGCACGGGGGCCTTCGGCACCGGATGACCGTACGGGGACGGTGAATTGAGGGCGGGCGTCCTGGCACTTCGGTGCCGGGGCGCCCGCCTCCTGCTCAGAGCAGGGTCGGTGCGTGGAACGCGCCGAGGCCGGTGGTCAGGTCGCGGTCCAGCCAGTAGCGGCGGGGTTCGGCGAGCATCACGGCGACGCTGACGCCCAACAGGCCGGGGATCCTGGCCAGTTCGTCGTCGACGAAGAGCGCCAGCGCGGCGCGGTCGGTGACCAGGCCGGTGGCGAGGACGGACATGTCGCTGGCGACGTGCGCGGCGAGCCGCGTCTGGGGCAACTGGTCGATGCGGCGCATCACTTCGGGGGTCGCGCCCGGCGCCACCCGCAGCCGGAGGATGAACGCGGTCTGGAAGCCCAGCCACTCCGACACGATCTCCAGGCGCGGCTTGACCCAGCCCTCGTCCAGGACCCGGCGGACCATGCGGTGCGCGGTGGAGGTGGCCAGGTCGGCGATGCGGGCGATGCTCGCGGCGGAGGCGCGGCCGTCCTGGAGCAGTTGGGCCACGACACTCCGCTCGGCCTCGCTGAGCGGCTTCGCCGGTGGCGTCGCGGTCGCCGTGCCCTCGGGGCGGGAGCCGGTGAGCTTCAGCAGGTCGGCGCGCTCGGTGTCGGTGAGGAACTGCGGGTCCCAGGTGATGCCACGGCGCAGGGTGCTGAGCGCGGGCAGGGCGTTGACGCGCCGCACGCCGGGCACGGAGAACATCCGGTCGATGGCCTCGCTGGTCGCCGCCTCGGACGGGGCGTGCACGACGGCGTAGAGCGGGTAGTCGCCCGAGATCTGTGCCAGCAGCTGGAGGTGGGGCAGGTCGCGGAGCCGGTGCAGGACAGCGAGGGGACTCTCGCCGGTGATGTCCAGGAAGACGTGGACGGGCATCGCCGTGGAGTGGACGCCCCAGTCGGCCTGCCCGATCACGCGCACCATGCGTGCCTCGTGCAGGCGGTCGTAACGGCGTTTGAGCGTGCTGGCGTCGGCGGCCAGGATCTCGCCGATGTCGTCCCAGGTGGCCCGGGGCGCCAGGTGCAGCGCGCCGATGAGGCGCCGGTCGAGCTCGTCGAGGAGAGGACGGGTCATAGGGCCTCACTCTAAGGTGCTGTTTAATCCCACTGTTACTTCCAAGATATAGAGAATCTCTCATCTGAATGCCATTGTTCGCAGGAACATCCCCCCACCGCGCCAAGAGGTACCGATGAGTGTCACCTCCGCTCAACCTCAGCCCCCGTCCACCGAGCCGCAGTCGAGAGTCCTGCGCACCGCGTTCCGTGGCCTGACGGCGATCGAGAAGGTCGGCAACAGACTCCCCAACCCCTTCTGGCTGTTCTGGATCCTCGCGGGAATCGTCGCCGTCCTCAGCGCCGTCCTGTCCGCGACCGGCCTGAGCGCCCTGCACCCCGGCACGCACGACACCATCAAGGTGCGGAACCTGCTCAGCAAGGACGGCCTCACCATGGCCGTCGAGGGAGCCGTCGACAACTACGCGGCCTTCCCGCCGCTGGCCACCATCCTCACCGTGATGTTCGGCATCGCCGTGGCCGAGAAGAGCGGACTGTTCTCCGCCCTGCTGCGCCGCATGGTCGCGCGCGTCCCGGGCAAGTACCTCACCTTCGCCCTGTCGATGACGGCCATGGTCAGCCATGTCGCCGGCGACGCGGCCTACGTCACGCTCATCCCGCTCGGCGCCCTGGTCTTCCGCGCGGCCGGCCGCAGCCCGGTCCTCGGCTGTGTCGTGGCCTACGTCTCGATCGCCGCCGGGTACGACGCCTCACCGTCGCTCACCACCACCGACGTCCTGCTGTCCGGGATCTCGACGGCCGCCGCGCACACCATCGACGCGCACTACGTCGTCACCCCGGTCGCCAACTACTTCTTCGGCCTCGGCTCGTCCGTTCTGGTCGCGCTGGTGATCACCCTCGTCGTCGACAAGGTCCTCGCCCGCCGCTCCGACCTCGAACCCGACGAGCCGGTCGCCGCGCTGGGCGCCGACGAGCTGGCGGAGATCGAGGTCACCGACCGGCAGCGGCGCGCCCTGCGCACGACCGGCCTGGTCGCCGTCGGCTTCCTCGCGTTCCTCGCGGCGGCGATGATCCCCTCGTCCTCACCCCTGCGCGGCGAGGGCGGCGGCATCGTCAATTCCCCGCTGATCGGCGGCATGGCACTCGTCCTCGGCGTCTTCTTCGCCGTGCTCGGCACCGTCTACGGCCGGATGACCGGCACCTTCACCGCCGCCCGCGACAGCATCGGCGCGATGGTCGACGGCACCCGCTCCATGGCGCCGATCCTCGTCCTGTTCTTCGCGATCGCCCAGTTCCTCGCCTACTTCAAGTGGACGAACATCGGCGACATCCTCGCGATCAAGGGCGCCGAGGCCCTGCGCGACCTGCACCTGCACGGCTGGACCGTGCTGGTCGGCATCGCCGTGCTGATCACCTTCATGAACCTCGTCATCACCAGCGGCTCGGCGCTGTGGGCCCTGGCCGCGCCGGTCCTCGTCCCCATGCTGATGCTCATCGGCATCGAGCCCGAGACCACCCAGGCCGTCTACCGCGTCGCCGACTCGGTCACCAACTGCGTGACCCCGATGAGCCCCTACTTCGTCATGGCCCTGGGTTTCATCCAGCAGTACCGCAAGTCCGCCGGCATCGGCACCCTGGCCTCCTTCACGATCCCGATCGCCGCCGTCGTGTGGGTGGTCTGGGTCGCGTTCTTCGTGGCCTGGTACCTGCTGGGCATCCCGCTCGGCATCAGCTGAACCCGCGTCCCCATCGTCGTACGAGAAGGCAGATCATGACCGTGTCACCCGCACCCGCCGCCCTCACCGCCCGCGCCCAGGAGGTCTCTTCGCGGATCGTCGAGGACATCCTGACCCTCGTCCGCCACGAGACCGGCAGCTACGACCTCCCCGGCCTCGCGAGCGGCCTGGACCTGCTGCGCGAGCTGACCGTCCAGCGGCTCGGCCCGCCCGACCACGAGGAGCGTCACCCCGGGGGCGAGTGCGGTGACACCCTCACCCTGACCTACGGCGGCACCGGCGCCGGGCATGTCGCGCTCGTCGGGCACTACGACACCGTGTGGCCGACCGGGACCCTCGCCGGATGGGAGCAGCCGGCGTTGGGTGAGGACGGGCGGGAGAAGCTCAGCGGGCCCGGCATCTTCGACATGAAGACCGGTCTGGCACAAGGGATCTGGGCGCTGAAGCTGGCCCGGGAGGGCGGTGTGCCGCTGCCCGCCGTCACCTTTCTCTTCAACGGCGACGAGGAGATCGGGTCCCTGTCCTCGCGGCCGGTGATCGAGGAGGTCGCGCAGAAGGTCGATGTCACGCTGGTGCTGGAGCCGAGCGCCCACGGCGCGGTGAAGACCGCCCGCAAGGGAACCGGGATCTTCCACGTCACCGCCACCGGCGTCGAATCGCACGCCGGGCTCGCGCCGCAGGACGGGGCGAGTGCGATCACCGCGCTGTCCGAGTTCGTGGTCGCCGCCGCGAAGGTGGCCGCGCCGGACAAGGGGACCACGATCAACACCGGGCTGTTCAAGGGTGGTTCGGCCATCAACGTCGTTGCCGGGCAGGCGACCGCCGGGGTCGACATCCGGGTCAGCAGCGCGGCCGAACAGGCCCGGGTGGACCAGGAGTTGGACGCCATCGAGCTGAGCGACCCGCGCGTCCGCATCGACATCGACCACGCCTGGAACCGGCCCCCGATGACCCTCAACGCGGCCTCCGCGCCACTGCTCGACCTCGCCCGCGAGGTCGCCCGTGAGCAGGGGCGTGCCCCCCTGCGCGACACGGCCGTCGGCGGCGCCAGCGACGCCAACTTCGTCGCCGCGCTCGGTCTGCCGGTGCTGTGCGGCATGGGGGCGGTCGGCGACGGGGCGCATGCGCAGGGGGAGTTCATCTACGTCGATACGGTGCCTGGGCAGACCGCGCTGGTCGCGGGGTTGCTGGGGCGGTTGGCGGAACCGTTGCGGGGCTGACCGGGTCGCGCTGGTCGCGGGGTTGCCGGGGCGACTCGCGGAACCGCTGCCGGGGTGACAGGGACGGGCGGGATGCCCTGCGTCGTGCCGGGCCGCGATGCTCGCCGAGCTGCCGGGACGACTCGCGCAACCGCTGGGGCACTGGGCCACGGTGGCCCACCCGCGCCGGACAGCCGCGGCCGGCCGGCCGGAACATCCGTGCGCCCGCAGGGGTGGGGCGAGTGAGGCAATGGGCCCCCGGCCGGGGACAATCGGTGCCATGACGGACGGTACGGACGGTAGAGACGACTCCGAGAGCCGCTTGGCCAGGATCGAGCGGCTCCTGGAGGACAGCCGGCGCGATGTGGAGCCCGCGTGGCGCCGGGTGACGCGCGGGGAGACGCGGTGGGCGGTGTCCGCCGTGATCCTGGTGGCGTTCGCCCTGCAGCTGATGCTGCCGCACCGGCTCGCCTTCCAGCCGTACTGGCTGCTGCCGGCCCTCGAACTCGCCCTGATGGTCGGCCTGTTCGTCGCCAATCCCCGGCGGATCGAGCCCGGCACACGGTGGCTGCGCTGGCCGAGCCTGGTCCTGACGGGCGTGATCAGCCTGGCCAACAGCTGGTCGGCGGCCCGGCTGGTGGTGGGCCTGGTCAGGGGCACCGAGGGTCTGGGCGCCGGGCCGCTGCTGCTGACCGGCGGCGCCATCTGGCTGACGAACGTCATCGTGTTCGCCCTCTGGTACTGGGAGTGGGACCGGGGCGGGCCGATGGCGCGGGTCATGGGACACCACCAGTACGCCGACTTCCTCTTCGTCCAGATGCAGAGCCCGGAGACCGCGCCGCCGGACTGGGAACCGGTGTTCCTGGACTACCTGTACCTGGCCTTCACCAACTCCACCGCCTTCAGCCCGACCGACGTGATGCCGCTCTCCCGCTGGGCGAAGATGCTGATGATGGGCCAGTCCACGGTCTCCGTGTCGATCGTCGTCCTGGTGGTGGCGCGAGCGGTCAACATCCTTTGACAGCACGGGAGTTGTGACTCGCGCGTGCTGTCAAAGGGATGTCGGACCTGCCGGCTCGGTCAGCAGGAACCCTCGTCCTGCCAGGGGCCCCACTGGGAGGCACCGGGCACCTCGTTCTGGGTCCACCACTTGGCCACCCAGTTGTGGTTGCCGTACGACACCTCGTTGCCCTGTGTGTAGACGGCCGTGGAACTCCACGCCGTCTTGCACGTACCGCCGGGGGTGGGTGTCGGGGTCGGCGTGGGTGTCGAGGTCGGCGGGGTCACGCCCGCGAACTGCACCGAGTACTTGGCGAAGTCCCAGGCGTTCTGCGCCACGCTGGAGCAAGTCCCGGACGTGGTACCGCCGTTGTCGACCGGGCTGCACTGACGGTCGCGGTTCAACGACCAGAACGTGAAGCGGTCCATGTTGTGGCTGGTGGCGTAGTTCAGGACGGTCTGGAAGTCCGCCTGGGTGAAGTACTCGCCGGTGTCGCTGCGGCCGTTCATGCCCGAGAAGCCCTCGTGGGCGTACGCGGTCGCCTGGTCCCAGCCGAACGTGGACTGCAGGATCGAGTTGAAGTTGGTGAGCGCGCTGGTCTGCGAGGCCGCGCCGTTGAAGCCGCCGTCGAACGGCATGATGGAGAAGTTGTTCGGCGTGAAGCCCTGCGACTTCGCTTCCAGCAACATCTGCTTTCCGAACCACCCGGTCCCGTCCGCCGTACCGGCCGTGGTCACGGAGACGTACAGGCCCGCGTTGTTCTGCTGGAGGATCTTGGCCGCGCCGATCTCGTTGTGGATGGCCGCCGTGTTCTCGTACTCCGGCTCCTCCAGGTCGAAGTCGATCGCGTGCAGGCCGTACTTGGTGATCACCTGCTGGTACGCCGCCGCGGTCGAGGCCGGGTCGGCGCAGGCCTGGCCGAGCTTGGTGCCGCCGTAGCCGCCGATGGAGACGGAGACGTCGCCGCCCTTGGCGCGGATCGTGTTGATGACCGACTGGACGGCGCTGTCCGAGGAGACCGGTGAGGTGCCGCCCCAGGTGGGGGTGCAGCCGCCGCCGTTGGGGGCGAGGACGAAGGCGAGCTGGAAGGCCTTGAGGCCGGTGGCGTCCATGATGGCGCCCGCGTCCGGCGGGTTGTTGTCCGTCGGCATCAGATAGGGGGCCGCGGCGTACCAGCGGTTGCTGAGCGCGGTGGCCGCGTCGGTGGCGCCCTGGGCGTTGGTCGCGACCAGCGCGGTCGTGCCCGCGGCGGCGGTCGTCACGGCGGCCGCCGCGACCAGACATGCACGAAGACGTGTCACGTTGTGCCTCCGGTGGGGATGGGGGAGGCGCCCAGCTTCTGGCGCTGTCGCGGTCACGTCAATGGATTGGACTGGACCAAAGCTCACTTTGGACTAGACCATACGATTTCTTTACCGTCGGCCCGGCGGACCGCTCGGCGCGACACGTTTGCGACTAGTGTCCCGGCTCACATGGCGTTATACGGGCGGCGCCGACACCATGGTGCACGTCATCGGCAGGCTGAAGGGATCGGGAATGTTCCGCAAGGTGCTGGTCGCCAACCGTGGAGAGATCGCGATCAGGGCGTTCCGCGCCGGCTATGAGCTGGGCGCGCGAACGGTCGCGGTCTTCCCGCACGAGGACCGCAATTCGCTGCACCGGCTCAAGGCCGACGAGGCCTACGAGATCGGCGAGCCCGGGCATCCGGTCCGCGCCTATCTCTCGGTCGAGGAGATCGTCCGCGCGGCCCGGCGGGCGGGAGCGGACGCGGTCTATCCCGGCTATGGGTTCCTCTCCGAGAACCCCGAACTCGCCCGCGCCTGCGAGGAGGCGGGCATCACCTTCGTCGGCCCCAGCGCCCACATCCTGGAGATGACCGGCAACAAGGCCACCGCGATCGCCGCCGCCCGCGCGGCCGGCGTCCCGGTGCTCGGCTCCTCGGCGCCCTCCACGGACGTCGATGAACTGGTGCGTGCCGCCGAGGAGATCGGCTTCCCGGTGTTCGTGAAGGCGGTCGCGGGCGGCGGCGGGCGCGGTATGCGCCGCGTCGAGGACCCGGCCACCCTGCGCGAGTCCATCGAGGCCGCCGCCCGCGAGGCCATGTCCGCGTTCGGCGACGCCACGGTGTTCCTGGAGAAGGCCGTCGTCGACCCCCGTCACATCGAGGTGCAGATTCTCGCCGACGGCGAGGGCAACGTCATCCACCTCTTCGAGCGCGACTGCTCGCTGCAGCGCCGCCACCAGAAGGTCGTCGAGCTGGCCCCCGCGCCCAACCTCGACCCCGCCCTGCGCGACCGGATCTGCGCCGACGCCGTCCGCTTCGCCCGCGAGATCGGCTACCGCAACGCGGGCACCGTCGAGTTCCTCCTCGACCCGGCCGGCAACCACGTCTTCATCGAGATGAACCCGCGCATCCAGGTCGAGCACACGGTCACCGAGGAGGTCACCGACGTCGACCTCGTGCAGGCCCAGCTGCGGATCGCCTCCGGCGAGACCCTCGCCGACCTCGGCCTCTCCCAGGAGACGGTCACCCTGCACGGCGCCGCGCTCCAGTGCCGGATCACCACCGAGGACCCCGCCAACGGCTTCCGCCCGGACACCGGCCGGATCAGCGCCTACCGCTCGCCCGGCGGCTCCGGCATCCGGCTCGACGGCGGAACCACCCACGCGGGTACGGAGATCAGCGCGCACTTCGACTCCATGCTGGTCAAACTCACCTGCCGCGGACGGGACTTCACCACCGCTGTCAACCGCGCCCGGCGCGCCGTCGCCGAGTTCCGCATCCGCGGTGTGGCCACCAACATCCCGTTCCTGCAAGCGGTGTTGGACGACCCGGACTTCCAGGCCGGGCGGATCACCACCTCGTTCATCGAGCAGCGGCCGCAGCTCCTGACGGCCCGTCAATCAGCCGACCGCGGCACCAAGTTGCTCACCTATCTGGCCGATGTCACGGTCAACAAGCCGCACGGTGAACGCCCCGACCTGATCGACCCGACCACCAAGCTGCCGCCGGTCCCGAGCACCGAACCCCCGGCCGGTTCACGGCAGTTGCTCGCCGAACTCGGCCCCGAGGGCTTCGCCCGCCACCTGCGCGAGTCGCCCACGATCGGCGTCACCGACACCACCTTCCGCGACGCCCACCAGTCGCTCCTGGCCACCCGCGTCCGCACCAAGGACCTCCTCGCGGTCGCCCCGGTCGTCGCCCACACCGTGCCCCAACTCCTCTCCCTGGAGTGCTGGGGCGGCGCCACCTACGACGTCGCGCTCCGCTTCCTCGCCGAGGACCCCTGGGACCGCTTGGCCGCCCTGCGCGAGGCCGTCCCCAACATCTGCCTCCAGATGCTGCTGCGCGGCCGCAACACCGTCGGCTACACGCCGTACCCGACCCAGGTGACCGACGCCTTCGTCCAGGAGGCCGCCGCCACCGGCATCGACATCTTCCGCATCTTCGACGCCCTGAACGACGTGGGCCAGATGCGCCCGGCCATCGACGCCGTACGCGCCACCGGAACGTCGATCGCC
The DNA here is from genome assembly GCF_033335955.1 of Streptomyces sp. N50. Classification (GTDB taxonomy): domain Bacteria; phylum Actinomycetota; class Actinomycetes; order Streptomycetales; family Streptomycetaceae; genus Streptomyces. The sequence continues at coordinate 9,490,127 of NZ_CP137549.1, forward strand.
GAGGTCGCCCTCTGCTACACCTCGGACCTGTCCGACCCGGGCGAACGCCTCTACACGCTGGATTACTACCTCCGGCTGGCCGAGCAGATCGTCGAGGCAGGCGCCCACGTCCTCGCGGTGAAGGACATGGCGGGTCTGCTGCGGGCGCCCGCCGCCGCGACGCTCGTGTCCGCGCTGCGCCGAGAGTTCGGCCTGCCGGTCCACCTGCACACGCACGACACGGCGGGCGGCCAGCTCGCCACCTACCTCGCCGCGATCCAGGCGGGCGCGGACGCCGTCGACGGCGCGGTGGCCTCCATGGCGGGTACGACCTCGCAGCCGTCCCTCTCCGCGATCGTCGCCGCGACCGACTACTCAGAGCGCCCCACCGGCCTCGACCTCCAGGCCATCGGCGACCTTGAGCCGTACTGGGAGAGCGTCCGCAAGATCTACGCCCCCTTCGAGGCGGGCCTCGCCTCGCCCACCGGCCGCGTCTACCACCACGAGATCCCCGGCGGCCAGCTCTCCAACCTGCGCACCCAGGCCATCGCCCTCGGCCTCGGCGACCGCTTCGAGGACATCGAGGCGATGTACGCCGCCGCCGACCGCATCCTCGGCCACCTGGTGAAGGTCACCCCGTCCTCGAAGGTCGTCGGCGACCTCGCCCTGCACCTCGTCGGCGCCGGAGTGAGCCCCGCCGACTTCGAGGCGTCCCCCGACCGCTACGACATCCCGGACTCCGTGATCGGCTTCCTGCGCGGCGAGTTGGGCACCCCGCCCGGTGGCTGGCCCGAGCCGTTCCGCACCAAGGCACTCCAGGGCCGCGCCGACCCCAAGCCCGTCCAGGACCTCAGCCCGGAGGACCGTACGGCCCTCGACAAGGACCGCCGCGCCACCCTCAACCGCCTGCTGTTCCCCGGCCCCACCCGCGAGTTCGAGACCCACCGCCAGACCTACGGCGACACCAGCGTCCTCGACAGCAAGGACTTCTTCTACGGCATCCGGCCCGGCAAGGAGTACGCGGTCGACCTGGAGCCCGGTGTCCGTCTCCTGATCGAGCTGGAGGCCGTGGGCGAGGCCGACGAACGCGGTTTGCGCACGGTGATGTCCGCGCTGAACGGGCAGCTCCGGCCGATCCAGGTCCGTGACACCGCTGCCGCCTCCGACGTCCCCGTCACCGAGAAGGCCGACCGCGCCAACTCCGGCCATGTGGCTGCCCCGTTCGCGGGCGTGGTCACCCTCTCGGTCGAGGAGGGCGACGAGGTGGAGGCCGGTGCCACCGTCGCCACGATCGAGGCCATGAAGATGGAGGCGTCGATCACCGCGCCCAAGTCCGGCCGGGTGTCCCGCCTCGCCATCAACCGCATCCAGCAGGTGGAGGGCGGCGACCTGCTCGTCGAGCTGAGGTAGGCGATACGGCGACAGGCCGCTCAACCCGGTGACCGGATCGGTCCGGTCCCGGACCCGATGCGGCCTGTCGCCACCCCGCCCGTACGGCGCAGTCTGGGGACATGACCCGAGCACTGATCGTCATCGACGTCCAGGAATCCTTCCGCGCCCGCCCGCTGTGGGAGACCATCTCCGACCCGAAGATCGCCGAACAGGCGAACCGTCTGGTCCAGCTCGCCCGCCGGGCCGGTGACCTCGTGGTGTGGGTGCTGCACTCCGAGCCCGGCAGTGGTGACGTCTTCGACCCGGCCCTCGGCCATGTGCGGCTCATCGACGGACTGGAGCGCGCGGAGGGCGAGCCGCTCCTCCACAAGACCTCGCACAACGCCTTCACCACCACCAACCTGCAGCAGCTCCTCACCGAGCACGGCGTCCGCGAGCTCACCGTCTGCGGCATCCGCACCGAGCAGTGCGTCGAGACCACCACCCGCGTCGCGAGCGACTTCGGCTACCGGGTCACCTTCGTCACCGACGCGACCGCCACCAACCCCATCCCGCACCGCGACGCCCCCGCCGACCAGACCGTCGCCGAACTCCTCGCCGACCCCCGCACGCTCCCGGCCGACGAGATCATCCGCCGCACCGAGTACGCCCTCGCCGGCCGCTTCGCCACCATCGCGACGGTCGACGAACTGGAAGCCGCCGCCGCACATCAGGCATGATGACCGGATCGTGAGCCACGTCGTCTTCTTCCTGGTCCCCGGAGTCCACCTGCTGGACCTGGCAGGCCCCGCGCAGGTCTTCTCCACGGCGGCCGACTTCGGGCACCCGTACACGCTCTCCTACGTCGCCGAGCAGCCCCAGGTCACCAGCGCCCAGGGGCTGCCGCTGGCGGCCGGGCTCGACTGGCCCGAGCTCGGTCCCGAGGACCTGATCGTGGTGCCGGGATGGCGTGCCGTCACCCTGGCCGACGCACCCGCCATCGGCACTACGACGCTGCGGGCGCTCCGGGACCACCACGCCCGGGGCGGGACGGTGGCCAGCGTCTGCGCCGGAGCCGACGCGCTCGGCCGGGCCGGGCTCCTCGACGGCCGCCACTGCACCACCCACCACGACGTCCAGGACGAACTCGCCCTGCGCCACCCGAAGGCGACGGTCGTCCGCGACGTCCTGTTCACCACCGACGACCGGGTCATCACCTCGGCCGGCATCGCCAGCGGCATCGACCTCGCCCTGCACCTCGTCGCCACCCGGCACGGCCCCGCCGTGGCCGCGCAGATCGCCCGGGACATGGTCGTCTACGCCCGCCGCAACGGCCACGAACCGCAGACCAGCGCGATGCTCCGGCACCGCTCCCACCTCGACGACACGGTGCACCGCGCTCAGGACCTCATCGACACGCGCTTCGACGAGGCGCTTCCGCTGCCCGCTCTCGCCTCGGCCGTCGGCGTCAGCGAACGCACCCTGACCCGCCTCTTCGGCCGGGCCACCGGGCTCACCCCGCTGCGCTACCAGCAGACCCTGCGCCTCGAACGCGCCGAGCACCTCATCAGCCACGGCGCCACGGTCGACGCGGCCGCGCGGTCGGTCGGGTTCGAGGACGCCCGGATGCTGCGCCGACTGCGCGCCCGTACCCCGTAATCGAGGGGCGGTGGGGCGGGGACGCTGTTAGGTTGCCGGGTCGGCGGACCGCCGTACCGAAGCCCGACCGGCTTGCCTCAGGAGTGTCCAGTGATCCCACCTCGGCTGATTCCGCTGCTCGACCAGTTCGACTTCGCCTGCGAGCGCCTCTCCGGCCGGATGACAGGGCCCGTCATGGACAGCGGCGACGGGACGGACACCCGGGTCGGGCCCATGACCGACGCGGAGTACTTCTGGGAGCCGGTGCAGGACTGCTGGTCGGTGCGGCGGCGGACGGACGGCCCGGGTGCGCGGGCAACTGCTTTGACGGGACAGGGTGATTGGGGGCGCGACGCCGCCGCGTATCCGCATCCCTGGCCACCGCCCTTCACCACCATCGCCTGGCGGCTGAGCCATCTCGCCGAACTGCTGACCCTCCGGGCCGACCACACGGCCGGCAGCCACACGTTGACCCGGGAGGACTACGCCGTCAGCGGCGATGCCGTCGGTGGGATCGATGCCTTCGACGCCGGTGCGGGTGCCTGGCGGAAGGCGCTGGTGAGTGCCGGCGAGGCCGCGCTCGACACCGTCGGGTACTGCACCTATCCGCACGGCAGCGACGCGGAGGAGCCGTTCATCGACATCGTGTGGTGGGTCAACCAGGAAGTGCTGCATCACGGAGCCGAGATCGCCCTGCTGCGCGACCTGTACCGAGAGCGTGCTTGACCGTCACAGGACCGCTCCCATGCGCCAGGGGACGATCTCCTCCGTCCCGAAGCCGAGTGCCTCGGACTTGCTCTCGGCGCCCGACGCCATGTCCACGAGGGCCTCGAACAGGGCGGTGCCGTACGTGAGTTGACCGGTGTGGCTCATCGCGGGCCCGGCGTCGAAGTCGATGTCGCCGCGCATCCGGTCGTACAGCCCGCTGGTGGTGCTGACCTTGAGGCAGGGGACGGGACGGGAGCCGAACAGCGAGCCGCGGCCGGTGGTGAAGGCGAGCAGGTTGGCGCCGCCGGCGACCATGCCGGTGGCCGACACCGGGTCGTAGCCGGGGGTGTCCATGAAGGTGAGGCCCGGCGCGGTGACCGGCTCCGCGTATCCGACCACGTCGTTCAGCGGGGTGGTCCCGGACTTGAGTACGGCGCCGAGGGACTTCTCCCAGATGGTCGTGATGCCGCCGGCCCGGTTGCCGCGCGACGGGTTGTTGTCGAGGGTCGCGCCGCCCGCGGCCGTGTACTCCTGCCACCAGGCGATGAGTTGGTCGATACGGGCCGCCGCCTCCGAGGTTGATGCCCTGTCCCGTAGGAGGTGGTGGGCGCCGTAGATCTCCGGGGTCTCGCCGAGCACGACCTTGCCGCCCGCCGCGACGAGGAGATCCGCCGCCACGCCGAGTGTGGGGTTGGCGGTCAGCCCGGAGTAGGCGTCGCTGCCGCCGCACTGGAGGCCGAGGGTGAGTTCGGCGAGCGGGATCGGGACACGGTGTGTCCGGGTGATGCGGGAGACCAGGTCCGCGATGCGGTCGAGCGCCGCGTTCAACGTGGCTGCGGTGCCGCCGAGTTGCTGGATGGCGAGGGTCTCCGCGTCCACACCGCCGCCAAGGATGTTCTCCGGCTGGTTCACCTCGCAGCCGAGGCTGATCAGGAGGGCGCCCGCGACGTTGGCGTGGCCGAGATAGCCGCGCAGGGTGCGGCGCAGAACGGCGTCCCCTTCAGTGCCCTCCGCCATTCCGCAGCCGAGGTCGTGCGGGAGCGCGATGACGCCGTCGAGGCCCGGTGTTCCCTGGTGCAGGGCGTCGGCGCGCAGGGCGATCATCCGGGCCACCGTGGCGGAGCAGTTCACGGTCGGGACGACGACGAGGTAGTTCCGGGTGGCCGCACGTCCGTCCAGCCGGCGGTATCCGAGGAAGTGGTCGCGGGTGGGGGAGACCCGAGTCGGCGGGGTGCGCCTTGACGACGGGCGCGCGGCCGGCTCCTCCCACCGGCCGATTCCCAGGTTGTGCACGTGGACGTGCCCGCCCGCCGGGATGTCGGCCAGGGCGACGCCGATGACCTCGCCGTACTTGCGGACCGGTGCGCCCTTGGGGATGCCGTGCAGCGCGACCTTGTGTCCGGCGGCGATGTCCCCGGCGGCCGGTGTCGTGCCGTCGGGGAGTTCGAGGGGCGTTCCCTCCGGCACGTCGCTGAGGAGCAGCCCGATGTCGTCCACGCCGGGACGTGGCACCAAGGGCCTGACGGTTGCCGCCGGTTCCGGTTCCACTGCGTCACGACGTTCATGGTTCACGTGATCGACCGTAGGACGCCAACACCCCGCAGGGGAAAGACGGTTATCGATGGTCCGTCATCCGGAATACGAATACGCGGTGCCCCGAGGGGAGTTGGGCCAGCGGGGGAGCCAGGTCAGGCGCGGAACGGCCGGACCGGAACCCCCTCCGTCCCGGTCTCGACGACGAACACGGAGCCGGACAGCGGGGAGTTGGCCAACTCCTCGGCGGACAGGCCGTTTCGCGCGGAGGTGATGAACAGGCGGCCGTCCGCGCCGAAGGCACAACTCGTCGGCTGGAGCACGGGCACCGGGACCAGTCCCACGACGCGGCCCGTCGGGTCGTAGCGCCGGACCTCGCGTCCTCCGTGCATGGCCACCCAGAAGCACCCCTCCACGTCGACGGCGAGGCCGTCGGGTACGCCGACTCCCGCGGTCCTGGTCAGCACCTCCAGGTGGCCGAGTTCGCCCGGCTCGGCGTGGAAGTCCGCGCGGTACAGGAGGTTGGCGTAGCTGTCGGCGAGGTACATGACGGTGTCCTCGGCGTTCCAGCCGAGCCCGTTCGGCAGGACGAGGCCATCCGCGACGACGACGCTCGGGCCGTCGCCGTCCCACCGGTGCAGTCGGCCCTGGCCCGGGGCGAACTCCATGTCGTTGCTGCCGGCCCAGAACCTGCCGCGGGAGTCCACCTTGCCGTCGTTCATGCGCAGGTTCGGCGCGGGCAGGACCGGATCCACCAGGGTCAGCCCGTCGCCGGTGACGTATCCGAACCCGTCCGCCACCGCGACGGCGAAACCGTCGTCCGTCGCGCGCGGTGCCACCGCCCCGATCATCGTGCCGACATCGGTGACAGACTGTCGACCTGTGGACAGGTTGTTTTGAAAAATCCTGCGGCCGTAGATGTCGACCCAGAGGAGATGCCCGGTGCGGGGATCGAACACCGGCCCCTCACCCACGTCCGAGGTGTCACTGCGCACCGCCACTTCCAGATTCGCGTACATGCGGACATCGGCCATCGCGACTCCATTCGTTTTCCCTCAACCTGGCCCCGTTCGCCCGTGATCGTCAACGCTGATCAGCGGATGTGGGGCATTCGTTCCGCGAATGGAACCGGGCCGCGTCACACCGGTGGAACGGCGGTCGTGCCTTCGGGCCTCGGTGCCTTTACGACCGCTCGGATGAACGCCTGGGCGGCCGCGCCCAGCGGTCGTTCCGAGTGCCACCAGATTCCCACGTCCCGATAGCGGTTGAGATGCTGAATCGGGCGCATTTCCATTCCTTCACGGAGAATCATCACCGCGCCCAGATAGTTGATGATGCCGATTCCGTGTCCCGCCCGGACCATCGCGCCGAGAGTGGTCGGCTGATGCGAGACGGTTCCGGAGGGCGCGACCAGGTCCTTGATGCTCAGCTCGACCTCCGCCTCATATCCGACGACGGTATTGGCGAGCGGATCGCCGATCGTGATGACGCGTTGGTCCGCGAAGTCGGCCAGTTCGATCTCGCTCTTCTTGAGCAGCGGATGACCGGTCGGGGCGAGCATGACGAAGGGTTCCCGCCACAACGGGCGCATGGTGAAGCCGTGGTCGTGGGGCTCGGGCCGGACCGGGCGCAGGGCCACCGAGACCCGGCGCTCGGACAGCGCCGCCTCGATGAAGCCCGCGTCCCCGTCCAGGACCGCCACCCGGATCCGCGGATGCTCCTTCTGCAGCGCGGTGATGACCGAAGGGAGGAATTCGGAACTCCCGCTGGCGAAACTCGCGACCGTGACGGTTCCGGAGATGTCGCCCCGGTCGGTCTGGCGGGCGGTGACCAATTCATCGGCGGCGGCCAGAACCGACCGCGCCCGGGCCAGCAGAGCGCGCCCGTCGTCGGTGAGGGTGAGCGGCCGGATACGGCGTTCGATGAGCAGACAGCCGAGTTCGCGTTCCAGATTCGCGATGTGCGCCGAGACGCGAGGCTGCGACAGATGCAGCTTTTCGGCCGCTCTGGTGAAACCGCCGGTATCCACGACCTCGACCCAGGTACGCAACCAAGCCAGTTCGAGTGTCATTGACCGAACCTCCTCTCCTCGCGGCCGGACCGCTGTCGGCGGTGAATTCCCGCTGACGGCTTGTCATCTGCGCGGCAGATCATGTGTATTCGTATTTCGCTGTTGACGAGTTCCGGCGGCCATGGCCGACTGGAACAATGACCGATCAGACTTCTTTCGGCACCGCCCGCGGGCTGCTGTCCGCGCACGGAGCGGACCTTCTTCGCGGCGACGACGGTGCCGTGATCACCTCCGTGGAGACCTACGCCCTCGCCGTGCCCCTGAAGCGGCCCATCGCCGACTCCACGGCCGCCATGGCGCACTGGACGGTGCCCGTGGTCGAGATCCGCACCGCCGACGGCCTGGTCGGGACGGGGATCTCCGGCGTCCACTGCGCTCCCGAACTCCTCTCCGACGTGATCCTCTCCTACTATGCCGACGCCCTCCTGGACACCTCGTCGGAGGACATCCTGGGCACCTGGAAGCGCCTCTACTGGCTGCCCACGCACTGGATCGGCCGGGCCGGCGTCGTCCACATGGCGCTCGCCATGGTCGACATCGCCCTCTGGGACCTCGCCGCACAGCGGGCCGGGATGCCCCTGTGGCGCCTCCTCGGCGGCACCCAGGAGAGCGTCGAGGCGTACAACACCGACGGCGGCTGGCTCAACCTCACCGACTCCGAACTGGTCCGCGATCTCACCTCGTTGGTCGACCACGGCTGGTCCCGGGTGAAGATCAAGGTGGGGCGCTCCGACTGGCGCGAGGACGCCCGGCGCGTACGCGCGGTCCGGCGGGCGCTCGGCGACGACGTGACGCTGATGTGCGACGCCAACCAGCGCTGGGACCTGTCGACGGCGAACCAGATCATGCCGGTCCTGGAAGAGGCGGCCATGGACTGGGTCGAGGAGCCGGTCCACGCCGACGACCTCCAGGCCCACGCCCGCCTCCAGTCGTCGACCCGGCTGGACGTGGCGGCCGGCGAAAGCATCTACTCGTACCACCAGTTCGCCTCCTTCATGGCCGCCGACGCCATCCGCGTCGTCCAGGCCGACGTCACCCGGGTCGGCGGTGTCACCGAGTTCCTCCAGATCGCGGCGCACGCGGCGGCACGGGGCCTGCGGTTCGCACCGCACGCCGGCGACATGATGCAGGTGCACCAGCACCTGGTGGGCACCGTCCTCTCGGAGGTGCCGCCCCTCGTCGAGTTCATCCCCTGGACGCAGGAGGCCTTCGTCGAGCGCAGCGTCGTACGCGAGGGACTCATGGAGCGTCCGCACGGACCGGGCGCCTCGACCGCGATCGACCCGGCCGCGCGTGTCCGCTGGCAGATCCCCGGCGTGGGCTCGGCCAGGACCCTCTGAGACCCCCGCCCCTCCACCGACGGAAGGAACGAGATGTCCGAGTCGCCCCTGAGGCACACCGAGGAGCGCGTGGCCGTCGTCACCGGCGCGGGCCAGGGAATCGGGCGCGCCATCGCCGTGGCCCTCGCCGCCCGTGGCGTACGGGTCGTCGTCACCGACCGCAACACCGAGACCGGCACCGCCGTCGCGAAGGAGGTCGGCGGCGAGTTCCTGCCCCTGGACGTCTCCGACCCCCGGGCCGTGGCAGGCGTGGCGGGGGAGGTCGTACGACGCTTCGACCGCGTCGACGTCCTGGTCAACAACGCCGGCATCGCCCACGAGGACGACGCCCTCGACGTGACGGACGAGGTGTGGCACCGCGTCCTCGACGTCGACCTGACCGGCACCTTCGTGGCCTGCCGCGAGTTCGGCCACCACTTCGTGCGCGGGGGGTCCGGTTCGATCGTGAACATCTCCTCCATCGCCGCCTTCATCGGCTCGAACCCCGAGTACCACGTCGCCTACGACGTCGCGAAAGCCGGCGTCTCCCAGCTCGCGCGGTCCCTCGCGGTCGAGTGGGCGCAGTACGGGGTGCGGGTCAACGCCGTAGCGCCGGGCCGGACCCGCACCCCCATCCTCGACACGGTCGGGATGGACGATCCGCGGCGGATGACGCGGTGGATCGACCAGATCCCGATGGGCCGCCTGCTGGAGGCGGAGGAGATCGCGGCCGCCGTCACGTTCGTCGCCCTCGACGCGACCGCCATGACCGGCCAGACCCTCCTCGTCGACGGCGGTCAGATCGCCCAGTGACCCGGTCACCGACGCTTGCCCTCAGCCGACACCGAGGGCAAGCGTCTCTCCCTCGGCGAGCCGGACTTCGAGGAGATCGGCGCCGTAGCGCACCCGCATGTCCGCAGCCCGTGACGCCCGGATCGAAGCGGAGGCCAACTCCCCGTCGCGCCAACGGACATCCACCGTGAGACCGCCCCGGGCCCGCAGTCCGCACACGCTTCCGTCCGGCCAGTCGGCGGGCAGCGCGGGGAGCAGTTCCACGTCCCTGCCGTCCGACTGGAGCAGCATCTCGGCGACTCCCGCCGTGCCGCCGGAGTTGCCGTCGAAGGAGTAGATGTTCTGCGCCGCGCCCGCCACCCCGCCGGCGGAGTACGTCATCAGGTTCGCCTCACTGGCGTCCGCGATCAGGCTGGTGAGGTGCTTCAGGGCCGCGTCGCCGTCGAGGAGACGGGCGTAGTAGACGGTGAAGTCGGCCTCGACCCACTCGGTCTGCTCCCAGCCGGGCGCCTGTTGCCTGCGCTCGATGGTGACCTCGGCGGCGCGTGCGAGGTCCGGTGTGCCGCGCGGGGTGATCTGGCGTTCTGGGAACAGCGCGCTGAGATGGGAGGTGTGCCGGTGGCTCGGCTCGGCCTCGTCGTAGTCGTGCAGCCATTCCATCACCTGACCGTGCCGCCCGATCCGCAACGGCGGCAGCCGACGGCGCGCGGCGGCGATCCTGGTCCTCAACTCGGCGTCGACACCGAGCAGTTCGGCACTCTCCGCGCAGATCCGCAGCACGGCCTCCATGAACACCCGGTCCGCGGTGGCGCCCATGGACACCGAACATCGGCTGCCGTCGGGGGCGAGATACCAGTTCTCCGGGGACTCCGACGGCCCGGTGACGAGCAGGCCCTGCTCCGGCTCCTCGACCGCGTAGCCGAGGAGGAACTCGGCGGCCCCGCGCAGGATCGGATACGCGCGCTCGCGGAGGAACGTCTCGTCGCGGCCGTACTCGAAGTGCTCCCACAACTGGAGCGCGAGCCAGGCCCCACCGGTCACGTTCATGCCCCAGCCGATGCCGGAACCGGGTGCCGTGTACCCCCACGCGTTGGTCACCGTGTGCGCGACCCAGCCCGGCGCGCCGTACAACTCCTCGGCGGTTGCCCGGCCTTGGTCCGCCAGGTTCTCCAACAGCCGGAACAGCGGCTCGTGGCACTCGGCCAGATTGGTCGACTCGACCGCCCAGTAGTTCTGTTGGGTGTTGATGTCGAGGTGGAAGTCGTTCGTCCAGGGCGCGCTGCTCGCCAGACCGTCGTTCCACAGACCCTGCAAGGCAAGCGGCAGCGGGGAGTTGGCGCGCGAGCCGGCCATCGTCAGGTAGCGGCCGAACTGGAAGTAGAGCGCGATGAGTTCGGCGTCGGCCTTCCCGGAGGCGAGCCGCTCGCGGCGGGCGTCGGTGGGCAGAGCGGTGAGGTCGGGTGACGCCGAACCGAGGTCGAGGGAGACCCGTCGCATCAGCGTCCGGTGGTCCGCGATGTGCGCCGCACGCACCGACTCGTAACCGGCCTCCAGGCCTGCGGACAGCAGTGATTCCGCGCTCGCTCGCGGGTCCGCTCCCGCCCAGTCGGTTCCTACGACGACGTAGACGACCGCGCTGTCGGCACCCTTCAGGTGAAGCGTGTCTTCCGTGCGGTGCGCGGTGCCCCCTTCGGCTTCCAGGTGGGCGCGGATTTCGAGCGCTACGCCCTGCCGGCCGTCGCTGTGGAGGCTCTCGTATGCGTGGCCGTTGAAGGTGACGGACGAGTCCGTGGCGGTCGTGGCGCCGGGGAGTATGCCGTCCCGGACCGAGAGGGTGAAGGCGAGCGATCCGGGACGGTCCGCGGTGAGGCGGATCGCGATCAGGCCATGAGGGTTGGTGGCGAACACCTCGCGGGTGAAGCGGACTTCGTCCTGCGTGTACGTGACCGTGACGAGGCCCGTGTCCAGGTCCAGCGTCCGCCGGTAGCCGTGGGCCGGAGTCCCGTCAGGGAAGGCGACTTGCACTTCCGGGAGGGGCAGGTTCGTCCCGAACGACGGTGCCCTGCCCGGGAGATGCTCGGCCGCGAGCCGTTGCGCCTCGGCGTGGTCTCCCGCGAAGAGGAGTTCGCGGATGTGTGGGACCTGCTGCCGGGCGGTCGGATTCAGGTCTGTCGTGGAGGGGCCGCCCGACCACGCCGTCGACTCGGAGAGTTGTATCCGCTCCCGGTCGGTGCCGCCGTAGATCATGCCGCCCAGACGGCCGTTGCCGATGGGGAGGGCCTCGAACCAGCGGGTGGCGGGGCGGTCGTAGCGGAGGGTTCCGGGTGGGACGCGGACCTCGCGGAAGGTCTGGTCGGAGGAGGCTTTCAGCATGGCGTTCACCTTCAGGACGGTGTGAAAGGGGCGGCCCGCAGGGCTACTTGGCGGGCGCGAAGACGTGCTGCGCGGCCACGGCGGCGCCTCCGCGGGCCCATTCCTCGAAGGGGAGGGGCGGACGACGAGGTCGCAGTCGGCCGCGGCGCCGAAGGCCCGGGCGGCGAAGGTGGTGCGGATCTGGTCCTCGTAGAGGTCGTAAGTGGCCACGCCCTCACCGGAGATGATGATGCGTTCCGGGCCGATGAGGTTGGCCACGGAGGCCAGGGCCAGGCCCAGGGCGTGGCCGGCCCTGGCGAAGACCGCGCGGACGTCGGCGTTGCCGGCATGGGCGAGGCGGACCGCGCCGTCCATCGTCAGCGCCGGGTCGCCCGTCGCCCGGCGGGCCTGTTCCGTGATGGCCTGGGTGGAGGCGACGGCCTCGACGCAGCCGGTGTTGCCGCAGGTGCACACCCGGTCGGTGCCGCCCACGGGAAGGTGGCCGACCTCCCCCGAGACGCCGTGCGCGCCGGAGACGACTCGGCCGCCGATGGAGATGCCGCAGCCGATGCCCGCGCCGACGGTGACCAGGGCGAAGGACGACAGCCCGACCCCGACGCCGAACCACTGCTCCGCGACGGTCAGGGCGCGGACGTCGTTCTCGATGACGGTCGGCAAGTCCGTTGCCGTCTCCACGAGTTGGGCCAGGGGTACGCGGCGCCAGTTCAGGAAGGGGGAGTACTGCACGGTCCCGGTGTGGCCGTCGACGTCCCCGGAGATCGTGACGCCGATGCCATGGAGCGCGCCCGGTGCGTGCGGCGCCGCCTTCGCGTTCAGCTGGTCGACCAGCCGGGCGACGGCCAGGACGACCGTACCGACGTCGCGTGAACCGAGTACGGCCCGCGCGGTCGCCAGGGGCCGTGCGGTCAAGTCGGTGAGTGTGCCGATGAGTTCGTCACCGGTGATCTTCACGCCCACGAAGCGGGCGCGCTCGCCTCGTACCGCGATGAGCGTGGCCGGCCGGCCCTGGGTGCGCTCGGTCGAGCGGCCCAGCTCGTTGATCCAGCCGTCGGTCAGCAGAGGAGTGGCGACCTTCGTGACCGCGCCCGGCGACAGGCCGGTACGGCGCCCGATCTCGGCGCGGGTGAGCGGGCCGTGGGCGAGGAGGGTCTGGAACAGCAGAGCGGCCGCGGGTGGCTGATCGGCGAGCGTCATGCGGTGACCATACATTTCCATTGGAAAAGAAGAAAGAAGAAGGATCGCGGTGTTCTGCGTCCGTCTTCCTCACTCATCGCCCGAATCCCGGTCCATTCCTTCCACGAATATCGATGATTCGCGCTGCGCAATATGTTGACGCTGGAAGAAAAGCCTGGCTACATTCGCGGCACCTCACGACAGGTGGATGGGACGTCCACCGACGCAGGTGGCGGCCGGTCTCCTCCTCGACCGGCCGCGTACGTCATCGCGGGCTGCGCTCTCCAACAGGCGTCGCCTTACGGCCACTTGGGCGGATCCGAACGCCCACTCACCAATTCCCCATGCGGCTGACCGTGCAAGGGGCACCTTCCGGTCCTTCCCAGGGCCCCGCCGTGCCTTTTCGCGCCGAGACGGAGTAAACACATGGCTCGTCCAGCAGGATCCGTATCCGCCGTACGCCACAGACTCCGTGCGGGCGGTGCGCGCCTTGGGCACCTGCCCGTCCTGGCCGCCACCGCACTCGTGGTGTCCCTCGCGGCACCCACCGCCGCGTCGGCGACGGACTCCATCCCGGCGCCGACGAGCGCGGGCCACCAGCAGGCCGTCCTCGCCGCCAAGCCGTACATGGGCTGGAGCAGTTGGAGCCTGGAGGCCACCGGCTATCCCGGCTACGGCGGGGTCGGCTGGCTCACCGAGGCGCACGTCAAGGAGCAGGCCGACGTGGTCGCCTCGAAGCTCAAGTCCCACGGCTACGAGTACATCAACGTGGACGCGGGGTGGGTGAACGGCTTCGACCAGTACGCCCGGCCGAAGCCGAACGCCACCACCTTCCCGCACGGCATGAAGTCCCTGGGCGACTACCTCCACCACAAGGGCCTCAAGTTCGGGCTGTACCTGGCCGTCGGCCTCGACCCCGCCGCGTACGGCGACGGGACGACCGCGATCCACGACGCCCCCGGCTGCACCACCTCGGACATCGTCTATCCCGACCTGCGCAAGACCAACGGGTGGAACTCCGCGTACAAGATGGACTTCACCAACCCCTGCGCCCAGAAGTACATCGACTCCCTCGCCGATCAACTGGCGGGCTGGGGTGTGGACTTCCTCAAGGTCGACGGGGTGGGCCCGGGCTCGGCGCAGGGAGGCGCCGACCACGACAACACCCCGGACGTGAAGGCCTGGCACGCCGCGCTCCAACAGGCAGGCCGCCCCGTCCAGTTGACGCTGTCCTGGTCGCTGAGCCACACCCGGGCGGCGACCTGGAAGGCCAACTCCAACGGCTGGCGCATCGACACCGACGTCGAGTGCTACTGCGACACGCTGGTGACCTGGGACAACTCCCTGAAGGTGCGCTGGAACGACGTCGTGCAGTGGATCGACGACGCCGGGCCCGGGCACTGGAACAACCTCGACTCCCTGAACGTCGGAGTCGGCGCCATGGACGGTCTCACCGAGGCCGAGCGGCAGAGCTACGCGACCCTGTGGGCCATCGAGTCGGCACCGCTCTACTCGGGTGACGACCTCACCAAACTCGACGCGTACGGGCTGAAGCTGCTCACCAACGACGAGGTCATCGCCGTGGACCAAGCCGGCCATCCGGCGCGGCCGGTGAGTCAGACCACGAACCAGCAGACCTGGTACGCCCGTAATCCCGACGGCAGTTACACCGTCGCGCTCTTCAACCTGGGTTCCAAGGCCGCCGATGTGACCGCGGACTTCGCCGACTTGGGCATCAGCGGTGCTGCCTCGGTCCGTGACCTGTGGCAGCACAAGAACCTCGGCCGTGTCTCCGGGCATCTGACGGAGAGTCTGCCGGCGCACGGCTCGCGGCTGTTCACCTTCACGCCGAACCGGCAGGGCGCCAACCCCGGTACTCCGCTGGGCGTGCACGGCACCGCCTCCACCGCGACGAGCGTCTCGCTGGCCTGGGACAAGGTCAACACCGGTGCCTCACCCGTCAGCCGCTACACCGTCTACGCCGACGGCCGACCGGTGACCACCAGCACCGGTACCACGGCCACCGTCACGGGCCTGAGCGCGGCCAACGCGCACACCTTCACGGTCGTAGCCCGCGATGCCAAGGGCCGAACCTCAGCTCCCAGCAAGGCAGTTGGCGTCACCACGCCCGCATCCGGCGGTCCGACCGCCTACGAGGCCGAGGCCTCCGGCAACACGCTCACCGGCAACGCCGTCGTCGCGGGCTGCGACGGCTGCTCCGGCGGGCAGAAGGTCGGCAATCTCGGTGGCGGTGAGGTGGCCGTCAACCACGTCAGCGCGCCGAAGGACGGCACGTATCTGCTGAAGCTGGACTACGTGGACGGCGACTCAAGTCGCGTCATCGACCTGACCGTTGGCGACACCACGCTCCAGATCCCGGTGCCCGGCAGCAACGACAACAACTGGGGCGCCCCGCAGTCGCTCACCGTCCCGGTGCCGCTGAAGGCCGGGGACAACACGCTCCGCTTCGGCGACGCGACCGACTACGCGCCCGACATCGACAAGATCACCGTCTGACCCGTCAGTTCGTACCGCACGAATCCGTACCCGCACGAAGGAGGGTGCTGTGGTGGTCACATCACAGGGCAACCACGCGACACCGGTGAAACCGCGGTCCGGTGAGCCGGGCGCGGTGGCCACCACGGTCACCTCACCGGGCAGGGGCCCGACCAGGAAGACACGGCGCGCGACCGCCACCAGGTCGGCGGCGGCGCGACGCCGGGATCTGCCGGTGGCCCTGCTGCTCATCCTGCCCGCCGTCGTCGGCTTCGCGACCTTCTACGCCTATCCGACCCTGCGCGGCATCTACCTCAGCTTCACCGACTTCCACGTCCTGACCCCGCCGCAGTGGGTCGGACTGGCCAACTTCCGGGAGCTGTTCGGGGACGACGTCTTCTGGCACTCGCTCCTCGTCACCGTCTACTTCGTCCTGCTGTCCGTCGTGTTCGGCACGGCGATCTCCCTCGTGACCGCGGTCGTGCTGCACCGGGTGACCCGGTCGTCGGTCCTGCGCGGCGTCATCCTGCTGCCGTTCCTGATCTCCAACGTCATCGCCGCCCTGGTGTGGCAGTGGATGCTCGACCCGACCCTCGGCATCGTCAACATCGCCCTCAAACACCTGACCGGCCACTCCATCCTGTTCTTCGGGAGCGGTGGTTGGGCGATCCCCTCCCTCGCCGCGATCGGCGTCTGGAAGTGGATGGGCTACTACGCCCTGCTGATCTTCGCCGGCCTGCAGACCATCCCGTCGACCATCTACGAGGCGGGCCGGGTCGACGGCGCGAGCGAGGCGCAGATGTTCCGCCGGCTCACGGTGCCCCTGTTGCGGCCGATCCTCGTCATGGTGGTCGTCCTGACGGTGATCAACTCCTTCCAGGTGTTCGACATCGTGCAGGTCACCACCAAGGGCGGCCCGGCCAACGCCTCGAACGTGCTGCAGATGTACATCTACGACAAGGCCTTCCGGCAGTTCGACTTCGGCTACGCAGCCACGATGTCGCTCGCCCTGTTCGCCCTGCTCATCGCGGTCACCTTCACCCAGCTGCGGCTCGCCCGCGCAGGCGAATCCGACCTGAACTGAAGGAGGCCGCCCGCATGGCTGTCACCATCGCACCCGGCCCGGCGGCCGCCCCACGCCGCCCGACGCGGAACACCGCCCGCGGGTTCTCACCCGGCAGGGCCGTCGCCTGGGTCTACCTCGGCGTCATCGTCCTCGTCACGCTCTTCCCGTTCTACTGGATCCTGCGCACCGCGCTGTCCAACAACTACAAACTGGCGACCCACCCGTCCTCACTCCTGCCGGTCGGCTTCACCTGGGGCGCCTTCGAACGGGCCCTGGGCATCGCGTCCACCGCGTCGGCCCAGGCGCAGGGCGGCTCCGGCGCCTCCCTCGACTTCGCGCTCTACCTGCGCAACTCGGTGATCTACGCATCCGTGCAGACGGCGATGATCGTGCTGATCTCGGCGGCCGCCGCCTACGCGTTCTCCCGGCTGCACTGGCGGGGCCGCGACCTGGTGTTCAACATCCTGATCAGCGCCCTGATGGTGCCCAGCGTGTTCACCCTGCTGCCCAACTTCGTTCTCGTGAAGGACCTCGGACTCACCGACACCTTTGCCGGACTCATCCTCCCCGGCGGCCTCTTCCAGGCCTTCACGCTGTTCTTCCTACGGCAGTTCATGCTCGGCCTCAGCAGCGAGGTCGAGGAGGCCGCCATCATCGACGGCGCCGGCCCGCTGCGGATCTTCTTCCGGATCATCCTGCCGATGACGTCCGCGCCGATCGCCACCGTGTCGCTGCTGATGTTCGTCAACGCCTGGAACGACTACTTCTGGCCGCTGCTGATCGCCAACGACCAGAGCGTCCAGCCCCTCACCCTCGCCCTCGGCGTCTTCAAGCAGTCCTCGCCCCAAGCCGCCCCCGACTGGGCGGGGTTGATGGCCGCCGCCCTCATCGCGGCGCTGCCGATGCTGCTGCTCTTCCTCGCCTTCGGCAGACGCATCGTCAACTCCATCGGCTTCTCCGGCCTCAAGTGACCGGCGAGAGCGTCCAGTTCGGCAGCGACAGCCTCCAGTGACCGGCGAAAGCCTCAAGTGACCAGTGAAAGAAGGAACCATGAGAGTTCGCAAGGCCGTGGCACTCGGAGCCGCGCTCACCCTGACGGCCCTCGTGTCCGCCTGCTCCTCCAACTCCAGCAGCAGTTCCGGCTCCTCGACCCTGAACTGGTGGACCTGGGACGACAAGCAGGCCGCCGCGTACAAGGTCTGCGCCACGGACTTCGAGAAGGCCAACCCGGGCGTCACGGTGAAGATCTCCCAGTACGGAGTCACCGACTACTTCACCAAACTCACCGCGGGCTTCGTCGCAGGCAAGGCTCCCGACGCGTTCCAGAACAGCGTCCAGTTCTTCCCGCAGTACGCGGACCAGCACCAACTCCTGCCGCTGGACGACTACATCAAGAAGGACAAGTTCGACCTGTCGCGGTTCTCCGTCGGCGTCGACTCGTGGAAGTACACCGACGGCCACCAGTACGGCCTGCCCCTGGACTGGGCGGCCACCGGCCTCTACTACAACACCGACATGCTCACCAAGGCCGGCTACACCACCAAGGACGTCCAGAACCTCAACTGGAACCCCGACAACGGCGGCACGATCGGCAAGATGATCGCCCACCTGACCGTCGACTCCAAGGGCCGACGCGGTGACCAGCCGGGATTCGACAAGGCGAACATCAAGACGTACGGCTTCGGTCAGCTGGCCGCCAAGGACTTCCTGGGCCAGACGACTTGGAGCTCCTTCGTCTCCACCACGGGCTGGCGACTCGGCAACAAGGCCAACTGGCCGACCCAGTTGAACTACGACGACCCGCGCCTGGTGAAGACCATGGACTGGATCCGCACGCTGGTCGCGAAGGGGTACGCCCCCAAGATCGGCACCTTCACCAACACCGTGTCCGACGTCGACCTGCTCTCCTCGGGCAAGGTCGCGATGGAGACCGGCGGTTCGTGGACGGCGTCCACCTTCGCCAAGATCCCCGACATCAAGGTCGGCATCGCCCCCACGGTCCTCGGCCCCGACAACAAGACCCGTGCCGTCTTCAGCAACTCCAACGGCAACACCATCTGGGCGGGCACCAAGAACCCCGACCTGGCCTGGAAGTGGGTCTCCTACATGGGCTCCGAGGCCTGCCAGACCAAGGCGTCGGCGACCGGCACCTTCTTCCCGTCCATCCCCGCCTCGATGGACGCCTCCGCCAAGGCCCTCAAGGCACAGGGCGTCGACCTCTCGGTCTTCACCGACATGCTCAAGAACAAGGAGCTCTACCCGTCACCGGACTTCCGCAACGGCGCCGCCCTGCAGGACGCGATAGAGCCGCTGATCGAGGGCTACTTCGGCGGACAGAAGAACGACAGCGTCTTCGCCGACATGCAGTCCAAGACCAAGAGCATCCTCACCCAGAAGTAACAGCCGTCTCCCCGGCGGGACATGGCCCTTACGGCGCGTCCCGCCGCCCTTCCGAAAAGAGACTGCATGCCCGCGACCCCCTCGCGCATCGTCAGCCTGCGCGCGGCCGGCACCTGCCTCGCCGTGGAACTCACCGAACCGGTGCCCCGAGTCCTGCACTGGGGAGCCGACCTGGGCGACCTCACCCCCGACGACCTGACCGCCCTGAGCCTGACCGCCGAACCCGCGATCCTCAACAACGCCCCCGACATCCCACGCCGGTTCACCGTCTGGCCCACCGAGGCCGACGGCTGGTCCGGCACCCCGGCCCACCACGGCCACCAGGCAGGCACCGCCACCGCACCCCGCCTCACCCTCACCGGGTCCACCCACCACACGGACCCTGACGGCGGCGGCGCACTCGACCTGCACCTCACCGACGCGTCCTCCGCACTGGACATCACCCTCACCTACACGCTCGACCCCTACGGCATCCTCACCGCCGACGCCGTCATCTCCCGCGCGGACAGCGCCGATTCGACGCCCTACGACCTCGCCGGCGCCCTGCCCCTGCTGCCCCTGCCGCGCCGGGCCACCGAGATCCTGGACTTCACCGGCAAGTGGAGCCGCGAACGCTCCCCGCAACGCCACCCCTTGCACCACGGCGCCCATGTGCGTGACGTACGACGCGGAAAGCCCGGCGTCGACTCGCCGCACCTCATGACGGTGGGCGTACCCGGCTTCGGATTCGGCACCGGCGAGGTGTGGGCCGTACACGTGGCATGGAGCGGTGACCAGCGCTACCTGGTCGAACAACTCCCGGAAGGAGCAGGGGTCCACGCCTCCGCGCTCGGAGGCGGCGAACTCCTCCGCGCGGGCGAGATCCGTCTGGCACCCGGCGACACCTACCGCACTCCCCGCTGCCACTTCGCCTGGTCACCGAACGGCCTGGACGGCATCGCCGACCGCTTCCACCGCCACCTGCGCGCACGACCCCAACACCCGCGCGGCCCCCGCCCCTTGGTGCTCAACAGCTGGGAAGGGGTCTACTTCGACCATGATGTGGGTCGGCTGCGAGCTCTGGCCGAGCGGGCCGCCGCAGTGGGCGTCGAGCGGTTCGTCCTCGACGACGGCTGGTTCAGCGGCCGTCGCGCCGACACCGCGGGCCTCGGCGACTGGCTCGCCGACCCGACCGTCTGGCCCGACGGGCTCAGCCCGCTCGCCAACCATGTCCGGTCGCTGGGCATGGACTTCGGGCTCTGGGTGGAGCCCGAGATGGTCAACCTCGACTCCCACCTGGCCCGCGCCCACCCCGACTGGATCCTCGGCCCCGCGGCAGGACTCGGCCCGACCGCCCGCCATCAGCACGTCCTGGACCTCTCCCGCCCCGAGGTCTTCGACTACCTGCTGAAGTCACTGGACGCGCTCGTCGGAAGCTACGGCATCGCTTTCCTCAAGTGGGACCACAACCGCGAACTCCTCGAAGCCGTCAGCGCGTTGGGCGACCGGCCCGCGAGCCACGCCCAGGTCCAGGCGCTGTACCGGCTGCTGGACGCCGTCAAGCAACGGCACCCCGGCCTTGAGATCGAGAGTTGCGCGAGCGGCGGCGGCCGGGTCGACCTGGGCGTACTCGACCGCACCGACCGCGTGTGGCCCTCGGACTGCAACGACCCCGTGGAACGTCAGTCGATCCAGAGCTGGACCGTCCAACTCCTCCCGCCCGAACTCGTCGGCACCCACGTCGGCGCCGCCCGCAGCCACACCACCGGCCGCGTCACCTCGGACGATTTCCGCCTGATCACCGCCCTCTTCGGCCACGCGGGCATCGAGCAGGATCTCGCCGAGTGCTCGGAGGAGGAGCTGACACGGCTGACGGCCTGGACCGCCCTCTACCGCGAACTGCGTCCGCTGCTGCACGGCGGTCGTACGGTACGTGCCGACCTGGAGGACGAGGCCCGGGTACTGCACGGAGTCGTGGCCCACGACGGCTCAAGGGCGCTGTACTCCTGGGCGAGGGTGGCCACTTCGGCCGAAGGGCAGTCCGGCCGGACGCGTTTCCCTGGTCTGAGCCCCGACGCCCGCTATCAACTCCGGGTGCGTACCGAGCTGGGCCTGCCCGCCTTCCACCAGATCGCGTCACCCGCGTGGTTGACGGCCGCGCAGGAGGACTGGCTCACGCTGCCGGGCGCGGTGCTGGCCACCGCCGGTCTGCCCATGCCCACCCTCAACCCCCAGCAGGCGCTCCTCATCGAGGTCCGTCGCCAGGACTGAAGTCGCTGCGCATCAACGTGAGTTCGAGCTACCGGAGATCACGGCCGACACGGGAAGCCGTCGCACCCCGTGCATCAGCAGGCCCGGCGTCCACTCCAAGTCGGCCGCGTCCACGGCCAGTTCAATACTCTCGACGCGCTCCAGCATCGCGGTGACCGCGACCGCGGCCTCCATCCTGGCCAACGGCGCTCCGAGGCAGTGGTGGACGCCGTGGCCGAAGGCGACATGGCCGGCCGGGCGTCCGAGGCGGAAGGAGTCCGGCTGCTCGAAACGGGCCGGGTCCCGGTCGGCCGCGGCGAGGGACACCAGCAGCATGTCGCCTCGGCGCACCGGCACTTCACCGACCCGCATGTCCTCGGTGGCGAAGCGCTCGGTCGCCGTGAGCACCGGTCCGTCCAGACGGAGGAACTCCTCCACCGCCGCAGGCACGAGGGAAGGATCGGCCTTCAACGCCTTGAACAGGTCGGGCTGTTGGGCGAGTCCGAGGAGTGCGGCCCCGATGAGGTTGGCGGTCGTCTCGTACCCGGCGATCAGGAGGAGGAAGGCCATGCCGACCAACTCCGGGTCGGCGAGCCGGTCTTCGACGGTGTCGCTGGCCAGCGCGCTCAGCAGGTCCTGGCCGGGGTCGGCCCGCTTGGCCGCGATCAGCTCCGCCAGATACCCGCTCATCCAGACGTAGGCCTCCTCCCGGTCACTGCCCGCGACCGGGGACACGATCTGCTCCGAGGCCCAGCGGAACCTGTCCCAGTCGTCCAGCGGCACGCCGAGCAGTTCGCAGATCACGGCGATGGGGACGCGGGCCGCGAAGCCGTCCGCCAACTCCGGTGTCTCCAGGGCGAGTACGTCGTCCGCGAACCGGCCCGCGAGCTCCTGCGCGCGGGGCCGCAGGGACTCGATCTGTTGGGGAGTGAAGGCGCGGGTCACCAGTTTGCGGAGGCGGGTGTGGTCGGGTGGGTCCACGGTCAGCATGTAGTCGATCCCGACCTCGTCCCGGACACCGCTCATCAGCCAGCCCGGCTCCAGCCCCGCGCGTTCGCTCCGCTTGGACACGCGGGGATCGGTGAGCACTTGGCGTGCCGCGTCGTAGCCCGTGATCAGCAACTGCGGGGGAGCGCCGTCCGGTTCGCAGCGGTGCGCGGCCCCGGACTCCGTCAACTGCCGGAGCACCGCGTGCGGATCCGCCTGGAACGCGGCGCCTTCCAGTACCGCCCGCAGCGGGCCGCCCTTGTCGTCCGGGGTGCTTGTGGTCATCGCGGTCTCCCAGCCGAAGTTGTTGCTTTCGTCGGCAAGGATTGCGTCGGAGGGAAGGTGTGTCAAGGCGTGCTGGGCTCGGTCGGGGGAGGGGTGACTGCCGTTGAAATCAGGCTGGTTGGCAGGTGCAGTCATGGCTTCCGTCGGATGGCGGAAGCCATGACTGCATGGCAGAAAGGACCTTGATGCCGGTGTCACCCGTTGGGCGCGCCCCCGATCCATGAGGAGCCGACATGCCCGTCTGCACCTGCACCGCGGCACAGGGAACCCTCACCCATGAGTCGAAGGCTTCGCCGGCGGCCGAGATGGCCCGGATCCACGCGGCGATCAACCACGTGCCGCCGGCCTACGTCAACGTGATCTTCGCCGAGCCGCCGTCGGAGGACGTCTTCGCCGGCGGGGTACCGGGCGCGCCCCTGATCATCACGGGCTGGGCGAGGCGGGGACATCCGCAGGAGGACACGCCGCGACTGGAGCTGGAGTTGTCCGCGGCGGCCGTACGCATCACCGGAGTTGAGGAGAGCCACGTCATGGTGGTGATCCAGGACGGTCCGGACCGGTCCGCCGTGGAGGGTGGGCAGGTCCTGCCCGGGGGAGGGGAGGGAGTGGTCGGCGCGGCGGGGCGAGGCCTGAACGACGAAGGGTCGAATGGCGCCGCCGGCCTTCAACTCCCCCTCCGTCAGGCGTCCTTGAACCGCGCGGTGACGGCGGCCACCCGCTTGCCCTGGTACACGGCGGCGGCTCGGGCCGTGTCGTCGACCGGGATCGCGCCCTGGCCGTTGACGTGGCTGGTGCCGTACGGGTTGCCGTCGGCGAACTTGACCGGGTCGGTGTAGCCCGGGGTGACGATGATGCCGCCGAAGTGGTGGACCGAGTTGTAGAGGGCGAGCAGCGTGGACTCCTGGCCGCCGTGGGCCGTGGCGGTGGCCGTGAAGCCGCTGTAGATCTTGTCGGCCAGCTTGCCCTGCGCCCACAGCCCGCCGAGCGTGTCGATGAACTGCTTCAGCTGGCTGGCGATGTTGCCGAACCGGGTCGGGCTGCCGAAGATCACGGCGTCGGCCCACTCGATGTCGGCGCCGGTCGCCACCGGGATGTCCTTGGTGGCCGCTGCATGCGCCGACCACGCGTCGTTGGCGGCGATGGCCTCCTCGGGGGCGAGCTCGGACACGCGCAGGAGTCGTACCTCCGCACCCTCCTTGCGGGCCCCCTCCGCCACGGACTCGGCCAGCTCGTGCACGGTGCCGGTCGACGAGTAGTAGATGACTGCGATCTTGGCGGACATGGGGAGTTCCTCTCGTTTGCCGTCGCGTGGAACGGTCCAACGAATGCGCTGATGCTTGCTCTGGCAAGTATCTTCACTCGCCCCAAAATGCTTTGTCAAGCAAGTAATGGTTGTGCTTGAGTGTTTCTGAGACCCTTGGGAGGGAGGGGCCCGGCTCGTGGAGGCGCTCCGGGGGCAGGGCCTGGTGGTCAAGCGGCCGCACGCGACCGATGCCCGGGGCCGCGAGGCGACTTCCGTGTACGGAGATGCAGTCACATGACGCAAGCCGGGGCGAGGTGCCCTGGCGAAACATGGTTCCGTTCCGGATCGACCTTCTGCTGAGGAGGCACCCCCCATGCTCCAGGGCTACACCTACCCGCTGTCGCCGCGCGGAGTGGCGAACCTCGCCTCGGCCCCGCCGTGGCACTACGCCGGCGACATCGTCGGCGTGGAGTTCTGGACCGATCCAGCCGCGGCCGAGGCGACGCTTCCCGAGGGGCTGACCCCGGACCCGGACTCCGACGGGCGCGCGGTGGCGCTGTTCGTCGACTGGCAGTTCTCCGCCGGGCACGACGAGTACCTCGACCCGGTGCGCAGCCAGTACCGCGAGTTCATGGTGCTGGTGGACGCCCACTGGCAAGGCGAGCCCGTGTCGTGGTGCCCGTACATCTACGTCGACAACGACCGTGCCCTGGCCCGGGGTTGGGTGCAGGGCTTCCCTAAGAAGCTGGGCTCGGTCCACCAGACCCGTGTCTTCGCGGCGCCCGGAAGCGCCTCGCCCGCCCTCGCCGCGGGCGGCCGCTTCGGTGCCTCCCTGTCGGCGGCCGGCCACACCCTCGCGGAGGCCGCGGTCACGCTCCAGCAGTCGGCGCCCGACCCGGCCGCGCTGTTCGCCCGCCCCACCGTCAACCTCCGGCACTTCCCGAGTCTGGTCGCCGGCGAGTACGACAAGCCCGCCGTGCACGAGCTGGTGATGGCCGAGTTCGACGACCGCCGGCTCGCCGACGTGTGGACCGGTACAGGCGACCTCACCCTGTTCGCGGCCCGCGGCGAGGAACTGGCCGACCTGGCTCCCGTGCGCACCGGCGCCGGTTTCCGCGCCTCGATGTCGTACAGCGTGACCGACGTGCGCCGACTGGACGCGTAGCGGGAGGGGCGGCGCCTGCGGGATGTCATGCCTGAGGCTCCTCGATGTTGCCTGAGGTTCCTTGAGGTTCCTTGCTTGAGCACGCTAATCTGCACGGATGACCGCTGCCGAGGATCCCCTGACCGCGCAGGAAGAGCGTTTCTGGCGTGCCCTGATGCGGGTCATCGTCGCGCTGCCGCGTTCGCTGGACGACGATCTGCTGCGGGCGACGGGGCTGACGCTCACCGAGTACGTCGTCCTGATGAGCCTGTCCGAGGCCGAGAACCAGGAACTCCGCATGGCGGATCTCGCGGCGGCCACCGCGCTGTCGGCGAGCCGCATCACCCGCGTCGTGGACGCGCTGCAGAGCCGCGGCCAGGTCGTGAAACGGCGCTACGAGGGCGACGCGCGCGGGAATGTCGCGACGCTCACCCCGGAAGGGCTGAAGCGGCTTGAGGCGGCTTATCCGATACACCTCGCGAGTGCCCGCAAGCGCGTGATGGACCATCTCGACGGCCGGTCGCTGTCGGCCATGGTGCGGCAGTTCGAGACGGTGGTCGGGAAGTTCGACTGAGACCCGGAACGGTCACTGTGCACGCGGAAGGTCCCGGACACGCTCCTTGTGTCCGGGACCTTCCGCGTGACGCGACGCCGATCGGCCTCAACTCCCGTACACGCGCCGGGCGATGTGCTCCGCGATCATGATCGTCGTCGCGTCGCTCACCGTCGAGGGGACCTCGGGCAGGATCGAGGCGCCGACGACGGCCCACTCGTCCCCGGGCCCGTCGATCGGCGCGGTCGAGGTCGGGTGGACGTAGGTGGAGATCCGGCCGCGACCGCTGCCTCCAACTCCTCGCCGTCGCCCACTGATTCACCCGGTACGAGCTCGCACGCCACGGCATCCGCGAACGGCGGGCGGTGGCCAGGAGGATCGCCCCGCCGGTCGGGCTGAAGGAGCCGTCCGGGAGGTGGGTCGCGACGATGCCGAGGTCCAGCTCGCCGGTCTGCGCCTCGGGCGAGGCCAGCCACAGATGCGCCGCCAAGGCCGACGTCAGGGTCCGGTGCTTGGGCGCGAGGGCGAACAGCGCGTGGAAGAAGGGGTGTTCCTGCAACCCGCGGCCGACCGGGAGGCCGGCGACCACGTCGATACCGGGCGCCCGCAGATCCTCGGCCGGACCGGCGCCCGAGCGCGGCAGGATGGCCGGGCTGCTGGAACTCCCCGCAGAGAGCACCACTTCACCCGCCCGGAAGACCGACCCCGACGCGCTCACGACACCCCGCGCCACACCGCCCTCGACGACCACCTTTGGGAAGGGGCGGAAGTGAGGGGACCGCAGGGCGACCGACCCCCTCCCGCCCGGTACCGCGTGGCGCCGTTTCCGCCGGGCCGGCCGGTCGGCGCCACGCGGGTGTCCGTCGCCGGAGGCTCAGGCGCGGACCGGCTCCCGCTCGCTCGCCGTGTGCCGACGGCGCCGCTCCTCGAACGAGGCGAAGACCGCCGAGACGCCGTAGACGAGGCTGAACAGGCCGAAGACGGTGGCGAGGGAGACCGCGCCGATGTCCGGGCGGACGAACAGGGAGAACGCGAATACGATCGATACCGCGCCGGTCAGGAGGTACAGGGTGCGCTCTCCCGCCGTCTCGTCGCGCTGGAAGGCGAGGGCTGTTTCCATGGCGCCGGTGGTCAGGGCCCACGCGGCGATCCAGATCGTGAGCGCGAGCGCCGTGATGCCGGGCCACGCCAGCGCGACCACGCCGGCCGCCAGCGAGAGCCCGGCGAGCAGCAGCCAGCCGAGGACCGGTCCAACCCTGTCGCCGGCGAAGGCGCGGGCGCTGTCCGTCGCGGCGGTCAGGAACGCGTACACGGCGAACAGGATGACGAAGGCATTGATGGTGATGCCGGGCCAGGCGACGGAGACCGCGCCGAGGGCGACGGCCAGCAGACCGCGCCAGAGGAGCACGTTGGGTGAAGTGAACATGGTCACCTTCCAGATACGAGGGTGTCGCCTCGTTCTTCGCCCGAGGCCGGGGTTCGCCAGGAAGGCTAGAGTCGGGCCTCCCCGACGCGATCTGTCATACGACTGCATCCGCTACTTCCTTACTCCCTTACCGTCGGCACAGAAACCCGTGCGGTCATCTGACCCATGCGCGGGGCGAGTTGGAGCGCGAGCATCGGTGCCTCCCGGCCTACGGCCTGTTGACAAGGAGCCGACGTGATCAGTGGGACCGACGGCCGTGACAGTCCGCCGACCTCGGTTCCGGTGATCGAGGATCCGCCGCGACGGACCGTCCGGCGGGCCGTCGATCTGTGGCGTCTGCTGGTGTCGCTGGCCGTACTCGTCGTGGCGGTACTCCTGGCCGTCGCGACCCGCGACTTCGTCCGCGCGGCCCAGCAGGGCCTCCTCACCACGGCGACCGCACTGCCCCCGGCCCTGCGGGACGCCCTTGTTGGAACGGTCCAGGCCGTCGCCCTCCTCGCCCCGGTCGCCACCCTGGTCGTGTGGTGCGTACGGCGGCGGGCCGAGCCGGTTCTGCGGGTCCTGCCCGCGGCGGCGCTGGGTGCGCTGGGCGCGTGGGCGCTCACGCACCTGGCGTTGGCGCGGGGGAGACCGGACGCGTGGCCGGAGGTGCTGGACGGCCGGGACGGCTTGGTGCGGGCGGGCTGGCCGTCGGCCGTGTACCTCGCGGCCTGCGCGGCGGCGGTCGTCGCGGCGGGGCCGTGGCTCGGGGTGCGCCAGCGGCGGGCGCTGTGGTTCCTGGCCGTCGGCTGCGGCGCGCTGAGTGTCGCGGCCGCCGCGATCGTCCCGCTGGACGCCCTCGCCGCACTCGCCGTGGGCGGCGCCGCCGGGTCGGCCGTACTCCTGCTGGCCGGGGCCCCCGCCGACCGCCCGGCGATACAGGCGGTCGCCGACGCCCTTGCCGACTCCGGGATTTCGCTCGCCACGCTGCATGAACTGCCCCCGGAGGAACAGCACTTGGGGGAGGGGACCGTCTACGGCGCCGTGACCACCGCCGGTTCACGGCTGGCGGTGCGCGTGCTCGCCGCCGAGGACCACAACCGTGACCTCTTCCACCGGCTCGCCCGGCGGACGCTGCTGCGCCATCCGGCCGACGCCACCGCCCAGTTGCCGCTCGGAGCCGCCGAGCACGAGCTGCTGATGCTCGTCTTCGCGGCCCGCACCGGCGCCCGGGTGGACGAACCGGTGATGGCGTATCCGGTGGCCGGGGGCGGCGCGCTCGTGGCGACCGTCGAGCACGACTCCCGTGCGCTTTCCGCTGTGCCGGACGGGGAGTTGACCGATCAGCTTCTCGTCGGGGCGTGGACCTCCGTGGCCCGGCTCCAGGAACACCGGCTGGGGCACGGGGAGTTGCGCCCCGAGCACATCCGCGTCGAACCGGGCGGTGCGAGCCGCCTCTCCGCGTTCGCGCGCGGCCGGCTCAACGCGCCGCCCGACATGCTCGGCGCCGACATCGCCGAACTGCTGGCCACGACCGCCGTACGGGTCGGCCCCGGGCGTGCCACCGCGTGCGCCCTGGCCGGGCTCGGGCCGGAGCTTCTCGCCACCGCGCTTCCCTACCTCCAGCCGCTCGCGCTGATGGGACCCGCGCGGCACGCGGTCGCCCGCTACGACCAGGCCCGCGCACGGGCGGCCAGGGAGCAGACCGGACGACGCACGCTCCGCGCCGGCGGTCGGCCCAGTCTGCTCCGCGACCTCGCCGCCGAGGTCTCAGCTGCCACTGGTGCCAAGGAAGGTCCGCTCGCGCATCTGGCGCGGTTCACGTGGAAGAGCGTCCTGGGACTGGCGGGCGCGTTCCTCGTACTCCACCTGGTGCTGCCGCAGTTGGCCAACGCACCGGCGGCTGTCGACGCGCTGCGGGACGCCAACTGGTGGTGGTTGCTCGCGGTGTTGCCCATCACCTTCGTCTCGCAGGCGTTCTCGACCTGTCTCCAGCTGGGCACCATCCCGGACCGGTTGCCGTTCGGCCCCACCTACCAGGTGCAGTTCGCCAGTTCGTTCCTGAACCGGATCACTCCGAGCAATGTCGGCGGCATGGCGCTCAACCTGCGCTATCTGCAGAAGACGGGGATCGAGACCGGGGCCGCCACGGCTTCCGTCGGGCTGCAGAGCCTGGCCGGCGCGCTCTCCAACACCGTTGTCGCCGCCGTGTTCTTCGCCTGGGCGGGGCGTGGTCACGCGGGAGTCCATCTGGACCTGTCCGCCGGGCGGTACGCGCTGTGGGCCGTCGCCCTGGTGCTCGCCGCCGGGGGCCTGCTCGGCTTCACTCCGCCCGGCCGCCGCTTCCTGCACGACAAGGTGTGGCCGTTCCTGCGCGCGGCCGGATCGACCGTCGCCGGGCTCGCCACCGAACCGGCCAAGCTCGTCGTGGGTGTCGTCGGCGCGCTGGGCCTGCCCCTCATCCAGGTCGTCGGCCTGGCGATGAGCCTGCACGCGCTCGGCGGCGGTCTGCCGTTCATCCAGGTCGGTGCCGCGTACATGGCGGCCCGGCTGATCGCCAACGCGGCTCCGGTACCGGGCGGGCTCGGGGCGCTGGAGGCGGGGCTCATCGCGGGGCTGACGGCGCTCGGTGTGGCGGCGGGGGCGGCCACTTCGGCGGTGCTCGTGTACCGGTTGCTGACGTTCTGGCTGAACGTCCCGCTGGGTGCCCTGGCCCTGAGCTTCGTGCAGCGGCGGGGCTACGTGTGACGAGTCGGCGTACCAGGGAGCCGTACGCTGGACGGGCCGGACGGCGTCGCCTTGCAGTTCAGGGCGCGGTCACATGACCGAAGCCCTGCCGCGGGGGTTCTCCTACGATTCCGCTGGTGAAGACGTGGAGTGTCCTGGAAGTCTGGGGAGACGCGTGGACGAAGCCGGGCTCCTCGGCCGCGACCGGCAGGTGAAGGTCCTGCACGACCTGCTGGGCAGGCTGCCCGCCGCCGGTGGCGCCCTGGCGCTGGAAGGCGGTCCGGGCGTCGGCAAGTCCGCGTTGCTGCGGGCGGTGGCGGAACGTGCCCGGTCGGCGGGATGGCGGCTGCTGGAGGTGGCCGGGGGCTGCGACGACGCGCCCTTCAGCGGTCTGCGCGCGTTGCTGGGGCCGGTGCTCGGCACGGCCGAGTCCCTGCCGACGGGACAGGGCGGCATCCTGCGGTCGGCGTTCGACGGCGGTTCCGGACCGTCGCCGGAGACCCTGCGGGTGGCCCTGGCCGCGTTCAACCTGCTCACGGCGGCAGTGGCCGAGCGGCCCGTGGTGCTGATCGCCGACGACGCGCAACGACTCGACGGGCCCACCCGGGACGTCCTGGCGTTCATGGCCCGCAGGGTCGACGACAACCCGATCGTCATCCTCATGGCCCTCCGCCCCGGACGCCCTCTGCCGGGCGTGCCCGTACTGGACGTGCCGGTCCTGGACGAGCCCTCGGCGCGACGGCTGCTCGCCCGTCACGCGGCCGCACTGCCACCCGCCGCCCGCGAACGCATCCTCGGCGAGGCGCTCGGCAACCCGCTCGCCCTGGTCGAACTCCCCACGGCATGGCGCCCGTTGGGGCCTCCGGGATCGTGGATCCACCTGCCGGTGAACTCCGCGCTGGAGACAGCGTTCGCGGCCGACCTCGGCGAACTGCCGGACCGGACACGGGACGCCCTGCTGGTCGCCGCCGTCGACCAGGTCGGAGACCTCTCGGAGATCCTGGCGGCGGCCTCCGTCCTCGCCGGGCGCGCGGTCGCGGTGGACGTCCTCGACGGCGCGATCGCGGCCTCGCTCGTACGACTCGACCGGACGACCCTGCGTTTCTCTCATCCCGTGGTCCGTTTCGCGGTGCTGGGCGCGGAGCCACAGGCCCGCCGACAGGCCGCCGACGCTGCTCTGGCGCAGGTGTTGACCGAGGACCCGGACCGGCGCACCTGGCATCGCGCCCAGTCCGTCAACGGCCCCGACGACGAGCTCGCGGACGAACTGGCCGACGCCCACGCCTCGTTGCTCCGGCGGCACGGAGTCGTCGCGGCCGTCTGGGCCCTTGAGCGTTCGGCGCAGCTCACCACGGACTCGGCCACCCGGGGACACCGGTTGCTGGCCGCGGCCGAGCACGCGTACGGCCTCGGGCGTATCCGCCTGACCCACTCGCTGATCGTGGCCGCGGAACATCAGCGACTCGACGCCGCGGACCGGGCGAGGGCCTGGTGGCTGCGGGACCTCTCGGACGCGGAGCCGCAGCCGGGTCCGGCGCGGGCGCAAGGGCCCCCGGACATCGGCGAGTTGTCGGCGTGCGACCCCGGCCTCGCCCTCGACCTTCTGCTGAGCGCGGCACTCCACGTTCACCGCACCGCGGCCGACCCTGCCGCGCGGGCCGGGATCGTCGAGGCCGCCGAGCGCATCGCCCCCGCGAACGACCCACGCCACCTCGCGACCCTGGCGCTCACCGAACCCGTGCGCCACGGCCGGGAGTTGACCAACGGGCTGCCCTCGCGCGAGACGGTCCGGGACCGCCGTGACGCCGACGGACTACGGCTGCTCGGCATGGCCGCGCACGAGATCGGCGATCCTGTCCGCGCGGTCGAGCTGCTCGGCCGGGCGGCACCGATCCTCCGTGAACAGGGCCGACTCGGCCTGCTCGCGGAGACCCTCCTGACCGCAGCCGCCGACCTGCTGCTGCTCGGGGACTGGCCGCGTGCCGCTCAACTCACCGGAGAGGCACGGCGGATCGTCGCCGGGACCCGACAGCCGGCCATGGTCGCCGCACTCGCCGCTACGGACGCGATCGGCGCGGCACTGCGCGGACAGGCCGTACGGGCACAGGAGTTGGCCGACACGGTGGCCGCGTGGCAGCGCCCCGATCTCGTCCCCACGCTACGGCTTGCGCGTGGGCTGGCGCGGCTGGGCGAGGGGCGGTACACCGAGGCGTACGACGAGTTGCGGCCGCTGCTCGACCTGCCGCCCGAGGGGCTGCGGTGGCAGGGCTTCGCCGCGCTGACGCCGTTCGTCGTGGCCGCGGACCGGGGCGGCGACCGTGAGGAAGCCGTGCGTGTCCTCGCTGCCGTCGAGGAAGCCGCGCGGATGACTCCGGCCCCGCTGCTGCACGTCCAACTGCCCTACATGCGCGCCGTGTTGGCCCCCGACACGGCGGCCGAGGAGCTCTACCTGGCCGCGTTGGACCAGGATCTCTCCCGCTGGCCACTGGTCGAGGCGCGGACGGAGCACGCGTACGGGCAGTGGCTGCGACGCCACCGCCGGGCCGCCCGGTCCCGCGCGCTGCTGCACTCGGCGCGGACCGCCTTCGACCTCGTCGGCGCCTGCGACTGGGCGGGGCACAACGCGGCGCACGGAGCCGACAACCCGCTTCCGTCCATCGCCGAACTCCTGTCGCCCCAGGAGACGTTGATCGCGCGGCTGGCCGCGGAAGGGCTCTCCAACCGGGAGATCGCGGAACGGCTGTACCTGTCCCACCGCACGGTCGCCGCGCATCTGTACCGGGCCTTCCCCAAGCTCGGGATCACCTCGCGCAGCGAGCTGGCCCCGCTGTTGAGGCCGCCAGGTGAGGACGGTCCGGCGGTCCTGTGACGCGGGGCCGGAGTCACTTGCGCCTCCGCCTGGGCGCCCGGGGCGGCCGTAGCAGCGCGCTGCGTTCTCCTTCCGACATGCCGCCCCACACGCCGTAGGACTCGGGGCCGTTCATCGCGATGCGGGCGCAGACCTCGATCACGGGGCAGCTCCCGCAGACGGCACGGGCCTTCTTCTCCCGCGCCCGCTTCGCGACGCCGCGTTCGCCGGGCGGGGAGAAGAAGACGGAACTGTCCATGCCCCGGCAGAGGGCGTGCCGCTGCCAGTCCCAGTAGGCGGCGAACGGGCGATGGCGAGGGATCATGACGCTTCCTCCCGGTGACGGGTCGATCCGGTGCGGATCATCGTCGTCGCCGGGGCCGCGTCACGGCTTCAGTCGATTGACCGATGGGCGGTCGGTATCGGCTCGGAGTCGTTCATCTTGGCCCGGTTCTGCGCCAGGAGTGTCCGTACGTCCTGCTCGACCTGCTCGGCGCTGATCCCGAGGACATGGCCCATGTGGGCCGACCACACCTCGGAGCGGATGTTGGTCTCGAAGTCCAGGTCGGCGCGGACCTTCTCGCGGATCGCCTGGCGATTCTGGCTCACCATCACGAAGGTCGACAGGAAGATCGCCTCCAGGCTGACGATCATCGTGAGCAGTCCGAACGGGTAGGGGTCCCAGACCGCGGACGGGCCGAACAGCCCCTCGTTGAAGGTGATCCAGACCGCGAACCACAGCGCGTGGAGGTACACGAACCGCATGGTTCCGGCGAAGGCGGTGATCGCGTCGGCGATCCGGTCCTGGGTTCCCCGCATGCGCGCGAGCACGGCCTGCTCGTTCGGCAGTCGTATGTCCAACCCATTGGTTCCAGGGGGCACGGGCACTCCTTGATCCGCTGCTCACGAGAGACGTCCGTCAGCGTAGGGACGGGCCGGGCACCTTCCTTGGGTCAACTGACTGCGGGCGAGGCCGCATTGCGCATCCGTACGCCGTCCATTGAGTCGATTGACCCAAGCGGGCCGGGACGGCGCGACGGAAGAGTGACGGGCAGTTGAGGCGTGTACCCCGGTACCTCGCGTCATCGAGCAGGACGTATCCGTCAAGGAAGGGATCACCATGTCGGACCCGACGCCGCAGAAGAACGCCACCTCGGACGGCCCCGCCGGCCGTCTCGCCGAGCTGTCCCAGAAGGCCCAGGATGCCCAGCGCACCGTGGCCGCGAGTGTCGCGGAGGACCGGCAGAAGCTGTCCGCCGCGGTGGCCGACGCGAAGGACAAGGCCGAACAGGGCGCGCAGCGGCTGCAGTCGAGCGGTCAGCGGGCCAAGGAGAACGTCACCGGAAGCTGGAACCAGGTACAGACGTCCTGGCAGGACCACGTGGGCTCGGTCCGCACGAAACTGGAGGACCGCAAGGCCGAGCGTGACGCGAAGCGGCTGGGCCATGCCGCAGACGAGGCCGAGGACTACGCGGCCGACGCCGTCGAGTTCGCGATCGCGGCCGTGGAGGAGGCGGAGTACGCCACGCTGGACGCGGTGCTGGCGCGGGTCGAGGCGGACGAAGCGGCCGAGGCCGCGCAGTAGCCGTCGGCCTCCGACGCGCCTGCGGGCGCGGCTGCCGGTCGGGCAGCGGGTCGTGGGACACCACCCACGGCCTGCTGCTTTTGGCGGGCCGGTACGGAGCGTTTTCGCCTTCCGCTCCGTCGCCGCGCGACGGTTGCGGCGCGACGGCGAGGCGGCCGTGTGGGCGGTCACTGCCGTCGGCTCGGAATGCTGTGACCGGGAACATCGACCCCTGTCACCGGATCAGCGACGATCTTGTTGTGGAGGGGAGAACGCGCTCATTCCCTCGCGCCGACTGGATATATTTCTTTAGGCAAGCAACTTGACGGAGGGAAGTCGGTGACCTCACGGCCTGGAGCGGACCTGGTCGGTCGCGCGGCCGAGTCGCGGCTGCTGGACGCGCTGTCGGCCGGGCGGGACGGGGCCCGCCCCGGCCTGCTGCTGCGCGGCGGCCCGGGGGTGGGGAAGACCGCGCTGCTGGACGCCGCCGCGGCACGGGCCGTAGCGGACGGCACGCGTGTACTGCGGTCCTCCGCCGTGGAGTTCGAGGCCGGGATGACCTACTCGGCGCTGCATCAGCTGCTCTATCCGCTGCGCCGGGACGCCGAGCGGCTTGCCCGGCACCATCGTGATGTCGTCGACCGGATCTTCGGTCTCGCGCCCGGACCGTCGCCGGACCCGTTGGCCGCCGGGACCGCGGTGCTCGCGCTGCTCGGTGAAGTCGCCCTGGAGCGGCCGTTGTTGATGGTCGCCGACGACGTGCCGTGGATCGACCGGGCCAGTGCGGCCGCGCTGGGTTTCGTCGTCCGCAGGATCAGCGACCATCCGGTCGTGTTCCTGGCCGCCGCACGGACCGGTGCGGACAGCTTCTGCGACCAACTCGACCTGTCCGTACGGGAGATCGAGCCGTTGGGCAAGGCGGAGGCGGTCGAGTTACTGGACGGCCGGTGGCCCGAGCTGGGGCCGTCGGTACGGCTGCGGATGCTGGCCGAGGCCGCGGGAAACCCGCTCGCGCTGCGGGAGTTGCCGAAAGAGCTGAGCGTCCGGCAGCGCTCGGGCCACCTCCCGCTCCCGGCGCTCCTGCCCCTGTCCGGGCGACTGGAGGCGGCCTTCGCCGACGCCGTCGAAGGGCTGCCCGCGCCGACCCGAACCGCCCTTCTGATGGCCGCACTTGATCCCGGGATCGGCCGGTCCGTGATCCGGCGGGCCGCGGGGGAAGCCGACGGCTCCGACGCCCTCGCCCCGGCACGGGAAGCCGGCCTGCTCCAGGTCGACGCGCGCGTCGGCCGCATCACCTTTCGTCATCGGCTGACCCGCGCCGCGATCGTGCACCTGGCGTGCCCCGGCGAACGCCGTCGCGCCCATCTCGCCCTGGCCGCGGCCCTGACCGACGTACCCGAGCGCCGGGCGTGGCACCTTGCCGAGGCCACGACCGGACCGGACGAGACGCTGGCCCGGGCGCTGGACGAGGCGGCCCTGCCCGCCTGGCGGCGCGGCGAGCCGGCCGTCCCCGGCCGGCGGCGCGGCGCCGCGTCCGACGCCGTCGCGGCGCTCGTTCGGGCCGGTGAACTCAGCCCGCACCCGGACGATCGCTCCCGCCGACTGGCCGAGGCCGCCTACCTCGCGACGTTCACCGGCCAACTCGACGACGTACCAAGGCTGTTGGCGGATGCCGGACGGGCCGCCGACCCACCGGGCGGACTCGCCTTCGCGGCCACCGCCCAGCTGCTCATCCACGACGAGGGTGACATCGATGCCGCGCACCGCCTGCTGGCCCGGGCGCTCGACGACGACGCCGCCACCGCCACGGACGACGACTGGGACCACAGCGCAATCCTGTACGCGCTGCTCCTCGTCAGCGTCCACACCCACCGCCCCGAGCCGTGGCGGCTCCTCAAGACCGCGCTGGACCGGTTCGAACCGACCGCGATGACCGCGATCAGACTCTGCTACGAGGCGTACGTCCACCCCACCACCGCCTCCGACGCGTTGCGCAAGGGCCTCGCCGACGCCTTCGCGGCGCTGCCCGCCGACGCGGCACCCTGGGAACTGATCCCCCTGGCCCTCGCGGCGGTCGCGATGGACGCCCTGTCGGACCACCGGTACCTGGTCTCCCGCATGATCGAACGCGAACGTGACGGCGGGGCGGTCGCCATGGCCGTCCCCGCGCTGATGCTGCTCTGCCACGACTCCTACGTCCACGGCCGATGGGACGAGGCAGAGAGCCTGGCCCAGGAGGGGCTGGAGCTGGCGGCGGCCCACGGCTACCGCTTCTGGGAGCGGCAGATCCGGGCCCTGCTGGCATCGGGCGCGGCGCTGTGCGGTGACGCGGACCTCGCCCGG
This sequence comes from Streptomyces sp. N50, assembly GCF_033335955.1. Taxonomy (GTDB): domain Bacteria; phylum Actinomycetota; class Actinomycetes; order Streptomycetales; family Streptomycetaceae; genus Streptomyces. The sequence continues at coordinate 9,526,374 of NZ_CP137549.1, forward strand.
ACCCGCAGCGAGGAGACCACGACCTGGGCCGCACCCCGAGGCATCGAGGTGATGGAGGCCTACGCCCACTCGGCCCGCAACCTCGCGGCCATGGGCCAGGGCGACTACGAGGAGGCCCACGTCCAGGCGGGCCGGATCGACCCCTCCGGCGCACCGGGCACCGGCATCCCGGGCCGGTGGCAGGTCCTGAACCTGGTCGAGGCGGCCGTACGCACCGGCCGCGTCGACCAGGCCCGCGAGCATGTGGCCGCCGCGCGGAAGGCGGGCATCCACCGGATCTCCTCGCGCACCGCGCTGCTCTGCGCCGGAGCCGAGGCCGTGGCCGCCGACGAGGACGACGCGGGACCTCTCTTCGAGGCCGCCCTCGCCCTGCCCCACGCGGCCCGGTGGCCATGGGAGCACGCGCGGATCCAGCTCGCCCACGGACAGTGGCTGCGCCGCATTCGCGACCACCACGCCCGCCGCCAACTGAGCGCCGCCCTCGAGACCTTCGACCGGATCGGCGCCAAGGCCATGGCCCAGCGGGCCCGCAACGAACTGCGCGCAACCGGCGTCGTCACCCCCAGCGGGCCCGCCGCACCGGCCGCGACGCTGACCGTGCAGGAACGGCAGATCGCGGAACTGGCGGCCGTCGGCCTCACCAACCGGCAGATCGGCGAGCGGCTGTTCCTCTCCCACCGCACGGTCGGCTCCCATCTGCACCGGCTGTACCCCAAACTCGGCATCACCTCACGCGCCGCGCTCCGCGCCGCCCTGGAGGCGATGGCACCCGGAGCCACGGCGCGGTCCGCGGGTCCGGCGGTACCGTAGAACGAACCCTTCTGATCAGTGAGCCGGAGAAGACATTGGTCGACAAGGAGATCAGAGCCCTGGCGACCGTGCTGCTCGAACGCGTCGGGGAACTGGCGAAGGAGATGGCGGCGCGGATCCGCGCCGGCTCACGGGAGTACCACTACGACGCGGTGCCCGAGGAGGATCTGGAGGAGGCCTGCCGGACCCATGTGAGCAACGCGCTCCAGGCGCTCACCGGGCAGGTACCGCTGGACACCGAGGCCGCCGCCGACATCGGCCGCCGGCGTGCCCGGCAGAACGTGCCGCTGCCCACCGTGATGGCGGCCTACCGCGTCGGCGTGAAGTACTTCTGGGAGTCGGTCGTCGCCGAGGCCACCACAACTGCCCTGGTGGGCAACGACGTTCTGGTCGCGGCCGCCACCGCCATGTGGGAGATCCAGGACGGCATCACCGAGGCCATGGTCACCGGGTACCACGACGCCGTGGCCCAACGGCTCCTCGCCGGCGAGCAGGAACGCTCGGCGCTGGTGGAGGCCCTCCTGGAGGGCAGGAGCATGGACGCCGACGCGGTGTGGTCCGCCGCGGAGGTGCTGCGCGTGCCGCGCGGCGGTCCGTTCACCGTGGTCGCCGCCGAGGTGCCGCGGATCGGCCGACAGGCCCTGCCGGGCATCGCGGACCTCCTGACCCGGCGCGGCATCCGCTCCGCCTGGCGCCTGCGCCCCGACCTCCAGCTCGGCATCGTCCACCTGCGCACCCCGCGCGGTCTCCCCGACCTGGTCGAGGTGTTGCGCGCCCACGCGGAGCGACGCGTGGGCGTGAGCCCCGCCTACGACGACCTCGACCGCACCGGAGACGCCCTGCGTTTCGCCAAGGTCGCGATGCGCGGCGGCGACGCGGAGAGCAGCGCGGTGACCGTCTTCGACGACTCACCCCTCGCGGTCGCGACAGCGGGCGCACCCGACGTCATGGCCCGCGTCGCCACCAAGGTCCTGGGCCCCGTCGAGGCCCTGCCCGCCGACGAACGCGCCCTGCTGCTGGACACGTTGGACGTCTGGTTCGCCTGCGGCGGCTCCGCCGAGGAGGCGGCCAAGCAGCTCTACGTCCACCCGAACACCGTCCGCGCCCGCCTGCGCCGCATCACCGAACGCACGGGCCGCTCCCTGGCCGACCCCCGCGGCATCACCGAACTCGCCCTGGCCCTGCGCGCGGTACGGCAGACTCCGAGGCCGTCGACCCCGGAGCCGACCGATGGGCTCTAGGCGGCGGTACCGCCCGCGTAGTCGCTCTTGAACGTCGTCTCGATGGTCGTGGCGACGGACTGGGCGACTCCCGTGCCGGTGAGGATGATGCCCAACTCGCGGTTGTTGGACAGGGAGTTGCTGCTGATGTTCATCGAACCGGCCTCCACCTCCTGGGTGGACAGGCCGTAGTCGGCGACCATGGCCTTGGCGTGGATGTAGAAGCCGTCGGGGTCCGAGTAGCCGACGACCGTGCCGCCCGCCGCCTTGATCGCGGACACCTCGCTGGAGTAGTCGCCCGGGGTCTCCAGCACCACCCGCACGGTCACACCCGCCTTCGCTCTGGCCACGACCGCGTTGACCACCGTGCTGTCGCTGAACTCCAGCTCCTCGACGTCCAGCGTCTTGGTGGCCGCGTTGATCACGGTCAGCAGCCGGGTGCGGGAGTCGGTGGGGGACCAGAGCAGGTGGTCGCCGTCGGTCGGGGTGACCGAGGTGCCGGCGTAGTCCGCGTTGAACACCTTCTCGATCGCGGCGACATCACGGGTGTCGTCGGTGAAGACGCCGTAGTCGCGGCCGGTCGAGTAGTACTGCGAGGTCAGATTGCCGGTCAGGACAAGCGACTTGGCGGCGTCCACGGTGATCGTCTTCTGGTGCGTGTAGACGAAGCTGGACGGCGACCACACGACACCCACGCCCGCGTTCGTCAGCGCCGTGTACGCCGAGCTGTTGGCGGACTGGTGCGCGCGGTCCAGGACCACCCGCACGGTGACGCCCTTCTTCTCCAGGGCGATCAGGTCGTTGACGGCCGTGGTGTCCTCCAGCTCGTACATCGTCATGTCGAGCGAGGAGGTGGCCGAGTTGATGAAGTCGTAGATGGTCGGCTGGGTGGTGCCGGCCTGCGAGAAGGCGAAGGCCGTGTACGTCGCGGCGTTGGCGGGGACAGCCGTGACGAAGAGGGTGGCGCCGGCTGCCAGCGCGACACCCGCGCGGCCGAGGAACGTCCTCAACATGCGTGACTCCTAGTCGAGTTGATGCCCACGTGGGGGGTGGCGGGCAGGTGCATGACACCACGCGCGTAGAACGGGGTGGAAGGGAAGCTGGGTGAACTCACGATTACCGCCCGCGAGTTCAGGTGGACAAAGGGGACTTCGGCCAGGTGGGAGCCGGTTCATGGGGTTCCCGCGAGTTAGCAAAAACTTCGTAGCCGGTGGATTCGGCGGTCGGGAGTGTCGGGGCTTCGGGCGGGTGGGTGAAGTCAGCTGCGCGCTGTCAGAGCCCCGACGCGGCAGCCCCCCAGGGGCGCGGGGAACTGCGCGACCAGCCACGACGGCGAGTCACTGGCAAGACGGCATATCGGGGCACTTCCCGCGGAGCGCTTAGGCTGCGCCCCGACACCCCGCATCGACCACAGGAGCACACCCGTGTCCGACCTCCCGTACCCCGACGCCCACCACCCGGACCAGAAGCCCACCCCCCACCCCCTGCTCACTCCCGTGCTCGCCCTCCTGGGCAACTGGCACGGCCAGGGCAAAGGCGAATACCCCACCATCGAAGGGGACTTCACCTACGCCCAGGACGTCACCTTCACCCACGACGGCCGCCCCTTCCTGCACTACGAGGCCCGCGCCTGGATCCTCGACGCCGAAGGCACCCCACTCCGCCCGGCAGCCCGCGAGAGCGGCTGGTGGCGCCTGCGACCCGACGGCCGAGTCGAGGCACTCATCACCCAGCCCACCGGCATCGCGGAGATCCTGATCGGAACCGCCACCGCCGGCGCGATCGACCTCGCCACCCACCAGATCGCCCTCACCCCCACCGCCAAGAACGTCACCGCCACCCGCCGCCGCTACACCCTGACCGACGACGCCACACTCACCTTCACCCACGACCTGGAAGCCGTAGGACAACCGCTGCAACACCACCTCGCGGCGGAGCTCCACCGCACGGGCTGAAATGGACTGATCAGAAAGCCTGTTCACGGCGTTGCTTTCCGAATATCCGATCGTTGATCTCCCATGCAGTGAGCGGTGCCCGAGCGGCATGGAGGCGTGGATCGACAGTGGTGCCCGGCGGCCTCCCGTGGGCAGGCGAACGGAGAGCCCTGTGCGCATGAGTGACCTTCAGCGGTGCGAGATCCGTCCCGGACGACTCGTCGAGTGGACGCTGCACCCGACGGCCGTAGGAGCGGCGCGGGCCCTCCCGGACGACGCGCGGCCACCGGCGTACGTGCAGGAGTCCCACATCCGGACGGCGCGCTCGGTGCGCGAGGACGGGCTGTTCGTGCCGACCTGGCTCGGAACCGCCTTCGACATGCCGGGGCGGATCGAACTCGACGTGCTCCAGGGCGCGTTGCGGTCCTGGATGCTCCGGCACGAGACGCTGCGCAGCGGCTTCAGGTGGGCCGGTGACGAGATGCGCCGCTTCACCCTGGACGCCGACGCCGTGGCCCTGCACCGCGAGGACGTGGGGGAGTTCGCGGACGCGGTGACGCTGACCCGGTACCTGCAGGACCGTTTCGATGTGACGGCCGACGCGCTCACCTGGCCCAACTTCCTCTTCGCGGCGGTCGTCCGCGACGACGGCACGAGTGTCTACCTCGCCTTCGACCACAGCAACGTCGACGCCTACTCCCTCCACCGCATCGCGGGCGAGGTCCACGAGCTGTACGCGGCCGGCCTCGCCGGGAAGGCCGTCGAGTCGGCGCCCGTCGCCAGTTACATCGACTTCTGCGCGGGCGAGCGCACCGACGCCGACCAGATCGACGACACGCACACCGTCGTCTCCCGCTGGCGCGAGTTCATCGCCCGCTGCGACGGCAAGCTGCCGAACTTCCCCGTCGACCTCGGCCTCGACCCCGAAGGACCGCTGCCCACCCAGAAGTTCCTCCAGGAGATGCTCGTCGACGACACGGACGCGGCGGCCTTCGAGGCGTACTGCCGCCCCTACGGCGGAAGCCTCGTCGGCATCCTGGCGGCCGTCGCGCTGGCCGCCCGCGAGATCAGCGGCCTCGACGTGTACCGCACCGTCGTTCCCTTCCACACCCGCGCCAAGTCCCGCTGGGCCGACTCCGTCGGCTGGTACGTGGGCGGCGCCCCGATCGAGATCCCCGTGCAGCGCGCCACCGACTTCGACCACGCCCTGCGCATGGTCCGCGCCACGCTCCGCGAGAACCGCCCGCACGCCCGCATGCCCATCGCCCGCGTCCTGCGCCTGCTGGGCGCCGACTTCCGGCCCACGTCCCCCGACCTGTACTCGATCGTCTCCTACGTCGACTCGCGCGCCCTGCCCGGTTCGGAGCGCTGGCAGGAGCTGAAGGCGTACGGACTGATCCGGGTGTCGTACGGCGACCAGGTGTGCGCGTGGGTGACCCGGGTCCACGAGGGACTGCAGTTCGCGTGCCGCGTCCCGGACAACGTCATCGCGGACAAGAACATGCGGCTGTGCATGGAGCTGGTGCGGGAGCGGGTGGTCGCCGTGGCCGCAGAGGCGTTGGCCGTACGCCTGTAGGTCTCCTGGGACGCGAAGGTTCCCTGGGGCACGGGTGCCGACCCGGCTACCCGTGCCCCATGTCCGAACAAACCTGTGCAGCACCGTTGACCGACCGGACGGACGGCACCTACGTTCTGTGCAAGCGAAAGCGCTTGCCATGCCCTGCCCTCCGTCCGCTCCCCCCCATCCCCCCACCCCTCCGCCGGACCGGGCAACAACTCCTGACCTCAGACAACGATGTCCACGCCCCACTCAGGAGGCATCGCCATGACGCCACCCAGTTTCCGGAGACGAGCTGTCCTCGGCGCCGCCGCGGGCGCCCTGTTCGCCCCCCTCCTCGCCGGCTGTTCCGATGCCGGCGGAGCGAGCACGGCGGCAGGCGGGAAAGTGACACTCACCTTCGCCTGGTGGGGCAACGACGACCGTGCGCAACGCACCAACGCCGCCGTGGCCCTCTTCGAGAAGCGCCACCCGAACATCACGGTCCGCACCTCCTTCGCCGGCTACCCGGCGTACGTGCAGAAGCTCGCCACCCAGGCGGCGGGCGGCGACCTCTCGGATGTGGCCCAGCTCGACTACCGCCAGATATCCCAGTACGCGGGCAGCGGCACCCTCCTCGACCTCGGCCCCTACGTCGACAACGGCACACTTCGGACGGCCGACTTCGACCAGACCCTGACCCGCACGGGTGTCTACGACAACAAGCAGTACGCCCTCCCGATGGGCAAGGGAACGACCGGCATCGTCTACGACGCCGCCGTCTTCAAGAAGGCCGGAGTCGCGACGCCCCGGCCGGGCTGGACCTGGGACGACTGGGCCGAGGCGGGCAAGAAGATCACCGCGCTCGGTATGAAGGGCCCCAACGGGCATGCGTACACCGGCCTTTCGGACCTCGGGGTCAACGAGGACGCCTTCGAGACCTGGCTGCGCGGCAGGGGCAAGGAGTTGTACGCCTCCGAGCACCGACTCGGCTTCACCGCCGACGACTTGACCGACTTCTGGACCTTCACCGACAAGCTGCGCCGCGCGGGCGTCGTCTCGCAGGCCAGGGACACCGCCCAGGTCGGCGGCGCCGTCGAGGACACCCCGATGGGACGCGGCATCGCGGCGACCGACTTCAACTGGGACGCCCCCTTCCTCGGCTACCCGCCCCTGCTCGGCGACCAGGTCCACTTCGCGCCCGTCCCCACGACCGACGGCAAGGTGGGCCAGTACTTCAAGCCCACCATGCTCATCGGCGCGGGCGCCGGGACCCAACACCCCAAGGAGGCGGCCGAGTTGATCGACTTCCTGCTCAACGACCCCGCCGCCGGCAAGATCCTCGGCGTCACCCGCTCCACACCCCCCAACGAGAAGATCGCCGAGGAGATAGGCAAGGGCCTGACCGGCCCGGAGAAAGAGGTCTACGACTACGGCCGCACGATCGCCGCCCACGGCACCTCGGCCCCACCCATGGCACCGCCCCGCGGCGACGTCGTCCTCCAGGTCTCCTTCACCCGCGACTACCAGCGCGTCTCCTACGGCATGGAGAGCCCGCGCGGCGCCGCCGAGGAGTACGTCGCCGAGGCGAAGCGGGAGCTGCGATGACCACCACGGCGACCCCACCGCCCCGCACCGCACCCGCCACCGCGACACCACCGGAACACCGCAAGCGCGGTCGACGCGGCGGCCCCGCCTACATCTTCCTCTCGCCGTGGATCCTCGGGGTCGTCCTCCTGACGCTCGCCCCCATGGCCGTGTCCCTGTATCTGTCGTTCACCGACTACAACCTCTTCGACCCGCCCAAGTGGGTCGGACTGCGCAACTACAGCGACATGTTCACCGCGGACCCGAGGTACTGGCGCTCGGTGGGCACCACGCTCCTCTACGTCGTGGTCGCCGTCCCCCTCAAACTCGCCATCGCGCTCGGCGTCGCGCTGCTGCTCAGCAACACCCGCAAGGCCAAGGGCTTTTACCGCTCGGCCTTCTACGCCCCTTCGCTGCTCGGCGCGAGCATGGCGGTCGCGCTGGTGTGGCGGGCGCTCTACAACGACGGCGGCACCGTCGACGAACTGCTGTCCTCCATAGGTATCCACACCGGCGGCTGGGTCTCGGACCCGCACCTCGCGGTGTTCGTCGTCGCGCTGCTCTCCGCCTGGCAGTTCGGCGCCCCGATGGTCATCTTCCTCGCCGGGTTGCAGCAGATCCCGGCCGACCTGTACGAGGCCGCCGCTCTCGACGGCGCGGGACGTTGGCGCCGGTTCGTGTCCGTGACGCTGCCCATGCTGTCCCCGGTGGTCTTCTTCAACCTCGTCCTGGAGACCATCCAGTCCTTCCAGGTCTTCACCCCCGCCTTCGCCATCAGCGGCGGCAACGGCGGACCGGCCGACTCGACCGAGTTCTACACGCTCTACCTCTACGAACGAGGCTTCACCGCCTCGCACATGGGCTACGCCTCCGCCATGGCCTGGGTCCTGCTCCTGGCCATCGGCGCGGTCACGCTCGTCCTCTTCAGGACCTCGCGCTCCTGGGTCTTCTACGCCAACGAGGGGGCCTGATGGCCACGACCGTGCCCGACTTGAAGAGTGCCGCCGGACTCGAGACCGACGCGGGCCGCACCCGCACCGCGGCGATCGCGAAACACGTCGGCCTGGTGGCCGTACTCCTCGTCCTGCTCTACCCGTTGGTCTGGCTGCTCGCCACCTCGCTGAAGCCGGCGAACGAGGTCCTCACCAGCCTCAAACTGCTGCCGAGCCACATCGAGTGGTCGAACTACACCACCGCCCTGGACGGAATCAGCGGCGTCTCGATCACCCGCCTGCTCCTCAACTCCCTCCTGATCAGCGTCGGTTCGGTCATCGGGAACGTCGTCTCCTGCTCCCTCGCCGCCTACGCCTTCGCCCGGCTGCGGTTCCGGATGCGGGGTCCGATGTTCGGCTTCATGATCGCCACGATGATGCTGCCGCACCACGCCGTACTGATCCCGCAGTACATCATCTTCAACAAGCTCGGCATGGTGGACACCTATTGGCCGCTGATCCTGCCCAAGTTCCTTGCCACGGAGGCCTTTTTCGTCTTTCTCATCGTCCAGTTCATGCGCGGCCTGCCGCGTGAGCTGGACGAGGCCGCACGCATCGACGGCTGCGGACCGTTCCGCATCTTCTGGTCGGTGGTCCTGCCGCTGACCCGCCCGGCCCTGATCACCACCGCGATCTTCACCTTCATCTGGAGCTGGAACGACTTCTTCACCCAGCTGATCTACCTCTTCGACCCGGAGAAGTTCACGATCACCCTGGCCCTGCGCAACTTCGTCGACCAGTCCAGCACCTCCGCCTACGGCCCGATGTTCGCGATGTCGGTGATCTCGATCGTGCCCATCGTGCTGTTCTTCTTCGCCTTCCAGCGCTACCTGGTCGAGGGCATGGCGACCTCCGGACTGAAGGGCTGAGCCGATGAGTTCCCTCGCACCCCGACGCCGGGAACCGGGCGAGCTGTTCGGCCCCCGCTTCACCCTCTTCGCCGACATGCTTGCCGTCGGCCTGGCCGCCACGGTCGCCTCCCTCCCCCTGATCACGGCTCCTACGGCGTTCGCCGCGGCCTGCGCGGTCCTGCGCCGGTCGATCCGTGAGGACCGGCCGGTGAGCATGGGGGAGTACGTCGGTGAGTTCCGCGCCCACGGCCCGCGCCGTGTGCTGCTGGCGGGCGTGGCGGTGTTCGCGGCGGTGACCTTGGTCGTCCTCGATCTCGCGCTCGCGGGGGCGGGACTTCCGGGAGCCCGTCCGATGTCGTGGGCGCTGACCGCTGTGGCGGTGGCGGGACTCGTCGTCGCCCTGCGCGCCGCGGGCGATCCGGAGGTGGCGCGCGGCTGGCGCCCGGCCCTGAGCAGGGCCGTGACCCGTTCACTCACGGACCCGAGGGGCTGCGGGCTGATCCTGGCGGCGGTCGGGCTGTGCGTCGCGTTCGGGTGGATGCTGCCACTGCTCGCCCTGCTGCTGCCGGGGCCACTCGCCTTTGCGGTCACGGCAGTTGAGCTACGCGTCGAGCGGGCCCACGACGACACCGGCTCGGGAGGCTGACGGACACCTTTCGGTGCGTGGCGAGAACCCGTCGGACCCTGTCACCGAGCCCCCTGGCCGCCTTCTGTACCCCCTTCTACGGTCGTGGGAGAGGCTGGCGAACGCCGGTGTCCCCTCCCACGGAAGATGGCCCATGCACGTCCAGATCGTTCTGTTCGACGGCTTCGACCCGCTCGATGTCGTCGCCCCCTATGAGGTCCTGTACGCCGGTGGTGCCGCGTCCGATGGCGCGGTCACCGTGGAACTCGTCTCGGCCGAAGGGCCTCGGGGCGTCGTCAGCGGTACCGGTGGCCTGACGCTGCGGGCCACCGGAACCCTCGACCCGGCCCGCTCCGGCCTCGTCCTCGTGCCGGGAGCTTCCGGGCGGGTGGGGGAGCCGGGCGAGGTGCCCGACATCGACGCCGGTGGTGAACCGGCGTGGCGGCAGGACGAGTTCATCCCCGTCCTGCTCGGCCGCACCCTGACCACCGACCTGCCCGCTCTGCTGAAGGCCGCCATGGACAATCCGCAGATCACCATGGCCGCGGTGTGCGGCGGCTCGCTGGTGCTGGCCATGGCCGGACTCATCGAGGGCCGCAACGCCACCACCCATCACCTGGGCCTGGACATGCTCGAAGCCACGGGTGTGAACGCCGTCCACGCCCGCGTCGTCGACGACGGCGACCTGGTGACCGGCGCCGGCGTCACCTCCGGCCTCGACCTGGGCCTGTACCTCCTGGAGCGCGAGATCGGTCCGCGGATCGCGCACGCCGTGGAGGAACTGTTCGCGCACGAACGCCGGGGCACCACCTGGCGGGCCCAGGGTCCGACGCCTGCCGCCCTGTAATCGCCGCCCACCACAAGAAAGAACCACTCATGCCCATCGAAGGCGTCTGGGACCTGACCATCGCCACACCCGTCGGCCGCATCAAGCCCGTCGTCGAACTGACCCGCGAGGGCGACGAGTTCACCGGAGTCGCGCACGGCGCGGGCGAGGAGGTCCCCCTCCGGGACCTCGTCGTCGACGGCGACCGCGTCACCTGGAAGCAGGCGGTCACCAAGCCGTTGCGCCTGAACCTGACCTTCGCCGTCACCGTCGAGGGCGACGCCCTCACCGGCAGCTCGAAAGCCGGCCGTCTCCCCGCCTCCAAGGTCACCGGCCGACGCCGGGTCACCGGGACGGACTGACCTGCTCGGCCCAGCCGCTCCAGTCGGGGATCGCCTCGCACGCCTCCCGCCACGCGGACGGGACGCCGGCCGTGCCGGTGCGGGCCGCCACGACACCGCCCGCGATCGCGCAGGTCGTGTCCCGGTCGCCCCACCCGGCGACGGTCTGCCACAACGCCTCGGGCAGATCGTCCGGTTGACCCGCCGCGGACCACAGCGCGAACGGCACGGTGTCCGGTGCGGAGATGAGCGTTCCCGAGCCCAGCACGGACGCCGCGTGCCGTACCGATGTCCGCCCGGAGAAGTTCGCGGCGACCAGCAGCCCGGAGCGGACATCGCTCTCCGGCACATGCGAGGCGACCTCCCGCAGGAACTCGGCGCGAGGCAGGGCCTGTTGATCCGCACCGGCGGCCGCCAGCGCGGCGGCGACCGCCACGGCCACCGCCCCCGCGACGGCCTCCGGGTGAGCGTGCGTGGTCAGTGCGGACAGCCGGGCCTGCTCGGCGGCGACCATCACATCGTCCCGGAACCAGGCCCCCAGCGGTGCCACCCGCATCGCGGCACCGTTGCCGTAGGACCCCTGCCCGCCGAACTGCCCGGTGGTGACCGCCCGCCAGTCCTCGCCGTCGCCGACGCGGCGCAGGATGCCGTGCATGGACGGGCCGTAGCCCCGGCTTGGATCGCGCTCGTACTCGGCGGCGAACTCCCGTGCCAGCGTGTCCGGTTGGACCTCGCCATGAGTCATCAGGTGGGCGAACAGGACGAACGCCATGGCCGAGTCGTCCGTCCACAACCACGGCGCGGGGCGCGGTTCCCGCGCGGCCCACAACCCCTCGGCGTCCTCGTCGGACCGGGTGAACCAGGCGTCGCCGAAGGCGTCCCCCATCACCAGCCCGTCCAGGGAGGCGCGGGCGTGCTGCGGACTGCTCATGGCGGGGCTCCTGTTGATGATCGCTCGACTCGCCACATCGTAGTTAAGGTGCGTGGATGGAGCGGATCTTGGTGGTCGGGGTGACAGGCGCGGGCAAGTCGACGCTCGCGCGGGCCGTGGGCGAGCGGCTCGGCGTGCCGTACCACGAGATGGACGCCCTCTACTTCAGCGGCCCCGACTGGACCGTCAACGAAGACCTGACCGACGACGTCCTGCGCCTCACCTCCGAACCCCGGTGGATCATCGACTCGATCGGCTCGCCCGAAGTCCGCGATCTGCTCTGGGAGAAGGCCGACACGGTGCTCTGGCTGGACTACGCGAGGCGCGTGATCATGCCGCGCGTCCTGCGCCGCTCGCTCCGGCGCACGGTCACCCGCGAGACCATCTTCGGGGGAAACAGGGAGAGTTGGGCGGGCTGGTTGAGCCGGGAACATCCGGTCTGGTGGGCCTGGTCCCAGCACGCGGGTCGGCGGAGTGAGATCCAACGCCGGACCAAAGACCCCCGCTTCGCTCCGCTCACCACACACCGGTTCACCCGCCCCGACGAAACGGCGGCCTGGCTGGCGACCCTGGGATGACTCCTCGGCGCCCGTACGGCCTACGTGAGTTGGTCGAGGGAGCGGTAGAAGGCGAGGTGACTGCGGGCCGCCGCGACCCAGGTGTGGCGGGCGGCGAGGGCACGCCCGGCGGCGGCGCGGGCGGGGTCCTCGGTCGCGAGCGCGTGGGCGAGTTCGGTGGCCAAGTCCTGGGGAGTGGCGGCGAATTGAGCGGCGCCGCCGAACACCTCACGCAGCACGGGCAGATCCCGCACGACCAACGGAACCCCCGCCGCCAGCGCCTCCATGGCCGCGAGACCGAAGCCCTCCTTGAGGGACGGGAACGCGAACGCGTCCGCCGCCGCGACCAGCGACGGCAGCTCGTCCTCGCCCACCTGCCCCAACACCACCGGTTCTACGGCGAGTTCGGCGGCCCGCGCCTCCCAGCCCGCCCGGTAGTCGCGGTAGTCGAAGAGCGTCTCGCCGCCCGCGATGACCAGGCGGACGTCGGGACGGGCGGCGCGCAGGAGAGCGTAGGCCTCCAGGAGGTCGAGTGAGCCCTTGCGGGGTTCGATGCCGCCGACGGTGAGGACGTACGGGCCGAGGCGGGAGCGCCAACTCGCTTGTGCGGCCGGGTCGGTGGCGGCGAAGCGGTCGTAGGCCACGCCGTTGGGGATGACCTGGGCCTCGATACCCCAGCCGGCGGACAGCTCCCCGGCGACCGCCTCGGACACGCAGACGTGTGCGTACGGCTCGACGATCGCGCGCTCGTGGCAGGCGGCCAGTTCGGGGGTGGTGAAGTGGTCGAGGTGGTGGACCGTGCGGACGCAGCGGCCGGCCGCGTTGGCGCTGATGCAGTCCTGGGCGTGGACGACGTCGTAGGGCGTGGGGTCGAAGGCGGTGCGGAGGGTGGCGATGGAGCGGAGGATGCGTTCGCCGACCGTCTCCGTGGGCGGGCCGTCGGGGAACGGGACGATCTGGACGCGGACCGCCGGGTGCACCGGGCGGAAGAAGCCCGCGTCGCCGCCCCGGCCCAGGGTCCACACCGTGACGTCCTCGCCGAGGGCCGCGAGGGCCTCCGCGAGGGCGAGGGTGTGGACGACCCCGCCGCGCGGCTTGGTGGAGTAGCTGAGCAGGGCGATCTTCACGTACGGGACTCCCGGTAGGCGTCGGGGCGGCGCTCGTCGAGGTGGCGCAGGACGCGGCGGGCGCGGTCGGTCTCCGCGACGACGTCGATCTCGGCGACCGCGAGCCCGGCCTTGGACCAGGTGCGGGCGAGGATGTCGCCGCCCGGGCCGACCACCTTGGCCTGGCCGAGGAAGCGCATGCCGCCCATCGCACCGGTCTGGTTGGAGGAGGCCAGGACGACCTGGTTCTCGGCGGCGCGCGACTGGTCGTAGAGGTCGAAGAGGCGGGCCTGGCGGTCCTGGGCCATGCGTGGGGCGCGGTTGGTGATGCTGGTGGGCCAGGCGGAGAGGCAGGCGAGGATCTCGGCGCCGTCCAGGGCCAGCGAACGGGCCGACTCGGGGAACGTCTTGTCGTAGTCGATCAGCATGCCGAGGCGGCCGACCGGGGTGTCGAAGGCGTCGAAGCGGTCCCCTGCTGTGTACGCGGCGACCTCGCCGGCCGGGAGGTGGACCTTGCGGTGCCGGCCGAGGACGCCGTCGCCGCTGACGCAGACCGCCGCGTTGTAGCGCTCGGTCCCGCCGTCCTCGCAGTAGCCGACGCACACCACCATCTCGGCGGCCAGCCGGGCGACTTGGAGGATCAGCGGGTCGTCCGGCTTGAGGGCCGGGGGCAGTGTCTGGGGGTCGGGGTGGCGCAGGTCGGCGAGGTAGCCGCCGAGGGTGGCGTCCGGCAGGACCAGCAGTCCGGCGCCGTTGCCGCGGGCGTCGTCGATGAGTTTGGCGACGCGGGCCAGGTCGAACTCCAGGTCGCGGCCGAAGTGGGCGGCCGCGGCCGCGATCCGGATGGTGCTCATGCGGTGACTGCTCCCGGGGCTGGTCCGTAGGTCTCGGGCCGCCGGTCGCGCAGGTGTCCCATCGACCGGCGGGCGGTCTCCAGGGCCTGTACGACGTCGAGTTCGGCGACGGCGATGCCGGCCGTCACACCCGTGTCGGCGAGGATCTCGCCGCCCGGGTCGACGACCTTGGCACTGCCCACGAAGCGTAGCGACCCGAACGTGCCGGACTGGTTCGCGGACAGCCACACGATCTGGTTCTCCAGCGCGCGAGCCCGGTCGAACAGGTCGAAACGCCGCTTCCAGCGGTCCTGTTCGAGATCGGCGCTCGCCTTCGTGCGCGCTCCCGGCCAGGCCGACACGCACACCCCGATCTCGGCGCCGTCCAGAGCCAGGGCCCGCGCCGACTCAGGGAACGCCTTGTCGTAGCAGATCATCATCCCGAGCCGACCGACCGGTGTGTCGAAGGCGTGGAAACGGTCCCCGGAGGCGTAACTCGCGTCCTCGCTGAGCGGCTGGTGGACCTTGCGGTGGTTGCCGAGGACACCGTCGCCGGTGACGCAGACGACACTGTTGTAGCGGGCGTCCCCGGCCGCCTCGCAGTATCCCGCCACGACCGTCAACTCACCGGCCAGCGTGGCCAGTCGGCGGATCTCCGGGCCGTCGAGGGCGAGCGCGGGCGGGCCCTCGTCGAGTTCGCTGTCGTCGTCCAGGCTGAGCAGATAGCCGCCCAGGCATGCCTCCGGCAGCGCGAGGAGCCGTACCCCCTGCTCACCGGCCTCCTTGATCAGCCGCTCCGCGATCGCGAAGTCCTCTTCCAGGTCGCGGCCGAACTCGGCGGCCACGGCCGCCATCCGGAGCGTGCTCATGCCGTCCCCATTCCGGTCACCGTAGAGGCGACCGCCTCGGTGATCTCTCCGTCGGGCCAGCGCAGCCCGACCCCTTGCCCAGCGGTCAACTCCCCGCATACGGCGCCCGTTGCGGGCCCGGCGGGCAGCGCCGACGCGTGCGGCTCGTCGGCGGTGAGCATCGCGAAGCCCGGGAAGCAGGTCAGCCAGTCACCCATCGAGGCTCCAGTAGGGCGTGGCACCTCGGCCATGTCGAGTACCGCACCACAGCCGCTCGCCTCGGCGAGCATCCCCAGCGTGCCGGCGATCCCGGCCATCGACACGTCCTTCGCCGCGGCCGGTCGCGCGGCGGCCACCGCCCTTGTCATCGTGCGGAGTTCGGCCGTACGGCGATGGGTCGTCGAGTCCCATTGGCGGCCCCGGTAGCCCGCGCGCCAGTCGCCGCCGAGGTCGGCCGTGAGCCGTACGGCGTGTCCTGGGCGTCCTCCGCCGCCGGGCACGGGCCGGGCGGTGCGGCCGAGCGCGGTCACCGACAGGGCGGCGGGGACGCCGAGTTGGGTGTGTCCGCCGAGCACCGGGACGCCGTACGCCTGCGCCGCCCGGGTCAGTCCGGCGAGGACCAGCGCGGCGTGCGCGGCATCGCGCGCACCCACCGCGTCCAGCAGCCCGACCGGTGAAGCACCCATCGCCGCAAGGTCGTTGACGTTCACGAGGACCGCGCACCAGCCGGCCCACTCCGGGTCCCGTTCGACCATAGACGGCACGATCGCGTCGCACGCGGCGATCACATCGGTGCCGGGAACGGGCGCGCCGTCGTCACCGACGAAGCCGGGCGGTGCGGGGAGTTCGGCGAGCAGCGGGCCCAACGCGGTTTTCGTGGCCGCGACTTGGGCCGCGATCCGTGTGATGGGCCAGCGCATCAGGACGTGTGGCGTACCGGCGACCTCCGTGGCCCGCACCGACTGCCAGCCGAGGCGGCGGAAGAGCACCTCGTTGCGGGCCTGCACGGTGGCGTCGAACCGCAGGACGCCCTCCGCCTCGGCGCGTGCGCAGGCCGCCCGGACCAGTGCCGCGCCGATTCCGTGCGGGCCGCGTGCCTGCGGGGCGACGACCAGGCGGCCGCCCTGCCACCAGCCGAGGTCCGCGCCGTCGTCGACCGGGCCCAGCCGCACCCCGCCGATGACCGTGCCGTCCGGGGCGCGGGCGACCAGGACGACGGTACGGGTGTCGGCGTCGCGGTCGTCGAGGTCGTCGCCGGTGAAGAGCCCCTGTTCGTGGACGAAGGTCTCCATGCGCAGGCGTCGGTAGGCGGCCAACTCCGCATGGTCGGCGGCCTGTTCGATGTGGAACGCGGGGCGGCGGGCGAGGGTGCTCCGGTCGCCGAGCAGCGCCAGGATGTCGACCGGTCCCTCCGTCGCGAGGGGGGCCGCGGAGCCGTCGAGGTACACGGCCATCACCCGCCCGCCGACTGCAGGACACTGCACGCACCGCAGGCCGCGCAGCCCGCCTTCTGGTCGGCGCCGGTCATCCCGGCGGCGCGCAGTTTGGCCGCGACGCCCTCCGTGATGTACGTCAGGAGTTCGGCGCTCGGTGCCGGGATGCCGTCGCGGGCGGCGAGCGTGCCGGCCATCGGGCGGAACGGCACGACGAAGGGGTACACGCCCCGGTCGATCAACTTGCCCGCACCCGCGATGAGTTCGTCCGGGTCCTCGCCGAGTCCGACGAGCAGATAGGTGGAGACGCGGTTCCGTCCGAAGACCCGCACGGCCTCGTCCCACGCGTCCGCGTACTCGGCGAGCGGGACCGTCGACTTGCCCGGCATCCAGCGCCGCCGCACCTCGTCGTCGAGGGACTCCACATGGATGCCGATCGTGGTGGCGCCGGCGTCGTGCAGAGCGCGGATCCAGGCGAGGTCGCCGGGCGGTTCGCACTGCACCTGGATGGGCAGGCCGGGCACCGCTTCGAGGACGGCGCGTACGGAGCGGACGAGATTGCGCGCGCCCCGGTCTGGGCCGGTCGTGGTGCCCGTGGTCATGACCATCTGCTTGATGCCGTCCAACCGGACCGCCGCCTCGGCGACTTCGGCGAGCTGCGCGGGTGTCTTGGCGGCGACCGTCGCGCCCGAGCGCAGGGACTCCTCGATGGTGCAGAAGCGGCAGCGGTCGGACTCGGCGTAGCGGATGCAGGTCTGGACGACGGTGGTGGCGAGGACGTCGGCGCCGTGGAGGCGGGCGATGTGCTCGTAGGGGGTGCCGTCGGTGGTGGTGAGGTCGTAGAACCTCGGGCGGTTCACGGGGGTCAACGCGAGCCCCGTGTCCGTGAGTTGTCCGTCCTCGTCGCCGAGCCAGACCTTGCCGTCGCGTACGCGGTAGGGGCTGGCCGGGTTGGTGGGCAGTGCGGCGTTGGCACCGTCGACGAGGACGTGGCCGTCGCCGCTCGGACCCGCGCCGTCGGGCCGCCGTACGGGGGCGTCCAACGCGACGCCGTGCAGGGCGAGTTCGGCGCGGGTCAGGATGCGCACATCCACCGCCGTACTCGTCGATCCGGTGCCAACGCTCACAGTGGCCCCCTTACAGCTGGTAGGTGGAGTTGATGATGGCGCCCTTGCGCGCGTAGTGGATCAGCGCGTCCTGGACGTCCAGTGGGTGCGTCGGGATGACGCCCTCGATGAGGTCCTCCTCGCGGGCGCCGTGCAGGGACAGACCGAAGCGGCAGCAGAACACCTTGCCGCCCTCGGCGATGAACGTCTTGAGCTGGTTGTTGATGTTGTGCTCGCCGGGGAAGGCCGAGTTGCCGGTGGTCGGGAAGCCGCGCGTGGCAAGGCAGTTGAGGGAGCCGGGGCCGTAGAAGTAGATGGCCGTCTCGAAGCCCTTGCGCAGGGCGCGGGTCGCCTGGAGGACGGCGACGAAGGAGACCGACGACTCGTGGGCGATGCCGTGGACGAGCGTGAAGTACGTCTCGCCGTCCTCCGCCTTGTAGTCGGGGAACACCTTCGTGGCGCCGTAGATGCTGGTGCCGTCCGGGAGGGACGGGTGGGGGATCTCGTTGAGGGACTGCTGCTCGATCTCGCTGAGTTCGACGGTTTCGGACATGGCTGTCTCCTTGTGCGTACCGGACTTGAGAGGGGAGTCGGTCAGTCGTAGAGCGCGGCGAAGGTGTCCCGGAAGACCAGGTCGCCGAGTTGGCCGCCGCCGGTCGCTTCGGCGAGGCGGGCGTACTCGCCCGTGAAGTCGCCCCACGGCTGGTCGCTGGCGAAGAGCACCCGGTCGTGGCCGATACCGCGGCGCTCGATCTCCCGGGCCAGCCAGCGGGGAGTGAAACCGATGGCCCAGGAGAGGTCGGTGTAGACGTGCTTGCCGGCGGTGATCCAGTCGAAGAACCGGGAACCGGCGAGCTTGATGTGGCCGCTCATCCCGCCGCCGAAGTGCACGAGATGGACGGGGACTTGATCGGCGTACCAGTCGACCAGGTGGCCGACCTCGTCGATGTCGGAGGCGGCGCCGGGGGAGGTGTGGACGTGGACGATCAGGTTGTGGCGGGCCGCCTCGGCGAAGATGCGGTCCAGGTGGGGGCGGCAGGCCGGGGCGGTCGGACGGCCGCCGAGGAGGAAGCTCAGCTTGAGCGCCTTCACGCCCCGTTCGCCCGCCAACTCCAGTGCCTGGGTGGTGCGTTGCTCGTCCTCGGGGCGCGGGGAGACCCACAGCCCGGCGCGTATACGGTCGTCGGTCTGGGCGGCCTCTATCACCAACTCGTTGAAGGAGAAGGCGATCGCGGGGTCCGGGACGCCGTAGTTCGGGATGACCAGGGCGCGTTCGGTGCCCTCGGCGTCCAGGTCGGCGATGAGCTGCTTGACGGTGGCGCGGGCGGTGGTGTCGGGGTTGACCGGCGGGCCGCCGTAGAAGGGGTAGGCGGGGAGGACGCCGATGTGGCGGTGTGCGTCGTAGACCATGGCGATGAGTCCTCAGGCTTCCTCAGCCGATCGGGAGGGCGGAGGCGAGGTCGGTGGGCGCGCCGGTGAGGGTGCCGCAGACGTCGGCCAGGCGGCGGGATGCCTCGATGTGGTTCGCGAGGAACTCCGCGTCTCTGCCCACCGCTTCGAAGCGTCCCGAGCCCCACGAGTGCTGCCAGGGCAGGCCGAGGAAGTACAGGCCGGGGACGCTGGTGGCGCCCCGCCAGTGCATCGGGTAGCCGCGGCCGTCGAAGACCGGGGCCTCTATCCAGCGGTGGTCGCGGTGGAACCCGGTGGACCAGACGACGGACGTGATGTCGGCCTGGGCCAGGTCGAGTTCGCGGGGCTGGTCGTCCGGTTCCCACACGGGGATGTAGCGGGGCTCGTCCGGTGCCGCGATGTTATGGGCGGTGATGTGGGCGTCGATGGCGTCCTTGATGCTCTCCGCCACGGCGTCCGCGTGGTCGAGGTTCACCTTGAGGTCGTCGGCGAACTCCAGTGCCGTACCGGTGACTTCGGTGAGTCGGCCGTACAGGCGCATGCCGTCGCGGGCGAAGGCGCGCAGGTCGATGTCGCGGCCTCCGTCGCGGCCGGTGACGTAGTGGTTGACGCGCATCCGGACCGCGCCGGCGTCGTCGAAGTCGTCGATGCTCTTCGCGTAGTGGCCCATCTCGTCGAGCCACGCCACACAGTCACGGCCGCGGTAGAAGCGGGCCACGCGGGGGGCGCTGCCGACGGCGAGGTGTACCTGGCGTCCGGCGAGGTGTAGATCCTCGGCTATCTGGCAGCCGGACTGGCCGGTGCCGACCACCAGGACGGCGCCCGGGGGGAGTTGGGCGGCGTTGCGGTACCGGGAGGAGTGGACCTGGGTCACGGAGTCCGGCAGGCGCTGGGCCATCGGAGGGAGGGACGGGGTGTGGTACGGGCCGGTCGCTATCACCACCTGGTCGGCGGTGAAGTCGCCCTCGGTGGTGGCGAGTTCGAAGACTCCGCTCGGTGAGCGGCGCAGCCTGGTGACCGTCACGCCCTCGACGAGCGGCGGTCGGAAGTGGGCGACGTAGCCCTCCAGGTACCGGACGATGTCGTCGCGGACCATGAAGCCGTCGGGGTCGTCGCCCTGGTAGGGGTAACCGGGCAGCTTGCACTGCCAGTTGGGGGTCACCAGGCAGAAGGAGTCCCAGCGGCGCTCGCGCCACTCGTGTCCGACCCGGTGGGCCTCGATCACGACATGGTCGATGCCGCGCTCGCGGAGTTCGTGGCTGACGGAGAGGCCCGCCTGGCCGCCGCCCACCACGGCCACCGAGTAGTGCGCGCCGGCCAGCCGTACCGTCGGGCTCATCGCGGGCTCCCGTCGGCGCCGGTGAGGGACTCGACCGTGACCTTGGCGTCGGTGACGTCGCCGTATGACGCGGCCGTCCGCTCTATCAGGGCGAGTTGGCCGGAGGCGCCGGTGCAGTGGAAGCCGAACTTCTCCCGTACCCGCTCCCCGGCGATACCGAGCGCCGTACGGCTGCGCTCGACGAATTCGGCGAGCTCGTATTCGGAGCCCGGGGTGAAGTAGTCCTCGACTATCGTGGAGGGGGAATAGCAGCGCTGGGTCAGTCCGTCGGGCCAGCGCACATCGAAATACATCTCGGGCATGACATCCTCCATGCCGTGCGCCGAGGTCTTGCCACCTCGCCGCTCTCCATGGCGACAAACTTCAGCCCTGCGGATTTCCGAACGAAGTCATCGGGAACAAAGGGGAGTTGCGAAAACCTCACCGCGGCTCGGGGGTGATGTCAGCTATTTGTCATCGCCCGTTGACGTTTCGGCGGACGGCCAATGGGCGAGCGAGATCATCCCCATCACCCGGCGTATCAGGTAGAAGGCCAGGGGCAGTTCGACGAACAGTGCCAGCGCCGCCGACCACCAGACCTCCGACGTGCCGAAGGCGAGGGACACGTCGAACCACGCGTCGCAGATCAGCAGGACCGACGTGGTGAGCGCAGCGAGGATGACGGCGCGGTTCCGGCGCCAGCCGAGCAGCGCGGTGGACGCCATCGCGACCACGAGCAGGACGTCGAAGCCGACCCAGGTCAGGCGCCACTGGTGCACCTCGTACCCGGACGGCAGCGTCACCGCCAGGAGGACCGTCCACGGGATCAGTCCCACGGCGCAGACGGTGAGCAGCTCCAAGGTGTGACGCCGGTGCCGGCGTACCCGCTCCAGCACGTCGGGCGTCGGGGTGGGGGCCTCGACCCGGTTGCGGGTGTCGGCGTTTATCGCGTCGCTCACCTCGACTGCTCCGTTCTCAGACGTCCGATGGTGATCCAGTAGGGCAACGCCTCCTTCGGCGTCATTTCTTCCCGAGGGCGGCGGGTGCGGATTCCGCCCCTCCGGATCCCCTCAAATCGTATGGATCTCCCCAATAGCGGAGGAAGGGAGCGGCGGACTAGACTCGCGCAACCAACGATCCGGGGAAGGTCCGGCATGCGACGGTGGGCGGAATTCGTTCTTCGGCATCGCAAGGCGGTAGTCGCGTTCTGGGGTCTGGTGCTGATTGCCGGCATCCTGCTGGCAGGTCGCACCACGGACCGGCTGACGATCGACTTCTCCCTGCCCGGCCAGCCCGGCACCGTGACCGCGCACAAGATCGAGGACGCCTTCGGCAGCGGCGGCGACACCAACCCCTATCTGGTCGCGGTCACCCTGCCGGCCGGGCAGACGATCACCGGTCACGAGACGGACGTCGGGAAGGTCTTCACGGCCGTCGGCACGGCGGTACCGGGCGTGCGGGTGATCGACGAGGCGAACACCGGGGACAAGGCCTTCCGGACGAAGGACGACCGCACCGCGTACGCGCTGGTCTTCTACCGGTTCAACCCGTCACCCAGCCAGAAACCGCTCACCGATCCGATCCACGCGGCGGCCGAGAAGGCCATGCCCGCCGGCGCGGTGATCGGCGTGACCGGCGAGGACCCGCTGGCCTCCGGCGGCGACGATGGGGGCGGACCCGGAGTGCTCGGCGAGACGCTCCTCGGCGCCGTCGGCGCACTCGCCGTCCTCGCCTTCGTGTTCGCCTCCTTCCTGGCCCTGCTGCCGCTGCTCGTGGCCGCGGTGTCGATCCTCGCGACCTTCGTGATGCTGCTGCCGCTCACCTACGCCACCGACGTGTCGTTCATCGTGCAGTTCCTGGTCGCCCTGATCGGGCTGGGTGTGGCGATCGACTACTCGCTGCTGTTCGTCACCCGCTGGCGCGAGGAACGCGACCGCGGCCGGGAGAACCACGAGGCGGTCGTGGTCGCGATGGAGCACGCCGGGCACGCGATCGTGTTCAGCGGCGTCACGGTCGCCATCGGCCTGCTCTCCCTGGTCGTGCTGCCGGTCCCGTTCCTGCGCAGCATGGGCTACGGCGGCGCGCTCATCCCGCTCGCGAGCGTGCTGACGACGCTCACCCTGACCCCCGCGATCCTGGGAGGCATCGGCCCGAAGGTGGACTGGCCCAAGATCCGGCACGAGAACCGGGCGAGCCGCTTCTGGAGCCGCTGGACCGCCGCCGTCGTACGGCGCCGGTGGATCGCGGCCGGCGCCGCGCTGGCCGCGCTCGCAGTCCTCGTCGGCGTCTTCCTCGGCATCAAGATCGGCCTCGCCTCCTCGGAGTCGCTGGCCAAGAGCGGCCCCGCGTACGAGACCCTGCAGACCCTGGAGCGCGGTGGCGTCCCGACCGGTGCGCTGACCCCGATGGAGGTCCTGGTCAGCACCGACCGGGCGAAACCCGTCGCCGCCGAGCTGGCCAAGGTCGACGGGGTGACCAGTGTGCTCGTGCCGACCGGGCCCGCGGGCAACCGCGGCGGACAGAGCATCGTCGTCGTGATCCCGGACACCGAGACGGTGAACTCGAAGAGCGTCGACGTGGTCCGACGGGTCAAGACCGTCACCGAGCACCTGCCCGGAGTCGTCGGTGTCGCGGGTGTCGGCGCGGCGCAGATCGACTTCCTGCACGCCGTCTACGGCAACTTCCCGCTGATGCTCACCATCATCGCGCTGCTGACGTACGTCCTGCTCGTGCGCGCCTTCCGCTCCCTGCTGCTGCCGCTGAAGGCGGTGCTGCTCAACCTGATCTCACTGGCGGCGACCCTGGGCCTGATGGTGCTGTTCTGGCAGGACGGCCACGGCTCGAACACGCTCTTCGGGATCGCCGCGACCGGGGCCGTCACGTTCTGGATCCCGATCATGATCTTCGCGTTCCTGTTCGGACTGTCCATGGACTACGAGGTGTTCATCCTCTCCCGCATCCGGGAGGAGTACGACGCCGGACTCTCCACCGACGACGCGGTCGTCGAGGGCATCGGCCGCACCGGCCGGCTCGTCACCAGCGCCGCACTCATCCTCTTCCTCGCCTTCGCCGCGCTGGCGTCGGGACCGGGCACCGACCTCAAGACGCTGGCGACCGGCCTGGGCATCGGCATCCTGCTCGACGCGACCGTCGTGCGGATGCTGCTCGTTCCCTCCCTCGTCTCTCTCTTCGGCGGCTGGAACTGGCACCTGCCCGCCTGGGCGGCCCGCCCGCTGCGGGTGGCGCCGTCCAGTCCGCACCCGGAACGCAGCGGGACGAAGTCACCTGCCGGCTGAACCCCCGCTCCAGGGCGCCCTGTTGAAGCGGAACGGCATGAGGGCGTCGGGTCGGCGACCGGTACGGACGTAGTCGGCGAGGGTACGGCCGGTGACCGGGCCCAGCGTGACCCCGAGCATGCCGTGCCCGGTCGCCGCGAACGCGTTGTCGTGCCCGGGGACGCGGTCGATGACCGGGAGCCCGTCGGGGAGGAAGGGCCGGCCGCCCACCCACGGGTCCCGGATCAGGCTCACCAGGTCGTCGGGGTCGTCGAACCAGCGGCCCAGATAGTGCCGGCTGGCGAGCGCGACGGCGACGATACGACGCCAGTCGAGGCGGTTGTTGTTGCCGCTCAGCTCCATCGTGCCGCCGATGCGGGTGGTGGCCCCGATCGGCGAGGCGACGGCCCTGCGCTCACCGAAATACAAGGTGTGCCGGGGCGCCGGATCCAGGTCGACCGAGAAGCTGTAACCCTTCCCCGCCTGCAACGGCAGGGGATGTCCCAGCGAGCCGAGCAGGTCCGACGAGCGCATGCCGGCCGCGATGACGGCGGCCGAGCAGGGGATCTCGCCGGTCGCGGTGCGCAGCGCGGTGACGCGGTCGCCCTCGGTGCGGAACCCGGTGGCGTCCGTGTTCTCGTGGATCTTCACGCCGGACGCGGCTAGCGCCTCGCCCAGCGCGCGGGCGAACGCCTCCGGATCGACCACGCCCTCGCCCTCGACCAGATAGGCGGCGCGGACCCGGTCGGACAGCGCCGGGTCGAGGAGGCGGGCATCGTCGCCCGTGACCACGTCGTCGGGCAGCGGGTAGCGGCCGTGCGCCATCTGCCGCTGGACGGCGAGGTGGTGGCGGGCCTCGGCGGGGGAGAGGAACGCGTGCACCATGCCGGGCCGGGTGAGGCTGGTCTCGACCCCGGCCTCGCGCAATCCGTCGAAGAGATCGAACGTGGTGCGGTTCAGCTCGGCGATCGCGGTGTAGCCGCGCCGGAACGCGGCCGGTGTGCTGCTGCGCCAGAACCGCCACAGCCACCGTACGAACGCCGGATCGGGCAGCGGCCGTAGATACAGGGGTGAGTCCGGGCGGCCCAGGGAGCGGAGCGCGTAGCGCACCACGCCGGGGGCCGGGACCGGCGTCGAATGGCTGAGGCAGACCCAGCCCGCGTTGCCCCGGGACGCACCGGAACCCAGCGCGCGCCGCTCGACCACCTCCACCTCCAGGCCGGCCTCCGCCAGGTAGTAGGCGGTGCACAGGCCCACGACACCGCCGCCGACCACGACGACGGGACCGCCGTGCCCGGTCATGAGGCCGACCCGTAGGCGGCCAAGAACGCGCGGGTGCGGGCCTGTTGGGGGTCGTCGATGACCTGTTGAGGTCGGCCCTCCTCCACGATGCGGCCGCCGTCGACGAAGACGACGTGGTCCGACACCTCGCGGGCGAAGGGGAGTTCATGGGTGACCAGCAGCATCGTCATGCCGTCGGCGGCCAGTTCGCGCATCACGCTGAGCACCTCGCGGGTGGCCTCCGGGTCGAGGGACGAGGTGGGTTCGTCGAAGAGCAGCACCTCGGGCCGGAGCGCCAACGCGCGGGCGATGGCGACGCGTTGCTGCTCGCCGCCGGAGAGCCGGTCGGGCAGGGCGAGGCCGCGATGGGCCACCCCGACCCGGCGCAGCAGGGTGACGGCGCGCTCCAGGGCCTCCAACTCCGGGACACCCGCCTTCCGTTGGGCTACGACGACGTTCTCCACGGCTGTGAGATGGGGGAAGAGGTTGAAGCGCTGGAAGACCATGCCGACCGTGCGGCGCAGTGCGGGCAGGTCGCGGCAGACGATGCGGCCGTCGTGGTGCACCACCTGCCCGGCGACCTCCACCGTGCCCCGGTCGGGCCGCTCCAGCAGGTTCACGCAGCGCATCAGCGTCGTCTTGCCGCCGCCGCTCTGCCCGATGACGCTGACGATCCGGCCGCGGTCGACCTCGAGACTCACGTCGTCGAGCACGAGCCGCCCGTCGAAGGACTTGCTCAGCCCCTCGATCCGAACGATCGCCTCCGCAGGGGCAGTTGGGGCGGACTTCGCCGTGGTGACGGGCTCGGTCATACGGCCGCCTCCTTCAGGTCGGCTCCCGTGCCGAGCTCGGCGGCGAGCAGCGCCCGCGCCGTACGCACCCGGCGCCGTCGCCAGGGGGACAGCGGGACGCCCGCGCGCACCTTGCGCTCCAGCAGTAGGAGGAGTTGGGAGAGCGGGTAGCACAGGGCGAAGTAGATGGCCGAGATGACCAGGTACACCTCCAGCGCCCGGAAGGTGGCGGAGGTGATGAGCCGTCCCTCCGACATCAGCTCGGCGGCGGACACGGTGACCAGGAGCGAGGTGGACTTCAGCAGGTCGACCAGCATGGTGTTGGTACCGGCCAGCGCCTGCCGGACCGCCTGCGGCAGCACGATGTGGACGAAGATGCCCACCTTCCCGATGCCCAACGCCTCACCGGCCTCGGTCTGCCCGTCGTGCACCCCGCTGATCGCGGACCGGAAGATCTCGGACAGATACGCGGCGTAGAAGACGACGAGGCTGAGGCACCCGGCGGTGAACACGTCCAGCCGGATGCCCGCCGAGGCCAGGCCGAAGTAGGTCAGGAAGATGATGGCGAGGAGCGGGATGTTCTTGAAGAGCTCCGTGTAGACGGCTGCGAGGGCACGCGCGGGCCATGCCTTGCTGAGTCGCAGCAGTGCCACGACCAGACCCAGCAGCACCGCTCCGACGAAGCTGACCACCGTGTACGAGACCGTGCGCCACAGCGCGTCGATCAGGTCGGAACGGTAGTCGGACCAGGGGACTTGGAAGAGACCCGACATGTCAGCTCCTCACTTCCCGATGGACGGCGGAGTCCAGTCGCTCGGCCGGTCCACACCGCGCCGGGCGGTCGCGACGTCGGCGGCGGGCTTCAGGAACTGCTCAGGATCTCCGCCGTACTTGGTGACGGGCTTCGCCAACTCGCCGTTCTTGTACATCGCGTCGATCTGCGCGGAGATCGCCTGCTCCAACTTCGTTGCCTTCTTGGGAAGATAGAAGCCCGTCTGGTACGGCTCGAAGTACTGCAGGGCCGGCTTCGCCTTCACCTCGGCGGCGGTCGGCGGGGTCAGGTACTCGGTGGCGATCTTCAGGTCCGGGCGCTGCTTCTGCGCCGCGATGATGATGAGCGGGTCCAGGAAGCCGACGTCGATCCGGCCGGCGCCGAGGTCGTCGAAGACGCCGTTGGCGTCCGGGTAGGCGTGCAGCTTGGCGCCGGGCACGGCCTGGATTGACTTGACCCAGACATAGCCGTCGACCGTGCCGAGGCTGCGGCCCTTGAGGTCGGCCACCGTCTTGTAGGTCTTGCCGCTGCGGACCGCCATCGCCGGGGGCGAGTAGTACGGCGGGTCGGTGAACAGCCCCTGTTTCTGCCGGTCGGCGGACCAGGCGACACCGCCGACGGTGATGTCCACGCGGCGGGACTGGACTCCGGCGAGCATGCCCGCGAAGTCCGTTACCTGGGGCTTGATCTCCAGGCCCAGCTTCTTGGCCACGTAGGTGAGGATGTCGCCGTCGAGGCCGACGATCTTCCCACCCCGCTCGGTGGTGTAGGGCGCGTACGGCTGGACGGCCACTTTCAGGACGCCGGGCGTGAGCGTGCCCAGGGCGGCGGTCTTCGCGGAGACGTTCTTCGGGGCGTCGTCGCCCCCGGAACCACAGGCGGCGACGGTGGACAACATCAGCGTCGCGGACAACGCGACGGCGAGCGAGCGCACACGGATCATCGGCACGGGCCTTCCGTATCGGCACTGAGGGATCGGCACTGGAGGGACCCGCCGTTCACCGCGCTGTGCCCTCGGCGGGAAGTGATTGGGCCCAAACGCTAGGCATCAACGCGCCGCACGTCATCGTCCACTTCGTACGAAGTTGTGGCCGGATTCATACGGTCCCCTGTACGGTGCGTCCAATCCGGCTCGCCCGCGACGGGAGGAAAGCCCGTGCTCAGCCCGTCACTCGCCCAGGAGATCGCCGGGGACACCTCTGCCGTCATCGGCTTCAACGTGCTGATCACGGATGCGGAGGGCATCGTCATCGGCAGCGGGGACAGCAGCCGTGTCGGCAGTTTCCACGAGGCGTCCGTCGACGTCGTCCGTACGAAGGAACCAGCCACGCACAGCGCCTCCCAGGCGCAGCAACTGCGCGGCGTACGACCGGGGGTGACCCTCCCGCTGATCACCAACGGGCAGGCCGTGGGCACGGTCGGCATCACCGGTACCCCCGCGCAGGTCCGCCGCTTCGGACTCCTCGTCAAACGCCAGACGGAGATCCTGCTCCGGGAGTCCGTGATGCTGCGCTCCCGGCTGCTCGCCGAACGGGCCGCCGAGAAACTCCTCACCGACATCGCGTCCTACGACCCCCAGGTCGTCGAGGGCGATTTCCTCGTGTTCCGCGCCGCCGAACTCGGCTTCGACCTGCGCCTACGACGGGTCGCCGTCGCCTTCGAGGTGAGCGTGCCCCACCCGGCGCCCCGCCGCCAGGGCGGCACCCAGACCCGGGACATGGCCCTGGTCCGCTCCGAACTGCTGCGCACCGTGGGGGAGATCTTCGCCGACCCCCAGGACATCGTCGCCGCCACCGCACCCGGCTGGATCGGCGTCCTGCACCGGCTCCCCGCCGGATGCTCCACGCCCTCCCTCGTCGCCGACTGCCGGCGGGTCACCGATCTCATCGCCGCCCAGGACGGGCTCGTCGCCCGTGCCGGGATCGGTGAACCGGCCCTGTCCGTCGGCGGGTTGCACGATTCCTACCAGGACGCGTGCGACGCGCTGCGGCTCGGTGCGCGCTTCGCCGAGGCCGCACCCGTCCATCTGATCACCGACCTGCGGGTCCACCAGGTGGTGACGGCGGTGAGCCAGGCGGCCCGCAACCGCCTGCTGGACCTCACCGCCACCGAACTGCGCGCCCAGCCGGACTGGCCCGCCCTCCGCGACACGGTGACCGCCTGGTGCGAGAGCGGGTTCAACCTCGTCCGTACCGCCGAGGCTCTGCACATCCACCGGAACACCGTCGTCTACCGGATGAACAAGATCGAGCAGATCACCGGCCGCCCCCTGCGGGAGTACCGGACGGCCATGGCCCTCTATCTCGCGTGCCTGGCCGACCGGTTGGGCGGTGGAACGGTCAGCTGAGCCTCAGGCCGACGTGCCCCGGGCGCGGAGCATCCGGCTCACTTCGTCCGAGCGTTCCAGGAGCGTGAGGCGGACCACTGGAACCGCCTCACCGGAAGCCTCACGGGCCCGCTCGATGTATGCCGGGCCGATGCCGTGCAGCGGGAAGAGGCGGTGCGTGTAGCTCATCGCCAGGATCATTCCGCCCTGGTGCAGCTTCGGGACCGCCTCCAAGTAGCGCTCGGCGTAGGGCGCCAGCAGTTCGTCCTGGCCAGGGCGCCAGAAGGCCGCCGCCACCAGGCCGAACGAGGTGATGGGGACCGTACGGTCCTCGACCAGCTGCTGCCAGACCTCCGCCTTCGTCGCCGCGTCGGGCAGCGCGGCCCGCACGGTGAGGGCGCGGAGCCAGGCGTCGGGATCCGGGTCGCGGGTGAGCAGACGGTCGGACTCCGCCGTGATGTCGCCGCCCAGTTCCGCCTCGCGGATCAGCGCGCGCCAGTGCAGGTCGACGTCGTCACCGGCCTGTTGGCGCAGCCAGGCGAGATCGTCCGCGGTCGTCGCGGTACGGGCAAGCCCGCGCAGCGCGACCTGACGGCGGCCGGGGTCTTTGGCGAGGTCGCGGCAGGCCGCGGCCACCGCTGCCGACAACTCGACGCGCTCGGCGGGCGGCGCCCAGAGCTCCGCCACGTTCGCCGCGAGGGTCAGATACGGCTCGATCACCGCGTCGGACGTCTCGGCCGCCAGCACCGAGGTGAGGCACCGCCCGGCCTCCGCCGCCGTGGCCTCGCCGGTCGTCAGCATGTCCCACACGGTGGCCGCGGCCACGCCCCGGGAGATGGCCGTCGGCAACTGCGCCGCCGTACGGAAGAGGGCGTCCCTGGTCGTGGGGTCCGGGCGGGTCGTCGCGAAGGTCAGGTCGTCGTCGTTGATCAACAGGACGTCGGCGGTGGGCGGGAGGCCGGTGACGGTGGTGCGGGGCTCCGTCACCTCGACCCGTACCAGCGCCCGGCGCTCCAGCGCGTCGCCGTTCCGGTCGTAGGCGCCCACCGCCAGGACCTGCGGACGCGGATCGGCGGCGGCCACCAGCGTGACCGTGTCGCCGTCGCGTTCCAGGGTGAAGCGGTCGGTGCCCGCGGTCTCCAGCCACGCGGTGCGCCAGGTGCCGAGGTCGCGGCCGCCGGCCTCGGACAGGGAGTCGATCAGGTCCTGGAGTGTGGTGTTTCCCCAGGCGTGACGGGCGAAGTAGGCGGCCATGCCGGTCCTGAAGTTGTCCTCGCCGACGTAGGTCTTGAGCTGCTGGAGGACGGACGCGCCCTTGGGGTACGTGATGTTGTCGAAGATCGACGCGGCCTGGGCGACGTCGTGGATGGGCTGGTGGATCGGGTGCGAGGCGGGGCCCTGGTCGGACAGGTACGCGCTGATCTTGCCGATCATCAGATGGCTCGCCCATGCGTCCGTGTGCCGGGTGGCGCGCTCGGCTGCCCAGTGGCAGGCGAACTCCGCGAACGCCTCGTTCAGCCACAGGTCGTCCCACCAGCGCATGGTGACGATGTTGCCGAACCACATGTGCGCCATCTCGTGCAGCAACACCCGTGCCAGCAGCCCGTGTTCGGCCGGGGTCGGCGCGGCCCGCCGCAGGAACGCGTCCGACCAGGTCACACAGCCGTAGTTCTCCATCGCCCCGCCGAACTCGGGCATGAACAC
The DNA here is from genome assembly GCF_033335955.1 of Streptomyces sp. N50. Lineage (GTDB taxonomy): Bacteria > Actinomycetota > Actinomycetes > Streptomycetales > Streptomycetaceae > Streptomyces. The sequence goes on from NZ_CP137549.1 coordinate 9,556,788, forward strand.
CTGGTCGTAGCGGCGCTGCGGGAACGGCATCGCGAAGGCCTCGGCGTAGAAGGCGAGGCCCTGGCGGGTGAGGGTGAAGATCTCGTCGGCGTCGCGGTCGAGGACCTCGGCGAGTGAACGGCGGGAGTACAGGCCCAGGTTGTGGCCGTCGGCCTCGCGGCGGACCTCGTGGAAGGGGCCCGCGTTGATGACGGTGTTGTACACGGACAGGGGCGGGGTGTCCGGGAAGGTCCAGCGGCGGGCCCCGCTCAGCTCCTCTGTCCGTGCGTCACCGGAGTTGCTGGTGACGGTCCAGGCGGACGGCGCCGTGACGGTGAAGGCGTGCGGGGCCTTGAGGTCCGGCTGGTCGAAGCAGGCCCAGACGAAGCGGGCCTCGTCCGGTTCGAAGCTCATCCACACGTAGACCTCGCCGTCGGCGGGGTCCGTCGCCTTGTGCACGCCCTCGCCGGCCGTGGTGTCGGCCTGGACGCTCTCCACCCGCAGCACGTTGTGCTCGGCGAGGGCGGGGAGTTGGATCCGCCCGTCCTCGGCGGGGGCGAGTTCGACCCCGTTGAGTGTCGCGTTCAGTACCCGTGCCGCACAGTCCACGAAGGTCTCCGCGCCCGGCTCGCGACAGGTGAACGCCACGGTGGAGACGGAGCGGACCTCCGGCCCGTCGGGCAGCGCGGTCAGATCGACGTCCACGTCGTACCGCTCGACCGCGATCAGTTCGGCCCGGCGCTCGGCCTCGGTGCGGGTCAGGCTTCGGATCCCCATGTGTCCTCCCTGGTCAGACAGCGGCCGTCAGCGTACGACGGTGACCGATGGGGAGCGCAGGGGTTTTCGGGGGTGTCGACCTCGGCCCCCGTCCTGTGCCGGGCGAAGACAAAGACGGGGTCGGCGGCGCGGCCGGCGCTCGTCCCCGCCCGACCGCCGTACCGCACGACGCCGACCCCGTCGGCTCATCGCCCCCCGACTGCCCCGCCCCTCACCGCCCCCGCAGCCCCGCGCTGATCACCTGCCCCGTGCGACGCGCGGTCTCCGCGAGCCGTTCCAAGTGGTGGGCCGGGTCGGTGAGGACGCACAGGGCCGCGACGGGTGTGCCGCGCAGCCCCAGCAGGGGAACTGCCGCACAGCACACGCCCGTTACCACTTCCTCCCGGTCGAACGCGGCACCGCGCTCCCGTATCGCGTCGGCGTCCCGCGCCCAGGACGCGGGCAGCGGCCCCAGCAGCGGCACCGGTGCGGCCGTGGCCACCAGGACCTTGCCCGCCGCGGTGAACCACGGCCAGGTCATCCGGGTCCCCAGCGGATCGAGCCGGCGGGCGTCGGCGGGACACCACTCGACCATCAGCGTCTCGCCCTTCCACAGCACGGCGATGCCCACGGTCGTCCCCGTGACCTGAGCCAGCCGCCGCATCGGTTCCCGGGCGGCGGCGCGCAGCCGGGGATGCGGCTGCCACGCGCGCCCGAGGCGGAACATCCGCGGGCCGACCCGGTAACTCCCTCCGTTCCGCTCGACCGCGCCCAGGTCCGCCAGTTGTTCCAGCAGCCGGTACGCGGTCGTCTTGGGCAGCCCGCAGTCGGCCGCGAGCCTCGTCGGTCCCGCCTCCACGGCCCGCTCCACCGCCTCCAGCAGCGCGAAGGCGCCCTCCAGCACGCTCCTTCCGCCGGCGTTCCCCGTGGCGGCGGGTAAGGTCTCCGGCCGCCGTACCGGCACCCGTGTCCCAGGTGCCATCACTCCTTGTGTGATCACACGTCTCGCCCCCGTTTGCCTGTTGCGCAGCCGCCAGGCGACGGCCCTGCCGTCATGCCCGGACGGGACGCGGTCGGCGCCCGTCCGTTCCCCAGCAGATTCGCACCGGTGTGTGACGGGAAACCTTGTCGAAGGCTTGTCGCGCCGCGTACACGTCTGTGGAAAAAAGGAGGAGGCTTTGTGTAGGGGGAGGCGCACACCATGGTGGACGTGCAGTTGCTCGGGCCGGTGGAACTGTCGGCGGAGGGGCGCGCGGTGGAGGTGGGCCCGCCCCAACGCCGCACCGTGATGGCCGCGTTGGCCGTGGACGTCGGCCGGCCCGTCGCCGTCGACGTGGTCATCGAGCGGGTCTGGGGCCCGCACGCGCCGGACGGCGCGCGCGGCGCGGTGCACGCCCATGTCGCCCGGATACGGCGGATGTGCGAGCAGGCCGCCGAGACCGCGCGCGAACCCTTATTGGTGGTGCGCCGTTCCGGCGGATACCTGCTGGAGGCCCGCCCGGACCAGGTGGACGTGTACCGGTTCCGGCAGTTGGCCGACCAGGCGCGGGCGGCGGGACCGGCCGAAGTCGCGCGGGCCGTACTGCTGCGCGAGGCACTCGACCTCTGGCGCGGGGAACCGCTGTCCGGGCTGAACGGCGAGTGGGCGGCCCGCATGCGTGAGGCCTGGCGGCGCCAGCACCAGGACGCGGCCGTCGGGTGGGCCCGCGCGGAACTGCGCCACGGTGAACCCGCGTCCCTCATCGGCCCGTTGACCGGCCTGCTCGGCGAGTACCCGCTCGCGGAACCCCTCGCCGAAGCCCTGATGCGGGCCCTGCACGAGACCGGCCGCAGCGCGGAGGCCCTGGACTGCTACGCCGCCGTCCGCAAGCGCCTGGCCGAGGAGCTGGGCACGGACACGGGACCGGCCCTGCGCCAGCTCCACCAGTCGATCCTGCGCGGCCACCGCCCCGCGTCGGCCCCGAGCCCCGAACCGTCGGCGGTCATACGACAGCCCCAGCCATCGGCGGTGCCCCGGCGGACCGAGTCGTCGGAGGTGCTGCGACAGACCGAGCTGCCCGCTCAACTCCCCATGTCCATACGGGGTTCACCGGCCGTGACGGCGAACTCGCGCGCCTCGCCGCGATCCTCGCCTCGGCCGATGGAGAGTCCGCCGCCGTGGTCATCTCGGCGGTGTCGGGCATGGCGGGCGTGGGGAAGACCGCCCTCGCCGTGCACTGGGCGCGGCGGGTCGAAAGCGCCTTCCCCGACGGGCAGTTGTATGTGAACCTGCGCGGCTTCGACCCGCAGGGGGCGGTGGTGCAGCCGACCGAGGCCGTACGAGGGTTCCTGGACGCGCTCGGGGTGCGGCCGGAGCGCGTGCCGCCGGGTCTTGAGGCCCAAGTCGGGCTGTATCGGAGCCTGTTGACGGGGCGTCGCATGATGGTCGTCCTCGACAACGCCCGTGACGAGGAGCAGGTCCGTCCGCTGCTGCCGGGCGCCGTCGGCTGCATGGCGCTGGTGACCAGCCGCAACCGGCTGACCGGGCTGGCCGCGACCGAGGGCGCCCATCTGCTCGCGGTGGACCCGCTGACACCGGCCGCCGCACGGGACGTACTCGCGGAACGGCTCGGCGCGGGCCGGGTCGCGGCCGAACCGGCGGCGGTCGCCGACGTCGTCACCTGGTGCGCGGGGCTGCCCCTCGCGCTGGCCGTGGTCTCGGCCCGCGCCGCCGCGCAACCGCATCGCCCCCTGGGGACACTCGCGGAGGAACTCCGGGAGGCGGGCGGCCGGTTGGACGCGCTGGACGGCGGCGAGGAGTCCAGCCAGGTACGGGCGGTGTTCTCCTGGTCCTACAGCGCGCTCAGCCCCGCCGCGGCCCGGCTGTTCCGCCTGCTGGCACTGCACCCGGGACCCGACCTGGACCAGCGCGCGGCCGCCGCGCTGGCCGGGACACCGCCCGAGCGCGTCCGCCCGCTGCTCGCCGAACTGACCAGCGGCCACTTGCTGGTCGAGCACGCCCCGGGGCGATACGCCTTCCACGACCTGCTGCGCGTGTACGCCGGGGAACTCGTGACCGCGTACGACGACGAGTGGGAACGCCGGTCGGCGGTGCACCGGATGATGGACCACTACCTGCACTCCGCGCGGGCGGCGGACGTGCTGGTGACCCCGCAGCCCAATCCGGTGGAGTCGCCCGCGCCCAGACCCGGCGCGAACGTGGTCGGGTTCGAGGACTACGGCGGTGCGCTCGCCTGGCTCGTCGCTGAACACCCGGTGCTTCTCGCGCTCGTACGGCAGGCCCGGCCCGGCTTCGACGCGCACGTGTGGCGGCTGGTCACCGTACTGACCACCTTCCTGGACCGGCACGGATACTGGCAGGCGCTGCTGACCGCCGGGCACCGCGCGCTGGCGGCGGCCGAGCGGCAGGGAGATCTGGCAGGCCGGGCGGGCGCCCATCGCGGACTGGGCCTGGCCCTGGACCGGTTGAAGTGCCCGGAACCGGCCCGGGAACACTATCTGCGGGCCCTCGAACTCTTCGCCGCGGTCGGCAGCGACGCGGGCCAGGCCCGCACCCATCAGCACCTCTCGCGGATGTCGGGCGTCCAGGGAAACGCCGAACTCGCCCTGGAACACGCCTACCGGAGCCTGGAGCACTACCGGGCCGCGGGCGACCGGGCGGGACAGGCCGCCGCGCTGAACCACATCGGCTGGCGGCAGGCGCACCTCGGCGACCACCTCCGCGCACTCGGACACTGTGAGCAGGCCCTCGAACTCGCCCAGGCGGCCGGTGACGTGGACGGGCAGGCCCACATCTCCGACAGCCTCGGCTACATCCACCACCAACTGGGCGGCTATCAGCAGGCAGTTGACCGGTACCGGCAGGCGGCCCAGTTGTTCCACGCCACCGGGGAGCGGCACAGCGAGGCCGCCTGTCTGACCTGTCTCGGCGACAGCCATCGCAGCGCGGGACAGCACGACGCGGCCCACGAGGTGTGGACCCGCGCGCTCGCCCTGACCACCGAACTCGGCCTGCCTGACGACGATCCCATCCGCGCCGGGTTGCGGGAGCGGGTCGGGGACGGTCCCTTGCCGTAGCGGGTGGGTCTCAACTGCCGGGCACGGTGGCCGAGTTCGTCACGGGGGCTTCGGCTCGCGGCCTGAGACGGTGGCTGAGGGCGATCCCCGCGGCCGTGCAGGCACAGGTCAGCCACCAGGTGGAGTGCCAGTCGCCGGTACGGGTGGCCAGCCACGCGGCGAGGGTGGGGCCGACGAAGCTGCCCGCGTTGAAGAGCTGCTGGATCAGGCCCATGGTGGCGGGAGCGGAACCGCCGACCGGCGTCAGCTCACCGATCATGCGCAGCAAGGCTGCCGGTATCGCCCCGCCGGTCAGCGAGAAGACCGCGACGCACACGAACTGCCAAGCGGTGCCTGCCGGGAGGGCGTGCCAGTCGACGGCGAACGCCGGCACGGACGTGCCGGCCATGAGGACGAACGCGGGGACGATGAGCGCGCGGGTCGGCAGGCCGCGCTTCATGAGCGCCGCCGTGGTGATCGACCCGACGGCGTTCGCCGCACCGACCACCGCACTGAGCACACCCGGCCAACTGCCCGTCATCCCGCCGTCGCGGTAGATCGTGGGCAGGAACCCGACCACCGCCATCCACGGCAGGGTGTAGCAGGCGAACACGAGACCGGCCGTCCAGGGGGCCGGTGCCCGGACGGTACGGCCGATACGGGCGAGGGCGTTCGCCGCGCCACGCACACCACCCGCGTCGTCCCGGGGAACCCGGGCCAGGACCCACGGCAACGGCAGCAGCGCGATCACGGCCATGCCCCACCACCACACCCGCCAGGGCATCACCTGGAGGGCCAGCGCGCCGATGATGAGCCCGGCGAAGGTGGAGATGCCCTGGTAGGCGCCCCAGAACCCCATGGCCGTGGTGAAGCGGGCGGGCGGTGCCGTGCGCCGGATCAGCCCGGGGCCGGTCACCGCCACCAGGATGAAACCGGCCCCCTCGACCGCCCGCGAGGCAAGGAGCGGCGCCGCCGACGAGGCGAATCCGCCGCCCGCCGAGCCGAGGAACAGCAGCACCAGCCCCGCGCTCAGGCAGCGCCGCTCACCGATCAGCTCGGCCAGCAGCGAGACCGCAAGTCCCCCGAGCATCCCGGCCAGTTGGACGATCCCGAGGAGAGTCCCGGCCTGGACGAGGCTCAGCGAGAGGTCGTGCCGTAGGAACGGGAGCGCCGGCGGGACCTTCCAGACCTGCAGCCCGGCGGCGATCCCGGCGGCGACGATGACGATCCAGGAACTACCGGTGCCGGAAGGAGAAGTCTTCGAGGCCATGGCGGGCGGTCCTTCAGCAGGGCGGAGGTGTGAACGGCCCATCAGGTTGACCACACGCCGGGGCATCAGCGCAATACAAGCTCTGCCTGCTGCGACAGATGCTCAGACTCACGGCGATCTGGTGGCAGAATGCTCACCATGACGCTGATGGACCCCTTGGACGCCCGGATCGTCCTGGCCCTGGACGACGACCCGGACGCGACGATCCTCGCCCTGGCGCAGACGCTGGGCGTGGCCCGGAACACCGTTCACGCGCGGCTGCGGAGGATGGCCGCCGAGGGTGTGCTCAAGCCCGTGAGCCGACGCGTCGACCCCGCCGCCCTCGGGTACGGCCTGGTGGCGTTCATGTCGCTCGCGGTGAGCCAGGCCGTACCCGAGAGCGTCCACGAGGGACTGCTCGACCTCCCCGAGGTCATCGAGGTGCACTACACCACCGGCGACGCGGACCTCCTCGCCCATGTCGTCGCCAAGGACACCGCGGACCTGCACCGCGTCACCAAGGCGATCCTCGCCATCGACGGGGTGGACCGGACCAGCACCGCCATCTCCCTGGCCGAGGTCATCCCGTACCGGCCCCGGGCCCTCCTGCACCGCCTGGCGAAAGGGCGAGTCATCTAGAGGTCCAGCTCCAGCACGGGGGAGTCGCAGCGGCTCACGCAGATCATCATCGTGGTGGCGGTGGGGCGCTCGGACGGCTCGATCACCGTGTCGCGGTGGTCCGGGGCCCCGGCCGTGACCGGTGTCTCGCAGGTACCGCAGTAGCCCTCCTCGCAGGAGTACGGCACGTCCGGGAGCTTCTCCCGGACGACGTCCAGCACGGTACGGTCGGCGGGCACGGTCAGCCGCAGGCCGGAACGGCTGAGCACCACCTCGAACTCCCCGCTCGTGGCGTCCAGTTGATCCGGGATCGCGTCGGCGGCCGCGGTGAAGCGTTCCAGGTGCGGTGACCGCACCGGGTCAGCTGTACGGCACAGGGTCGTCACCGCGTCGAGCATCGGCTGGGGGCCGCAGGCGTAGACGGCGTGCGTGGACGGGGTGGCGGCGAGTTCGGCGGCCAGGTCCGGGAGGCCTGCCTCGTCCTGCGGCACAAGCAGCACGCGGTCGCCGCCCAGCGCCATCAACTCCTCGGCGTACACGAGCCGGGACCGGTCGCGGGCGCCGAGGATCAGTCGCCAGGGCAGGCCGCGGGCGGTGAGTTCGCGGGCCATCGGCAGCAGCGGGGTGACGCCGATGCCGCCGGCCAGCAGCAGATAGCCCGGCGCTGGAGCCAGCGGGAAACGGTTGACCGGTCCGCGCACCTCCAACTCCCGTCCCACCAGGGCGGTTTCGTGGATCTCCCGCGAGCCGCCGCGACCCTCGGGCACGCGGTGCACGGCGATCGTCCACGCCTCGGTGTCCGTCACCTCCCCGCAGAGCGAGTAGGCCCGACGCAGCCCCGAGGGCAGGGTCAACTCCACGTGTGCGCCCGGCTCCCAGGTCGGCAGGGCGCCGCCGGTGGGCCTGGCCAGCCGGAGCTCCAGCACGTCCTGGGCGATCCAACAGGCCTGTCGGACCAGGAGCCGTTGTGTCGTGGCGCCGGGGAAGCCGAGGTCAGAAGACACGGAAGTACTCCCGCTGTTCCCAGTCGGTCACCTCTTGGCTGAAGCGATCGATCTCGGCTCGTTTGATGCTCGTGTAGTACGCCACGAAGTCCTTGCCGAGCCGGTCGGCGAGCATGCGGTCGGACTCCAGCGCGTCGAGGGCCTCGCCGAGTGAGCGCGGGAGCGGTTCGGCCCGGGCCGCGTAGGGCTCGTCGGCGGCCGGTCCGGGTTCCAGGCCGCCCGCCACGCCCTCCAGTCCGGCGGCGAGTTGGGAGGCGAGGTAGAGGTAGGGATTGGCGGCCGGTTCGCCGATCCGGTTCTCCAGGCGGGTCGATGACGGTCCGTCACCCAGCACCCGCACCATCGCCCCGCGGTTGTCGCGCCCCCAGACCGCACGGTCCGGTGCCAGCGACAGCGAGCGAAAACGCTTGAAACCATTGAGAGTCGGCGTCGAGAACGCGCTCGTGGCCCGCGCGTGCCGCAGCAGCCCGCCGAGAAACGCCGTTCCGTACGGCGACAACGGCGGCCCGGACGTGGCGAGTTCGCCGCCCTCCGGCGCGAAGACACCCACCCCGTCCCGCAGCACGCTCTGGTGCAGATGCCAGCCGCTGGAGAAGACGCCGGGCAGATGGGGGCGGCACATGAAGGTGGCGTGGTGGCCGTGGCGGGCGGCGACCTGTTTGACGGCGCTGCGCAGCAGGACCATCGCGTCGGCCGTGCCCAGGCCGTCGGCGGGCTGGAGGGTCAACTCGACCTGGCTCGGGCCGAATTCCACCTCCAGGCTGCGCAGCGGGAGGCCCAGGCCCTCGATGTTGGAGCGCAGGACGTCGAGGATCGGGTCGAGTTCGTCGTAGCGCAGCTCACTGAGGTACTGGTAGCCGTGGTTGAGCATGCCGACCTCGGGCGCGGCGCCGGGCTGGCCCTGGTCGCCGGGGCCCAGGCGCGGATCGTCGAGCCGGAAGAGGTGGAACTCCACCTCCAGGCCGGTGCGGTAGGTCAGCCCGTCGGCCTGGTCGAGGACCGAGCGCAGCAGTCCGCGCGTGCACAGCGGGACCGGCGCGCCGGTGGTGAAGCGCAGGTCGCACAGCAGCCAGCCCGTGCCCGGCGACCACGGCAGCATCCGGAACGTCAGCGGGTCGGGCACCATCACCATGTCGGCGGCGCCCCGCAGTTCGGGCAGCCCGAGCGGCGTCTCCTTGGTGAACAGCGGGAACACGGTCCGCCCCGAGGTGTCCTTGGCGAGCAGGGACGAGGCGATGCCGGTCCCGTCGCGCAGCACGTTGGGCAGTTCGCCCATCGTGACGGTCTTGCCGCGCAGCAGACCGTGCTGGTCGGCGAAGACCAGCCGCACCACCGTCATCCCGCCGCTCTCGGCGCGTTCGCCTATCTCCCGTGCGGCGGCGGCCTGTTCGGGGTTCCACAGGCCGTGCCGTTCGATGAATCCCACGCGGCTCAGCCGTCCGTTCCCAGCGGCCGCGCCCAACTGCTGTCGGCGCGCTGCTTGTCGGTGACGGCCGTCCAGTGCTCCAGCCAGCCGTCGGTGGGGCCGATCCCGTCCAGGGCCACCGGTCCGTGCAGTTGTCCGGCCTCCTCGGCCGGCAGCACCAGCGGCGGGTCCTCGCCCCGCTCGACGGCGGTGATGGCCTCGCCGAGCATCCGGCGGTACATCACGATGGCCTTGTCGGAGCGGCCGAGATGCTCGCGGGTGCGGTCCTGGACGGACCCCTGACCCTCCACCGCCCACTGGTCGTGCACGTTGATGTCGAAGCCGAGCCCGGTGTACGTCGTCGTGCGCTGTTCCGCCGGGTCGTAGCCGTAGCCGTTCGCGCGGCCGAAGCGCGGCCGGTAGTCGGGCAGGGTGACCGCGTCGACCCGCTGCCGGCGCATCTCCGCCTGGTCCACCGGGCCCCCGACGCTGGTGAACAGGGCATACCAGTAACTGGAGTTGTCGTCGATCGGCACATGCCACTGGGTGATCGCCGTCTCCGCGTCCAGCGGGATGTGGAAGGCGTGCGGAAACACCTGGTGGGTGATGCGGACATGGGTACGGCTGCCGTCCATCGGCAGGCCCTGGGTGTCCGTGCCGTCGAGCGTGCGCCGGGCGGTGAGGCGGATGCCGTACGGGGTGCGGGCGGCGTCGATGTCGGGGCGGCCGTACTCGCGCAGGATCTTCGTCATCGGGAGGTCGGTGCCCTGGGAGGCGGCGCGGAACTGTTTGCCGTAGCTGTCGGCGGGGTCCTCGTCCTGGAAGAAGCGGTGGAGGTAGGAGGCGTGGGCGGGGTCGATGCCGACCTCCAGGGCCTGGAGCCAGTTGCACTCCAGCAGGCCCTTCCAGGCGAAGGCGTGGTCGGCGGGGGCCTGGAAGCAGTCCAGGGCGGGGAGTTGAGGCGGTTCGCCGGGGCCGAGATAACCCCAGATGATCCCGTTGATCTCGCGGACCGGGTAACTGTCCAGCCGGACACGGGACTTGAGTGGACTGTCGACGGGCTCGGCGGGGGTGTCGAGACAGGAGCCGTCGCGGGCGAAGAGCCAGCCGTGGAAGCAGCAGCGCAGTCCGCCGTCCTCCAGGCGGCCGAGCGCCAGGTCGGCGCCGCGGTGCGGGCAGCCCCGGTCGACGAGACCGAGTTCGCCCTGCTCGTCGCGGAACAGGACCAGGTCCTGGCCCATCACCTTGGGCGCCACCAGCGGCCGTACGCCGTCGAGTTCCTCGCTGAGGGCGATCGGCTGCCAGTAGCGGCGCATCCACTCACCGGCCGGGGTGCCGGGCCCGGTCCGGGTGAGCCGGGTGTTCTCTTCCTCGCGCATGGGACGCCTTTCTGATGAGGGGGAGGGGAGGCGCGGTCAGCCGCAGCAGTGGTCCGGGGCCGAAGGGCTCGGCGTGTGGCAGGAGTTGGGGGCGGGGACGTCCAGGGCCGGGTTGCGGTCGAAGAAGCCGTCGGGCTCCAGACGCAGCCGCGCCTTCGCCACCGGCATCACCGGCCACTCCTCGGGGCGCGGGAAGTGGTGCGAACCGACCGTGGCCCACAGCACGAGGTCCGTGCCGTCCAACGACCGGTTCTCCTCCTGCCACTTGTGCACGCCGTCCGCGCCGGGCTCGGCCTGGTTCGGGTACTCGCCGCCGACGAAACGCCGGTCCACGTCGTAGGCCGTGGCCCACAACTGCCGTCCCACGAACGGGGCTCGGCGCGCGCACACGCTGTCCTCGCGCACCGGCAGCACCGCCGTGCTCTCCAAGTGCACGCGGTACGCGGTCGGTTCGCCCATCCGGTTGCGGGACTCGGTGCTCTCCACCCGCCAGTGCAGCGCGCGGGACGGATCGGTGCGCCGGGCGCCCTCCGCCTCGCTGAGGATCGGACGCAGCACAGTGCGGGCCGCGTTGCCGTACGGGTCAAGGACCGGGTCGGGCTCGTGCTCGGCGGTGACCTCCACCAGCCGGTTGGGATCGCCGTCCACCGCCATGTCGAGGCGGACGCTGAAGAAGTGCTGATGGTTGGTGACCGCGACGTTCGGCGCGACCCGGCGCGCGTACGGCGTCGCCTCGTCCTCCTCGACGCCGGTCGCGGACAGGATGCCGGTCATCTTGATCTCCAGCATCACCGAACCGTCCTGGTACAGCGACCAGTAGAAGCCGTAGTCGTAGTTGGCGACGGTCGCGAACGCCGAGATGATCAGCCGCCGTGAACGGCGCACCTCCGTACGGCCCGTGCGCCCGTCGTGGTGCTTCCACAGAATCCCGTCGTCCTCCTCGTGCACGCACACCGCGTTGGGGATGAGGCGGGGGACGCCGTCGCCGCCGAGCACCGCCGCGTCGAAGTACTGGATGACACCGAGGCAATCGCAGCCCAGGGCAAGGGAGTTGGTGAGCGGGCCCGCGCCGTACTCGCCCCAGTCGAAGAAGTTCTTGCGGTACTGGGTGGACGCCGTGTCGAAGTACGGGACGTACATCTCGTTGACGGCCGCACGCCGGATCACCTGCCGAGGATCCTTCCCGGCCGCGGCGAAGGCGAGGTCGTGCAGCACCAGCCCCTCGCGATGACTGAAGCCGACCCGGACGGACCACCCCTGCCAGTCGATCCGCTGCCCGGTGACGGTGAAACTCGGCCCCTCCGGCTGGACGACCTCCAGCGGCTTCAGCCCCGGTCGCTCGTCGACCGTCCCGGCCGCGAACACGCCCGACTCCGCTGACAGGGGCACCACCCCGTGATCCTCGATGTGCAGGATCTCCATGGTCTCCATGTCGATGATCGGCACCACGCCCTGCACCGGGCGGGCGTAACCGTTGTCGTCCTCGGAGGTCCGGTGCCAGACGCTGCCCCAGGTCAGCCGCCGCCCCGCGTACTCGGGCGGCTCGAATCCGCCGATCGACTCCGGGTCCACCATCACCAACGACACGTCGTGGATACCGCGCAGCGCCAGCGCCTCCCGGAAACGCGGGTCTGCCCGACAGGCCGCAGCCGCCTGCCGTGCCTCCTCGGAGGAACAGCCCGGGCTGCGTACGTCCAACTCCCGCCAGGCGGTGGTCTGCGGCTTGTCGCCGAGTTCGAGATCGACCTCGAAGGCGTGGCGCGCGGAGGTGGAGAAGACGACCGCGCGGGCGCGCCGCGCGTCCCCGGGCGCGGCGCGCCGGGCGTGGTCCTCGTCCAGCGCCACACCCCAGAAGCGCGCGTCGTCGGGGACCCGGGTGTCGGCCCTCAACACCCTTACGGCCGTGGCCAGTTCGGTGACGGTGAGCGGGTCCAGCGGGTGGGGTGCGTCGGCCGGTGCGGGTTCGGGGGCGAGTGTGCTCACTGCGGGTTTCCTTCCAGAGTGGTGCCGCCGTCGGCGCGCGGATCGGAGGCGCCGTCCAGCCGGCCGCCGACGGACAGTCGTACGGCCTGGGTGTGACCGGCCAGATCGGTACGGCCCGGCGCCACGACGACCGGAACCACCGACGGGAACGCGCCCGCCGGGACGGACCCGGGCTCGGCCAACAGGGTCTGCGTCTCGTGCCCGATGTCGCGGGCGCCGATCACCCACCGGGGCCGGTCGAGGACGGCGACCGGATCGGCGGCCGGGTCCATCAAGTCGGGCACGGTCTGGGCGAGGATCTGCGGCTGCGCCCGGCCGCCCTGGCAACCGGCCGCGAGGAGCAGTTCGGTGGACCGGCCGATGACCGGGCAGAGGGTGTGCGGGGGCCGCAGTCCGGGGCCGATGAGGGCGGGATGACCGGGCAGCAGACTGAACGCCGAGCCGCGATTGTGCAGCACGATCCCGGTCTCCGGTTCGCAGATGCCGGAACCGAAGGTCTGGTACACGCTCTGGATCAGCGAGACGGCCAGCCCGGAAGCGTCTACGGCGGTGATCGCGACGGTGTCCCCGGCGGCCCGGAAGGACGGCTCGGGCGGTCGCGCACCGGCGAGCGGGGCCGGGCGCAGCAGTCCGTCCAGGTCGATGGGGGACGGGCCGAGCGGATCGCCGAGCAGCAAGTCCCGTGCTGCGGAGGCATCTTGGCAGCGAGCGGCCAGCGCGCCGGTGCGTTCCGGCTCGGACAGCTTCGCCACCGACGCGGCGGTCTCCAGCACGGCCAGCAGACTCGCGCCCTGGCTCGGCGGCGGCGCGGTCCACCAGCGAGTTCCGGCCACGTCCAGTGTCAACGGCTCAGCGTCCTCCGCCTGATGGGCCGCGAGATCGTTCGCGGTGAGCGGGCTCCCGACCCGCCGTAGCCCGTCCGCGAGTGCGTCGGCGATCGCGCCCCGGTAGAACGATGACGGATCGTCGGCGAGTGTCCGTAGTACGGCGGCGAGTTGGGGCTGGGGGAGCGGGTCGCCCTCGTCGAGCGGTGCGCCGTCGGGGCCGGTCAGCAGCGCGGTGAGCCCGGGGTCCGCGCGGATCTGCGGGGCCCGCTCACGGACGGCGCGCGCCAGGCCGGCCGACACGGTAGCTCCGTCCTCGGCCAACTCGGCGGCGTCCCGCAGCGCGTCGGCCAGGGCGCCGGGCGTGCCGTAGGTCTCGGCCAGTGCGGCCCAGCCCGCCACCACACCGGGCACGGTCACCGTCCGCGGCCCCTGCGCGGGCATCCGCCGGTCGGCGGCACGCAGCGCTTCGACGTCTACGGCCTGTGCGGCTGCGCCCACCGAGATCACCGCGCGCACCGCACCGCCGGGGGCGTGCACGAGGGCGATCAAGTCGCCGCCCAGGGAGCACTGGTGGGGGTAGACGACGGTGAGGGCGGTGGCTGCCGCGAGCGCCGCGTCCACGGCGTTGCCGCCTCGCCCGGCCGCGCGGCGGGCCGCCGTCAGCGCCGCCGGGTGCGGTGCGGCCAGGATCAGCGGGGAGGCGGCTGTCATGCCGCGTCCCTCGGGAGGAGCACGGTGCGGGAGGGGGCGGCTTCGGCGCCCTGGAGGGGCAGGGGGAGGGAGAGCATGTCGTAGACCCCGGCGGGTGCGTGGAGGAGGTCGACGACCTCCAGGATCAACACCTCGGCGGCGCACAGGAGTTGGTGGGTCTCCCAGTGGGTGGTGTAGGCGACGGCCTCGATGCTCAGATAGTCGATGCCCGCGGTGCGCACCCCGGCCTCGATGAGGCGTTCCGCTCCGTCCGGGGCGAGTCCGACCCACTCCCGGGCCTTCCACGGGCTGCGCAGGACGCCCTCGGAGTTGCTGGTGCGCAGCAGTACGCGTTCCTCGGTGCCGAGGCCGGCCGCGTCGAGGTCGGCGGCTGTGATCTGCTCCTTCACGTGAGTGAGGTCCAGTACTCGAGCCGTGCCGTTGAGGGCGGTCAGGTCGAGCCTGTCGACCGTCTTGCCGCCGTCGATGAAGTGGGCCGGGGCGTCGATGTGGGTGCCGGTGTGGGCGCCGATACGCCAGCGGCTGACGTTGGAGGGATCGCCGGCGGTACGCGACTCGACGATCTCCACCTCGGGGCGGCGGCCCCAGTGGAGCATGCCGGGATGGATGGGAACGGACACGTCGATCGCCTTCGCGAAGTCCAGATTCATGCGGCCCTCCTATTGGATGCGGATATCATGGAAGTGGATCCAAAAATGAGCGACTGTCGAGTGGCTGGGGTCGCCCCCCGGCCGCGTGGGAAACTGCTCCACCACCGCGCAGCCCCCGACCGCCCCCGAGAAGGGTTTGACCGACTCCGATGACGCCTCAGACTGACGAGAGTCCCCTCGTCGACGACATCGCGGCCCGCATCCGCGCGCGGATCATGAACGGCGAGCTGGCGATCGGCAAACCGCTGCGCCAGGCCGCGCTGGCCACCGAGTTCGGGGTCAGCCGCACACCGGTGCGCGAGGCGCTGCGCCAGCTGCAGAACGGCGGGCTGATCGAGATGCAGCCGAACCGCGGCGCGGTGGTGCGGGTGCCAGCGCCCTGGGAGGTGCGGCAGGCCTACGAGGTGCGGGCCGAGCTGGAGGGCATGGCCGCCCGGCGCGCCGCTTCCCGGATCACCGAGCGCGGGCTCGCCGCGCTGCGCGAGCACAACGCGGTGCTCTGCGAGGCGGTGGCGCGGGCCGAGGACGAGGCGAGGGGCGCGGGCGGACTCACCACCACGGCCGCCAACGACTGTTTCCACACGGTCATCTGCGAAGCGGCCGACAATCCCTGGCTGACCCGGATGATCGACCGGATCAACGAGAGCTTCCCGCGCAACGTGTCCTCGCTCGCCCTCGCCGGCGACGAACGCCATCGCCAGCTGAACATCCGTCAGCACGAGGCGGTGATCGAGGCGTTGGCCGCGCACGACGCCGATCTTGCCGACGCGTTGATGCGCGAGCACGTCATCAGTTCCGGCGAGCATCTGACGGCCTGGTACGAGCGCCGTTCCCAGACCGTCTTCCACGGCTGAGCGGCGGGCCCTCACGGGGTGCCACCGGGGAACAGCCGGGCCGGCGAGAGGAAGTCCAGGTCCGGACGGGCGATTCCGCACACGAGGTCGGCCAGCGCCTCGCCGATCGCCGGCCCGAACTTGAACCCGTGCCCCGAACACGCCGACGCCACCAACACCTGCGGTGCGCCCGGCACTTCGCCGACGATGAAACGCCGGTCGGCGGTCATCGTGTAGAGACACGTCAGGCTCTCGGTCACCGGCCCGGCACCGGGCAGGACTTGGGCCACCGCCTCGGCGAGCAGGGCGAGTTCGGCGTCGGTCGCTTCGGGGCGGGGTGCCTGCGGGTCCCAGGGAGGGCCGCTGTCCAACCCGGCCTTGAGGCCGCGGCCGTCGGCCGCGGGGAACCCGTACAGGAGGCCTTGCGGCAGGTCGACGGAGAAGCTGCCGAGGTCGGAGGCGCCGAGGGGTCCCGCCGGGTCGGCGGCGAAGTAGGCGTTGACGATACGAGTGACCGTCAGATGCGGTGCGAGGGAAGGGACTTGGGCTGCCGTCCAGGGACCGGTGCACAGCACCAGGCGGCGGGTGCGCAGGACGGCCTTGCCGGTGCGGACCACGACCTCGTCGCCGTCCGGTTCCCAGCCGAGGACGGGGGCGTGATCGTGGAGGTGCGCGCCCGAGCGCTCGGCGAGGGTCAGTTGGGCGCGCAGTGTCTCCCGCGCGTCGATGATGCCGGCGCGTGGGTCGTGTACGGCCGTGAAACCGGTGGGCAGCCGCAGTCCCGGGAAGATCCGTGCCGCTTCCTCGGTGTCGACTTCACGGCAACCGGGGCCGCGCAGGGGGTCGGGCCGGTCCTTCGGTGCCGCGTACAACCCGCCGGTGATGTCGAGCAGTTGGGCCTTCGAGGCGCCCTCCAGCTCGGCCCAGGCCCGGTAGGCGGTGTCGACCAGGCCGTCCCAGTCGGGGTGGGGGTAGGCGCGGCGGATCATCCGGGTCGCGCCGTGAGAGGAACCCAGGTCGTGGTGCAGGCTGAACTGTTCGAGCCCGAGGACGTCGAGTCCGCGCGCGGCCAGGTGACGTAGGGCCGCGCTGCCGTGTACGCCCAGGCCGACCACGATGGCGTCGTGGCAGCGGGAGTTGGGGCGTGGGGCGTGCGGGGTGGCGGCGGGGACTGGTCCGGTCGCCGGGGCTGCGGCTGTGGGCGTGGGCGCAGGTTCCGAGGGCGATGGTGCGGGGGCGAAGCTCGGCGCCAGGCCCTGCGCGCCCGTGGGCGTCAGCGTGGGCGTGGCCCGAGGAACCGAGAGCGACGGCGCGGGCGTTGCGGGATCGATCCCCGGCTTCGAGGCCTTCGAGCCTGAATCCCCTGACCGTGAACCTCCCGCCTCCGCATCCCTCGGCCCCGCGTCCTCCGCCCCCGAGTCCCGCCGCCCCATGGTCGACGTCGCCCCGCGCCCCCACAGGCAGACGATCTCCCGTACCGCCTCCACCAGCGCGTCCAGATCGTCCTCGTCGTTGTAGACGTGGACCGAGGCCCGGACCACCTTGGTCAGCCCCCGGTGGTCCATGTCCCAGCGGCCGTGGCCTGCGGGCACCGCGATCAAGTGGACGCGGCGGTACGTGAGTTGGCGCTGTACCTCGGAGGCGTCCAGGCCGTCGACCACGAAGGTGACGATGGCGCCGCCCGCGGCGGGTGGGTCGGTGATGTGGACGCCCGGCAGTGCGGAGAGGCGTTCCCGGAGTGAGGTGGCGAGGGTGGCCAGGTGGCGGGCGACGGTGTCGACGCCGAGTGTGCCGAGGTCGGTCAGGGCGGCGCCGAGGCCCAGGCGCAACGCGTGGGCGGCTTCCCAGAGTTCGAAGCGTTTGGCGTCCGGGACCAGTTCCCAGCTGCGCTCGGCGGTCCAGCGGGCGCCCCGGACATCGGGCGCCTCGGGGGCGAGCCGGTCCAGGAGGGGGCGGCGTACCGCGAGCAGGCCCGTGCCGCGTGGGCCGCGCAGGAACTTGCGGCCGGTTCCGATGAGCAGGTCGCAGCCGATGGCGCCCATGTCCACCGGCAGTTGGCCGAGCGACTGGGTCGCGTCCAGCAGGTAGGGCACCCCATGGGCGCCGGCCAACGCGCCTATCGCGGCGGCGGGTTCGACCAGCCCCGAGGAGGTCGGTACATGCGCGGCCGTCACCAGCGCGGCCGGTCCTGCCCGCAGCGCTGCCTCCAGGGCCTCCAAGTCCACCGCTCCGTCAGGGCCGTTGGGCAGCAGCTCCACCTGGACGCCGTGGTCGCGTTCGACCGACAGCAGGTGCAGCGCGCTGCTGACGTAACTGGAGCGGGCGGCCAACACCCGGTCGCCGGGCCGCAGTCGGAGCGCCGACACGGCCCGCTGCCAGCCGGCCGTCGCGCTCTCGACGAGGGCGACCTCCTCCAGCCGGGCGCCGAGGAGTTCGGCGGTACGCGCGTAGACGGCCTCCAGGGCGGGAGCCGCGTGTTTCGCGGCCTCGTAGCCGCCGGACAGGCTCTCCGCGCGCAGGTGGTCGATGACCGCCTCTACGGTGCCGTTGGCGAGCAGGGCCGCACCGGCCGAGTTGAAGTGGTGGCCGGTGAACGAGCCGGGCGTACGGGCGCGTTCGGCCGCGACGTTCAGGGGGCGCGGGGGCGCGGGGTTCGGGGGCGAGGCGGCCGTCCCGGCCGTCACGGGCGCGCTCACAGGGCGATCGTCACGCTCTTGAGCTCGGTGAACCCGTCGACGGCGGCGTCGCCGAGGTCCCTGCCGAGGCCTGACTGCTTCATCCCGCCGAAGGCCACGGCGGGGTCGAACTCGTTGTACGTGTTGACCCACACGGTCCCGGCCTCCAGCGCGGCGGCGGTGCGATGCGCGCGGGCCAGACTGCCGGTCCAGACACCGGCGGCGAGCCCGTACTCGCTGTCGTTGGCCAGCGCGATCGCCTCCTCCTCGCTGTCGAAGGGCATGATCGTGGCGACCGGCCCGAAGATCTCCTCCCGGGCGATCCGCATGTCGGGGCTGACCTCGGTGAACACCGTCGGCGGCACGAACCAGCCCGGTCCGTCCGGGAGTTCACCGCTCACGGCCACCTCGGCGCCCTCGGCGCGCCCGAGTTCGACGTAACCCGTGACGCGGTCGTACTGCTCCTGCGACACCAGCGGACCGATGTTGATCCCGCCCGACAACCCCGGGCCGATCCGCAGCGTCTCCACCGCCGGCACCAGCCGGTCCAGGAACTCCTTGACGATCGTGCGCTCCACCAGCAGCCTGCTGCCCGCCGTGCACATCTGCCCGGAGTGCCCGAACACCGCGCGGACGGCGTTCGGTACGGCCGCGTCGAGATCGGCGTCCGCGAAGACGATGTTGGGGGACTTGCCGCCCAGTTCGAGCGTGAGCCGCTTCAACGACGGCGCCGCCGCGGCCATGATGTGCCGCCCGACCTCGGTCGACCCGGTGAAGGACACCTTGGCGACACCGGGATGGGCGACCAGTTCGGCACCCGTACGGCCGTCACCGGTAAGGATGTTGACGACGCCCTCAGGCACGCCCGCCTCCAGGCACAGCGCGGCCAGCCGTAGCGCAGTGAGCGGGGTCTGCTCGGCTGGCTTGACCACGACCGTGCAACCGGCGGCCAGGGCCGGGGCGAGCTTCCAGGCCGCGATCATGAAGGGGAAGTTCCACGGCAGTACGGCGGCCACCACACCCACCGGTTCGCGTACGCTGTACACATGCCGGTCGGGGCCGGCCGCGTGCACGGTGCCCTCCAGCCGGGTCGGGGTGCCCGCGAAGTGCCGGATGGCCTGCAGCCCCAACTCCACATCGCCACGGGCGCGTTCGATGGCCTTGCCGTTGTCCAGCGTGTCCAGCACGGCCAGTTGCTCGGCGTCGCGCTCCACCAGGTCGGCGAGGCGCAAGAGGATGTCACGGCGTTGCCGGGGTGGGAGTCCGCGCCAACGGCGGTCGCGGTGCGCGGTGTTGGCCGCCTCGACCGCCGCCGACACCTCGGCGGGGCCCGCCTGCGCGACCGTGGTGAGCTGTTCGCGGGTGGCGGGGTCGAGCACCGGGATGCGTTCCGTCGCGGTGCCGGTGGTCCACTCGCCGCCGATGAGCATGGGCTCGCAGTCCGGCAGGTGCGGGATGTCGATACTGGGGTCCACCTTGCTCTCCTTCACGCCTGGCGTCCGGGACGGTGAGTGGGGTCGGGCCACGGTTCGCGGACCGCCGTGGACACCGCCCGGGCTGTGGTCAGGACGCAGCGGTCGAACTCCGCCTCGCCGTGCTTGGAGTTGGCGTCGGTCACGTCCCGGCCCCAGACCCCGGTCTCGCTGACCTGGTCCATGCGGTAGTCCCAGAACGAGTCGACGTCGACGTGCGAGGTGGCCCGGTCCATCCGGACCAGTTCCGGCGCCAGGTGCAGCATCACGGACGTCTCGAAGAAGTTGGCGTGCATCAACGCCCGGCCGTAGGTGACATGTCCGTCGACCTCGGGCCCCGGGTACATCGTCACGTACCCCAACGCCCTTACCCGCGCGTCCCGATGACGGACTCTCAGTTTCTCCGCCGACACGTCGAGCGCGCCGTTGTTCCAGATGTGCCCGTTCAGCAGCACGAACTGGCGTACCCCGGAGGCGTAGAGCGAGTCGATGACGTCCTCGACGACGGCGATCATCGTCTCCGGCCGCAGGGCCACCGTCCCGGCGAAGTCGCCGTGCGACGCCGACACCCCGAAGCTCAGGGGCGGCACGACGGGCACGCCGGTCAGCGCGGAGACGCCGAGGGCGACCGCCTCGCAGATCCTGGTGTCCACGGCGAGGGGGAGGTGCGGGCCGTGCTGCTCGGTGGCGCCCACGGGGATGATGACGGCGTCCTGGGCCGCGGCCGTGGACTCCGCCTCCGCCCAGGTCAGCTCCTCCCAGAGCACCGGCGATCCGGATCCGCCCAACTGGTCTGCCAGTTCGGGGACATCGAGGCCCGTGGGGACGGTTCGTCCGGACGGACCGGTGACGAAGACGGACGACATGGCTCTCCTCTCCTCGGGACCGATGGCGTTCGTCATCGGCATGGGCCCTTCTCGGGAACGACGGCGTTCACCATCGGCGTCGGCTCTTCTCCGGCAGCAGGTCCAGGGCGCGCAACGGGACGGGCTCGTCCCCGTCGACCGTGGTGACCCACACGGTGGCGTCCGGGCAGTAGTCGCTGATCAGTTCGCGGCACACCCCGCACGGCGCGATGATCCGGAACCATCCCGCCGGCTTGATCTGCACCGACACCACGGACGTGATGTTCAGCTCCGCACCGGCGGGCAGGGCGCCCCGGGCGGTGCCCATGGCGACTCCCTCGGCACAGATCGAACTGCGCCGGCAGGAACCCTCCACGTGGACCCCGGTGTGGACCCGCCCGTCCGCGGTGCGGAGCGCGGTCGCGACCTCGTGGCGGCCCGACTGCCACACCTTGGCCAGCAAGTGCTGTGCGGTGGCGAGGAGTTCGACGTCGTCCTCGCTCATCGACGCCGGTACGGACACGGGCCGCACGTTCGTGGCGCTCATACCGTCAGTCCCAGCAGCCGGGCCATGTTGCCGCCCTCGACCAGTGCCCGGTCCTTCTCGTCCTCGACCGCCTTCGCGATCTTCATGCGTTCCAGGTCGAAGTCGGAGCCGGGCCACTCGCTGCCCATCAGGATCTTCTCCGGCCCGAGCCGTGCGTAGGCCCGCTTCACGTCGCTCATCAGCGTCGCCGATGTCTCCAGGTACACGTGCGGCTGCCGCTCGGCGACGATGATCGCCTCCGGCACGTTCCACACGGCCCCCATGTGCGCGATGATCGTGGGGACTTGGGGGTGGTCCTTGGCGATCTCCTCGATGGCCAGCGGCGCGCAGAACGCGTCGTCGAGAGCGTTGATCAGCACCAGCAGCCCGCGCCGTGCGCACGCCTCGAAGACCGGGTCGAGGAGGCCGTGGTCGGCGACGTGGTAGCCGTGCAGGCTCGGGTGCAGCTTCAGCCCGACCAGACCCGCGTCGGCCATCCGGTCGATCTCGTCCAGCGCGTCGTCGGCCTGCGGCAGCACCTGCCCGAAGCCGAAGAACCGGTCCGGGTACGAGGCCACCAGCGAGGCGATGAAGTCGTTCTCGATGCGCTGCGCGAGCGAGCACACCATCGCCATGTCCACCCCGGCCGCGTCCATCCGGTCGAGGATGCGGCGCGGCTCGAAGGGTTTGTAGGGCGGCGGGGCCTGGCCCTTGCGGGCGCCGGTGAGGTAGTCGGAACGGCCGCGGACGTCCTGAGTGGTGTTGTACGCGTCGATGATCAAGGCGGTTCGTCCTTACTCGGTACGGGCTAGTCGCTACTCGCGACGTGCTGCTCGCTGGAGACCAGGGGGAGATGGCAGCGCACACTGCGGCCCGGCGCGATCTCGCGCAGCTCGGGCGCGCTGGTCCGGCACCGCTCCGTGGCGATCGGGCACCGGGTGCGGAACAGACAGCCCTCGGGCGGGTTCGCCGGATCGGGCAACTCGCCCTCCAGCACCTGTTGTTCACGGGTCTCGCCGGGCCGTAGGACAGGAACGGAGGACAACAGGGCCCGGCTGTACGGGTGTGCGGGGGCGGCGAAGAAGGCGTCACGTGAGGCGACTTCGATGATCTGACCCAGGTACATGACCGCGATCCGGTCGGCGATGTGCCGGACGACGCCCAGGTCGTGCGAGATGAACAGCATCGTCAGGCCGCGGTCGCGGACCAGGTCGGAGAGCAGGTTCAGCACCTGCGCCTGGATCGACACGTCCAGCGCGGAGACGGCTTCGTCGGCCACCACGAACTGCGGTGATGACGCCAACGCCCTCGCGATGCCGATGCGTTGGCGCTGGCCGCCGGAGAACTCGTGCGGCCTGCGCGCGCCGGCCTCGGCGCCGAGACCGACGAGGTCGAGGAGTTCGGCCACCGCCTTCGTGGCCTCGGCTCGGGTGGCGCCGCGTGACCGGAGCAGCGGTTCGGCGACGATGTCGGCGATCCTGCGGCGCGGGTTCAGCGAACCGAACGGGTCCTGGAAGACCATCTGCAACTCGGCCCGGGTCCGGCGCAGTTGGCGACCGCGCAGCCGGGTGAGGTCGGTGCCGTCGAAGTCGATGCGGCCCGAGGCGGGTTCGATCACCCGCAACAGGGCCCGCCCGAGCGTGGACTTGCCGCACCCCGACTCGCCGACCAGACCGAGGGTCTCGCCCTGGAGGATGTCGAGGTCGACGTCCCGCAGCGCCCTGACCCGACCGCCGGCCCGGCCCGGGTACTCGACGCGCAACTCGCGGGCCTGGATGAGCGCGGCGGTCATGCGATCCCTCCCTGGGAGCGGGCCGTGGCACGGGCGGGGGAGGGCAGCACACAGGCGTCCAAGTGCCCGTCCTCGCCGTGCCGTTGCCGCAACACGGGCCGCTCGGAACACGCGTCGTGGACGAACGGACACCGGGGAGCGAACGCGCACCCGGCCGGCCGGTCCACCCCGGTCAGCGGACTGCCCGCGATGGTCGGCAGCCGTCGTACGACAGGACCGTCGATCGGCGGGACCGAGCCCAACAGGCCCATGGTGTAAGGGTGTTGGGGGTGGAACAGCACCTCCTCACGCAGCCCCTGCTCCACGATCCGGCCCGCGTACATCACCGCCACGCGGTCGGCGACCTCGGCCACGACACCCAGGTCATGGGTGATCAGCAGGACGGAGGTGCCGTGGTCGCGCTGGACACGCTTGAGGACGGCGAGGACCTGGGCCTGGATGGTGACGTCGAGTGCGGTGGTGGGTTCGTCGGCGATCAGTACGGCGGGGTCGTTGGCCAGACCCATCGCGATCATCACGCGTTGGCGCATGCCCCCGGAGAGTTGGTGGGGGTAGGCGCGGGCCGTGCGGTCCGGGCCCGCGATGCCGACCTCGCCGAGCAACTCGACAGCCCGGTCCATCGCCTGACCTCGCGTCACATCACGGTGGGCGCGGATCATCTCGGAGACCTGGGCGCCCGCCCGGTGCAGCGGGTTGAGTGCGGCCAGCGCGTCCTGGAAGACGACCGCGATGTCCTTGCCGCGCACACCGCGCAACTCCCGCTCCGACGCGGCCACCAGGTCACGCCCTTTGAAGGCCACCTCGCCGCTGATGTGGGTGCGGGGACCCCGGTTCAGGCCGACCAGGCTCATCGACAGGGCGGATTTCCCGGAGCCCGACTCGCCGACCAGGGCGAGGACTTCGCCCTGGCGGAGGGTGAGATCCACTCCGTCCACGGCGGGCAGCCGGCCGCCCGGAACCTCGAACTGGACGCGCAGATCCCGGACTTCGAGCACGGGCGCTGACGTCATGCGTCGCCGCCCACGGCCACGGCCGCCGTGTGGATCAGGTCGGCGACGCGCTCCGGCCACACGAGGGTCGTGTAGTGGCTGCCCGGCACGTGCTCGACAGTCGCCTTCATACGGGCCGACATGTCGTTCTGGATCTCCGGGCGGAGCGTGCGGTCATCGTCGGCGACCAGATACCAACTGGGCAGCGTGCGCCAGGCCGGTACACCGGTCGGCTGCGTGAAGATGAGGTTGTCGGCCTTGCGCCCCTCCGCCTCCACGACGGCCCGCTGCTCCGCCGAGAGATCGGGACCTATCTCCGCCCAGAACGCCTCGCTGGTCTCGGACTTCCACTCACCGTTGGGTCCGCGCCGCATGTACTTGGAGATCTCGGCCTCCTCGTACCGCTCGACGATCTCGTTGACCGTCTCGCCCTCGTCCGGCCCGAACGCGGCTATGTAGACAAGGCCTTTGACCCGAGGATCGCGGCCGACGTTGCTGATGACCGCGCCGCCGTAGGAGTGTCCGGCCAGCAGCACCGGGCCCGTCGTCTCCTCCAACACGGCCGCCGTATTGGCGACATCGTCCTCCAGTGAGGTCATCGGGTTGGTGACGGTGAACAGCCGGTGGCCGCGAGCTGCCAGCAGGGGCTGCACCGCCGACCAGGTCGTCGGCCGTCCGCCGGCGCCGTGGACCAGCACGATGTCCATGCGGGTCATCCTTTCCGTAGCCGCGGATCGAGGACCGTGTACAGCAGGTCCACCGCGTGGTTGACCAGGGTGAAGAGGAGGGCGATGGCGAGGGCGGCGCCCTGCACGACGGGGTAGTCGCGTTGCAGGACGCCCTGGACGAGCAGGCGGCCGACACCGGCGTACGAGAAGACCGTCTCGGTGATCACCGAACCGCCCAGCAGGGAGCCGAACTGGAGCCCGAGGACGGTCACGATGGGCAGCCAGGAGTTACGCAGCACGTGGTGGCGGATCACCACGCCCTCGCTCAGGCCCTTCATCCGGGCGGTGCGCACGAAGTCGTCGTCGAGGACCTCCAGCACGGAGGCGCGCACGATGCGGGTGATGAACCCGGCCATCGACAGCGCCAACGTGACGGCGGGCAGGATCAGATGCTGGATCCAGGGCCACACCAGCTCGGGGCGGTTCTGCAGAATCGCGTCCAGGAGGACGAAGTTGGTGGTCGGGTTGTAGTCCAGGGAGCTGGGCAGCCGGCCCAGGACCGGGAGCCAGCGCAGCCACACGCCGAACACGACGATGCCGAGCACGCCGAGTGCGAACCAGGGCAGCGAGAAGCTCACCGTGGCCACGGCCCGGGTCGAGTTGTCGATCCAACTCCCCTTGCGCAGCGCGGCGATGACACCGGTGACGACACCGAGCAGCACCGCGATCGTCATCGCCGCGAGCGTCAACTCGATGGTGGCGGGGAGGGCGTCGCCGAGGAGACCCAGGACGCTGTTGGAGCCGTAGAACGAGGTGCCGAGCCGGAGATGCACCAGGTCGTTGAGGAAGCTGCCGTACTGGACGACGAGGGGTCGGTCGAGGCCGAGTGCCTTGTTGACGCGCGCCTCGTTCGCGGCCAGTTCGGACGCCGAGAGGTTGTTGCCGCCGGCCGCGAGCGAGGTCGCCGGTGAGCCGGGGAGCAGGCGCATCGCGAGGAACACCAGGCTGGCCAGGGCGAACAGGACGACGGGGATGACCGCGAGCCGTCGTAGGACCAACAGGGCTGTTCCCGCTGCCCACTTGGGGCGGGGGAGGGGGAGCAGGGCGGTGGTCATGCCAGCCCCCGTACGTCGAGGGCGTCGCGCAGGTCGTCGCCGACGAAGTTGCAGGCGACGACGAACAGGAGCGTGAACGTCGCGGGCAGGACGACCAGTCGGGGTGCCGTGTAGAGGAACTCCTGTCCCGCCTGGACCATGTAGCCCCAGTCGGGCTGCGGGGGTTGGATGCCGAGGCCGAGGTAGGAGAGACCGGCGGCGAAGCCTGCCGCGATCGACAGCGTCATGACGACCTGGGCGAGCATCGGGCCCGCGATGTTCGGGAGGAGTTCGCGGGCGAGGATGCGCGGGGTGCGGGTGCCGCCCAGCTTGGAGGCGACGACGTAGTCACGCGCCGCCTCGCGGGCCGTCAGGGCGCGGGCGAGTCGGGCCAGCCCGGGCGCGAGGGAGACCCCGATGCCGAAGACCAGACTGACCGTTCCCGGCCCCGCGGCCGCCACCAGCAGGATCACCAGCAGGATGGACGGGAACGCGAGCGCGAGGTCCACGATCCGCATCAGGACCTGCTCCACGACACCGCCCAAGTATCCGGCGACGAGCCCGATCCCGGTGCCGGCGACCGCCGCGAGCGCGGTCGACGCGAATGCCACGAGCAGCAACGGGCGGGCGCCGTGCACGAGTCGGGCGAACTCGTCCCGGCCCAGGTCGTCCGTGCCGAACAGATGGCCGGACGACCCCATGGGCAGCAGCGCCGACGACGTCTGCCGTAGTGGGTCCGCCTGCACGAACAGCGGTCCTGCGACGGCGATCAGCACCAGCGCGATGAGGACGAGCCAGGACAGCACGGCCGGCCAGGACCGCGCCAACCGGCGGCGACGCCATACGGCGAGGGCCATCCGACCGATGGACGGGGACGAGGAGGGCCCCACGGTCGCCACGGGTGGTGGAGCGGTCGTGGTGTCAGACACTGGCCTTCTCCATGTAACAGCGGTGGTTGGCCAGCGCCGCCGTGTTCATGTGCTTCACCTTTGAGCCGCTCACCACGAGGTTGGCGAAGCAGGCCAGCATCGACAGCACCATGTAGTCCTCCGCCCACCGGCGCTGGATCTTCGTGTAGGCGGCCGTGCGCTGGGCGCCGAGGGGCAGGTTCTTGGCCGTGTCCAGCTCCGCCTGGAGTGAGGCCGCGTCCTTGAGCGTGTCCATGCCGGTGATGGTCGCGCCGTAGAGACCGGTGGGGCTGGCCATGGCGCCGACCATGTCGTTGGCGTCCGGGACGTAGGTGTTGCGCTCCCAGATCATCAGGTCGTGGTAGTCGTCCTTGCCGTCGAGGAGCCGGGTGAAGTAGGTGGCCGGGTCGACGGAGGTGGTGACCACCTTGAAGCCGACGTCGGTCAGGTTCTGGGCGACGATCTGCGCGGCCTTCGGGTGCCAGGAGTCGCTCGCCGCCATGAGCCGGATACGGCGGCCGCCCGCGCCCGCCTCGGCGACGAGCTTCTTCGCCTTGGCCGTGTCCTGCGTGCTGAGGTCGGCGAGGCCGGTGTCGTAGCCGCTCTGCGCGGGCGGGATGGCGTAGCCCTCGGGCAGCGCGCCGACGCCGTAGAAGGCCTGGTCGAGGATGGACTTGCGGTCGATCGCGAGGTTGATGGCCTGGCGGACCTTGAGTTCGGGGACGCGGCGGGCGTCGATCATCAGGATGGCGTTGGCGTTGTACGGCGTCTTGTAGACCGTCACCGAGTCGTCCTTGCGCAGCTGTGCGGCCGCGGAGTACGGGGTGAACTGGGTGGCCGAGATGTCGCCGCTGAGCAGCGAACTGACGATGGTCGACGGGTCCTGGACCTGGCGCAGCACCAGCCGGTCGACGGGCGGTCTGCCGAGGCGGAAGTCGTCGAAGGCGGTGAGGGTGATCGACTGGCCGGAGGTGGCGGCGGAGAAGGCGAAGGGGCCGGTGCCGACGAGGTGCTTGCCGATGTCGGCGCCGTACTTCTTCAGCGCGGCCTTCGAGATGATGCGGCCGCCGATGTCGGAGAGCTGGCCCAGGGTGGTGCGGTCCGGCTTCTTGAGGACCATCTTCACGGTCATGTCGTCCGGGGCGGTCAGCGAAGCCACGTTCGCGCCGAGGTCGGACAGCGGGCGGGTGGCGCCCTTGGGGAGCGTCTTGTCCTTCTCGTCGAACTGCCGGCCCAGGCTGGCCAGGACGTCCGCCGAGGTGAGCGTGGTGCCGTCGTGGAACTTGACGCCCTCGCGCAGGGCGAAGGTGTACGTGAGCTGGTCGTCGGAGATCGTCCAGCTCTTGGCCAGGTCCGGGGTGGGCTCGTTGGTCTCGAAGGAGATGAAGGTCAGGCCCCGGCAGATGCAGTCGACGGCCATCCAGTCGCCCAACGAGGTGTAGAACGACGGGTCGTTGACCGCGCTGGTCGCGTCGATGGCCAGGGTCAGCGTGCCGCCCTTGCCGCTTCCCTTGGCGTCGTCGGCCGCGGCACCACAGGCGCTGAGCAGGGCGGGGAGCCCGAAGCCGACTCCCACGCCGAGGAGCCCCGCGCCCCGGAGCATGGTGCGGCGCGACGCCGTCGACGGGGCGGAGCCGGGTGAGGACGATCCAGCTGACTGGTCCGGCATGTGGGCCTCCTTGGGCACCGATCCTCGAATAATGGATCTCAAAGTGTCGAGATTGGATCCAAAAACATGTTCACGGGCCACAGAGTCCCTCTCGTGTCCCGGGTGTTAAAGGCGTGTGAACCGGGCTGTGGGTCTGGCGCCGGTCGATGCCGGCTATGCGCTCGGTCGGCCCATGCGGCGGATCAACTCCGGCCAGACCAAGGGGTCATGACCGGGGATGAGCTCGTAACCGCGTTCCGCGGCGATGCTCTTGAGGCGGCGGATGGGCTCGACGGTGCTCTCCGGGTCGACACCGATCGAGGCGCCGATCGGGCGCTCGTGCTCGATGTTCTCGGTGAGGTCGGCGGCGTCGAAGGCGAACACGAAGCCGCCGCCGTCCGCGAGGTCGACGACGAAACTCTGGTGCCCGGGGGTGTGCCCGGCGGTCAGTACGGCGGTGACGCCGGGGGCCAACTCGACGTCACCGTCGGCCTGTTGCCAGTCGACGCGCGGGTCGTCGAAGTCGACGCGGAAGATCGAGTGGCGCTCGACCTCGGGCCGCCCGGACAAGCCGTAGGCGAGTTCCTCGCGCTGTACGTGCACCGGAACCCGCCCCGCGAAGTGCTTGAGTCCGCCCGCGTGATCGGCGTGCAGATGGCTGAGGGCCACGGCGTGGATCGCGTCCATCGGGATACCGGCCGCGTCGAGGGCCTCCTCCAGGGGTTCGCCGGGGCCCGGCAGGATCGGCCGGTAGTTGGGCGAACCGTAGAAGCGGCGGCGCAGGGCCGGGTCCCGGATCAGCGCCGTGTTGAAGCCGGTGTCGAGCAGCAGCCAGCCGCCGTCGCACTCCAGGAGCACGGCCGGTACGGGTTCACGCAGCCGTTCCTCGTACGGGGCGCCGTACACGGAGACGGACTTGGGGAGCTCCTCCCAGCCCAGCAGTAGGGGCACGATCCTTCGCACCCCGTTGCGGGTCATGGGGTGTCCGGGTGGGCTGGCGGCTGGCGCATCGGCGTGATCCGTTCGGGGAGTGCATCATGGGCGCCTGCGGGTGTGGGGGCTCGCGTGCGCGGGGATGGGCCATGGGGATCCACACTTTAAGTATGTGGATCCCAAAGGCGGTTGCGGAGAGATGAACAAGTTCTCTCCCTCTCCCCTTTCAGATCGTCCTGCCGCGCAGTGTCTCCTTCTTGGCCCGGTTTCCGCAGGTGCCCATGGAGCACCAACGGCGGTTTCCGGGGCGGGAGGTGTCCAGGAACAGGGCGCCGCAGGTCGGGCCCGCGCAGTTGCGGAGGCGGGCGAGCGACGGGGAGGTGACGAGGTCCAGGGCGTCGCGGGCGACGAGGGAGAGGGTGGCCCGGACGGGGGCTTCGGCGTGCCAGGCGAGGTGGCCGGTGACGTCCAGGCGCGGTACGGGGACGGCGTGCGTGGCGGCCGAGTTGACCCGGTCGCGGGAGTGGGTGTCGGGCGTCCGGCCGGCCCGCGCGTCGGAGATCAGGGTGTGGACGGCCTCCCGCAGCTCCCGCGCGTTCGCGGCATCGGGACGCCCGGTGGCGTCGGCGCAGGGGCCGCACTGCCGCACCCACGCCAACAGGGCCTCGGCGTCGGGGAGTTCCTCCACCACGTCGGGCGTGCCGCGATGGCGCAGGGTACGGATGAAGTCCAGGGACAGGCGCCCGGCGCCCTGGCGGAAGCGGGGAGTTGCTGGCACGGGCCCACCCTACCTCCGTAGAACCGGTTTAAGTGGTGCCACGGGACAGGACCGCCTGCTACCGTCGCCTGAACCAGTAAAACCGGTTCTCGCGTGAGGTGTGTCCGTGCCCCGCTGGGTGATCCTCGTTCTGTCCCTCGCCTGTGGTGTGGGCGTCTCGACCATCTACTTCCCGCAGGCGATCAGCTCGCTCGTCGCCGCCGACCTGGGCGTTTCCACGGGCTCGGCGGCCCTCGTGGTCACGGCGGCCCAGTTCGGGTACGCGGCCGGCATCTTCCTGCTCGTCCCCCTCGGCGACCGGCTCCCGCACCGCCCCCTGATCGTCACCCTGCTCGTGCTCACCGCCGCCGGACTGCTCGCCGCGAGCGCCGCGCCCTCGCTCCCGGTGCTCGTCGTCGCGAG
Organism: Streptomyces sp. N50; assembly: GCF_033335955.1. GTDB lineage: Bacteria > Actinomycetota > Actinomycetes > Streptomycetales > Streptomycetaceae > Streptomyces. The sequence continues at coordinate 9,586,968 of NZ_CP137549.1, forward strand.
CGCCGTCACCGGCGTGACGACCGTCGTGCCGCAGATCATCATCCCGATGGCCGCCGGACTCGTACCCGTCGAACGCCGCGGAGCCGTCACCGGCACCCTCCTCAGCGGCCTGATCGGCGGCATACTCCTGGCCCGCACCTTCAGCGGCACCCTCGGCGAACGGCTCGGCTGGCGGGCGCCGTACGTCGTGGCCGCGGTGATCGTCCTGGCCCTGGCCGCGATCCTCTCCCGGGTCGTTCCGGACACCGAGCCGTCCACGCGGCTCAGTTACCCGTCCCTGATAGCCGCGCCCCTGAGCCTGCTGCGCACCGAACCCGACCTCCGCCGCTCCTGCCTCTACCAGGCCACCGTCTTCGCCGGCTTCAGCGCCGCCTGGACCACGCTCACCCTGCTCGTCACCGGACCGACGTACGCCATGGGCGCCCAAGCGGTGGGCATCCTCGGGCTGGTCGGCGCGGCCAGCATGTTCAGCACCCCGCTCGCGGGCCGGCTGGCCGACCGCAAGGGCCCCGACAGGGTCAGCCTTCTCGCCATGCTCGGCGCGATCGCCTCGGCGGCGGTGCTCGTACCGGCCTACAGGGGCGGCACCAGCGGTCTGCTGGCCCTGGCCGCGGGCATGCTGCTGCTCGACGTGGCCGTCCAGTCCGGCCAGGTCGCCAACCAGGCCCGCATCTTCGCCCTGCGGCCCGAGGCCCGGGCGCGTATCAACACCGCGTACATGACCTGCGCGTTCCTCGGCGGCAGCGCGGGTTCCTGGCTCGGTGTGCGCACGTACGACCGGTTCGGCTGGCGGGGTGTGACGGGCTTGGTCGCCGCACTGGCCGTGGTGGGACTGAGCCGTCATCTGCGGCACGTGCGACAGCGCGGGAGGCGACCGGACCGGTCAGGATTCGAGAAGCGCGAGTCCACGCGTCGCCCGTAGCGTGACCGCCACGGGCGTCACCGCGCATCGATGCCGGAAGCGGACGTACCGCTCGAAGCCTGGTTGGATCGAGCCGGGCGATGACCGCCGAGCGACTCTCGGCGGCCCGGCGCAAACGGAGGGAACGCACGATGAGCAAGGCCACGGGAACGGACGCGCAGTCGTCCGCGCCGCACGCTGCCGACAGCCACGACCTGATCCGCGTGCACGGGGCGCGCGAGAACAATCTCAAGGACGTCAGCATCGAGATCCCGAAGCGCCGGCTCACGGTGTTCACCGGAGTCTCCGGCTCGGGCAAGAGCTCGCTCGTGTTCGACACGATCGCCGCCGAGTCGCAGCGGCTGATCAACGAGACGTACAGCGCCTTCGTGCAGGGTTTCATGCCCACGCTGGCGCGGCCCGAGGTCGACGTCCTCGACGGGCTGACCACCGCGATCATCGTCGACCAGCAGCGGCTCGGCGCCGACCCCCGCTCCACGGTCGGCACCGCCACCGACGCCAACGCGATGCTGCGCATCCTCTTCAGCCGCCTCGGCAAGCCGTACCTCGGCTCGCCCAAGGCGTTCTCCTTCAACGTCGCCTCGATCAGCGGCGCGGGCGCGGTCACCATGGAACGCGGCGGACAGAAGGTGAAGGAGCGCCGCAGCTTCAGCATCACCGGCGGCATGTGCCCGCGCTGCGAGGGCCGCGGCTCGGTCACCGACCTCGACCTCACCCAGCTCTACGACGACTCCAAGTCCCTTGCGGAGGGCGCGATCACGGTGCCCGGCTACACGGGCGGCGGCTGGAACTCCCGGCTCTACAGCGAGTCTGGCTTCTTCGACGCCGACAAGCCGATCCGCAGGTTCACGAAGAAGGAGCTGCAGGACTTCCTGCACCGCGAGCCGACGCGGATGAAGATCGCGGGCATCAGCATGACCTATGAGGGTCTGATCCCGCGCATCCAGAAGTCGATGCTCGCCAAGGACCGGGAGGGCATGCAGCCGCACATCCGGGAGTTCGTGGACCGGGCCGTCACGTTCACCACCTGCCCCGACTGCGACGGCACCCGGCTCAACGAGGGCGCCCGGTCGTCGAAGATCAAGGGCATCAGCATCGCCGGCGCCTGCGCGATGCAGATCAGCGATCTGGCGGACTGGGTGCGCGGCCTCGACGAGCCGTCGGTGGCGCCGCTGCTCACCGCGTTGCGGCAGGCCCTCGACTCGTTCGTCGAGATCGGCCTCGGCTACCTCTCGCTCAACCGGCCCGCCGGCACGCTGTCGGGCGGTGAGGCGCAGCGCGTCAAGATGATCCGCCACCTCGGGTCCTCGCTCACCGACGTCACGTACGTCTTCGACGAGCCGACCATCGGGCTGCACCCGCACGACATCCAGCGCATGAACGACCTGCTGCTGCGCCTGCGCGACAAGGGCAACACCGTGCTCGTCGTGGAGCACAAGCCGGAGACCATCGCGATCGCCGACCACATCGTCGACCTCGGCCCCGGCGCCGGTACGGCGGGCGGCACCGTCTGCTTCGAGGGCACCGTCGAGGGACTGCGCACCGGCGGCACCATCACCGGCCGGCACTTCGACGACCGCGCGTCGCTCAAGGAGTCGACGCGGAAGCCCACCGGCGTGCTGGAGATCCGGGGCGCCGCGGCGAACAACCTCCAGGACGTCGACGTCGACATCCCGCTCGGCGTCCTCGCCGTCATCACCGGTGTCGCGGGCTCCGGCAAGAGCTCGCTCGTGCACGGGTCGATCCCGGTCGGCGAGAACGTGGTCTCCGTCGACCAGGGCGCCATCCGCGGCTCGCGCCGGAGCAACCCGGCGACGTACACAGGACTCCTCGAACCGATCCGCAAGGCCTTCGCCAAGGCCAACGGCGTGAAGCCGGCCCTGTTCAGCGCCAACTCCGAGGGCGCGTGCCCCACGTGCAACGGCGCCGGGGTCATCTACACCGACCTGGCGATGATGGCCGGCGTGGCCACGACCTGCGAGGACTGCGAGGGGAAGCGGTTCGACGCGTCGGTGCTCGAGTACCGCTTCGGCGGCCGGGACATCAGCGAGGTGCTCGCGATGTCGGTGACCGAGGCCGAGGAGTTCTTCGGCGCGGGCGAGGCGGCGACACCGGCCGCGCACCGGATCCTGACCCGGCTCGCCGACGTCGGCCTCGGCTACCTCAGCCTCGGCCAGCCGCTCACCACCCTCTCCGGCGGCGAACGCCAGCGACTCAAGCTGGCCACCCACATGTCGGAGAAGGGCGGCGTCTACGTCCTCGACGAGCCCACCGCCGGCCTCCACCTCGCCGACGTCGAGCAACTGCTCGGCCTGCTCGACCGGTTGGTCGACTCCGGCAAGTCGGTCATCGTCGTGGAGCACCACCAGGCGGTCATGGCCCACGCCGACTGGATCATCGACCTCGGCCCCGGCGCCGGCCACGACGGCGGCAAGATCGTCTTCGAGGGAACACCGGCCGACCTGGTCGAGGCCCGGTCGACGCTCACGGGGGAGCACCTGGCGGCGTACGTCGGCGCCTGAGCGCCGCGGCCTCAGCGCAGGGTGGCGACCGCCGTGCCGTGGAGGACCTCCTCGGCGCGGTCCCACGACCAGCCGTTCTCGACCACGAGCGTGCGCCATCCGGTGGGGCCGAACCAGTACCAGAGGAGGTCGCCGGTCTCCTTCGCCGAGTGGGGCGGCGGGGGAGTGAGGGTGTGCAGATGGCGGGCGGCGGTGTGCAGCGCGTCCCGGTACGCGGCCGTCGCCCGCTTCCACAGCTCCTCGCCGTTCTCGTGCACGGGCAGTGCCTTGCGGATCGCCTCGTGCACCGCGAACTGCCCCTCGTTGCCCAGGCGCGTCCCGTGGGCCAGCGCCTTGAGGACCGCCTCGGGGGTGCGCAGTTCGAGCAGCTCTTTCATGGCCTGCTCGTAGCCCGAGGCGAGCACGCCCTGGTCGACGATCAGGTTCAGGATGTCGCCCTTGCTGCCGACGCTCGCGAACACCGTCTTCGAGGCGACCCCGGCCGCCGAGGCGATGTCGGCGACGGTGACCCGGCCGTAGCCGCGCTCGGCGAACAGCTCCGTGGCGTGCCCGAGGATCAGTGCGCGCGTCCGTGCGGCGGCTTGTTCACGCAGCGGGGAGACGTAACGGCGCGTGGGAGGCATGCCGTCATCGTACGGCGATGAATTCAATAGGCGTCCTGTAACCTCAATTGCTGTCGGCCGGCAACACCCCTCATGACGCACCTCCCTCGAAAGGGATCACGCAATGGGCATGGACGCCACAGCACTGGCCCACGGGCTCTTCCGCATCCTCGCGACCGGAGATCCGGTACTGGCGGCGGAGGTGGTGCACGAGGACTTCCACAATCGCGAGGCGGCCGTCTCGCCCACGGCCTGCGCGCTCCCCGGGCCCGCCGGAGTGCTCGCCTCCAGCGCGTGGATGCGCTCCGCCTTCAGCGACCTGGACTTCCCCGTCCTCGGTATCGCCCACAACGACGGGCAGGTCTGGCTACGGCTGCGCATGCGGGGCCGTCACACCGGACCCTTCGTCCGCTTCCGTGACGGAGCGCTCGACCAGGCGATACCTCCCACCGGGCGCGACATCGACTTCGAGCAGATCCATGTGCTCGACCTCCGTGACGGGAAGGTGATCGGGCATGAGGCGGTGCGCGACGACGTGGCCATGCTCGGGCAACTGGGCGTCTTCCCGCCGAGCCCCGCTGTCGGGCTGAGCATGCTCACGTGGCGGGTGACGGGGAAGGCCTCGCGTGCCGCCGCCGACGTGACGGCGAAGGCTGCCGAGGCGGCCGCCGGGGCGACGCGGTAGGTCCCGGCACAGAGCGACTGAGCCGAGGGTTCCCACCCCGCGGTGACCTACGCCCTCCCAGGGACGACGACCAGGGTGTCCCACCGGTGCGACCGGCCCGCCGCGCGCGACACCGTGGCTCCAGGCGGCGGTCCCGCAGGGTGAACGCGGGCGCCGGGCCCTGGACGGCAGGAGTGATTCAGATGGCGAAGGTTCTTTTCGTGCTGACCGGAGCGACGTACTGGGTGCTCAAGGACGGCACCAGGTACGCGACCGGGTACTGGGCCGAGGAGTTCGCGGCCCCGTACAAACTGATCACCGAGGCGGGTCACGAGGTCGTGGTCGCGACACCGAACGGCGTGACACCCAACGTCGACATGATGAGCCTGCGCCCCTCCATGGCGGGAGGTGAGCAGGGAGCGCTCGACCTGGAGGAGATCATCAGGTCGGCGGAGGTGATGCGTCGGCCGCTCCAGCTGTCGGACGTCCGTCTCGAGGACTACGACGCGGTGTATCTGCCCGGCGGCCACGGCCCGATGGCCGACCTGGCACTGGACGCCGACGTGGGACGGATCCTCACGGCGCAACTCGCCTCGGGCAAGCCGCTCGCGATCGTGTGCCACGGCCCCTCCGCGATCCTGGCCACCAGGATCCACGGCGTGTCGCCCTTCAAGGGCTACCGGATGACCTGCTTCACCAATGACGAGGAGGAAGGCGTCGGCCTGGCCTCCAGGGTGACCTGGCTGCTGGAGACGGAGCTGAAGGACAAGATCGGCGTCGAGTTCAGCCGCGGCGAGATCTGGAAGCCGTACATGGTGGAGGACCGCAACCTCATCACCGGGCAGAACCCGGACTCGGCCGCAGTTCTCGGGGAGCGGTTGCTGGAGTTGCTGAAGTAGCGCCGGCACGCATGACTGGAGCCCGGGCGGGAGGCTGCGCCTCCCACATGCGAGGAAGCCGGTCGTGGCGCCCGGGCCGACCGGCAGTGGAACCTGATCAAGGCCGTCCTCAAGGGGGGCGGTACTCCGGCATCCCCACAGGCAGGACGGTTCACATGATCGACAGGCGAGGTCTAGGCAGGACCATCGGGGCGGGGGCCATGGGGACCGCGGCGGCGTCCCTGGCAGGATGGTTCAGCTCGTCACCCGCGTCCGCCACCTCCTCGGGGAGCCAGGCGGCGACTGCCGGGCGGGCGACGGGTCGTACGTCCTTCGAGTCGCTCAAGCAGGTCAAGGCGGGCGAGCTGGACATCGGTTACGCGGAAGCAGGTCCGGCGAAGGGGCCGGTGGTCGTCCTGCTGCACGGATGGCCGTACGACATCCACAGCTACGTGGACGTCGCGCCGCTGCTGGCCGCCGAGGGGTACCGGGTGATCGTGCCCTACCTGCGGGGCTACGGCACCACGACGTTCCGGTCGGCGAAGACCTTCCGCAACGGCCAGCAGGCGGTGGTCGCCCTGGACATCATCGCGCTGATGGACGCCCTGCGGATCGAGAAGGCGCTGCTCGGCGGCTTCGACTGGGGTGCGCGGACCGCCGACATCATCGCGGCGCTGTGGCCGCGGCGCTGCAAGGCGCTGGTCTCGGTGACCGGCTACCTCATCACCAACCGGGAGAAGAACAGGCAACCGCTGCCTCCCGCCGCCGAGTTGGCGTGGTGGTACCAGTACTACTTCGCCACCGAGCGCGGCGAGTCGGGCCTGGCCCGGTACGGGCACGACTTCGCCAAGCTGATCTGGCGCAACGTCTCCCCGACCTGGCAGTTCGACGACGCCACCTTCGACCGCACCGCGAAGGCCTTCGAGAACCCGGACTACGTCGGCATCGTGATCCACAACTACCGCTGGCGGCTGGGCCTCGCGGCGGGAGACCCGCGCTACGACGGCATCGAGACCAAGCTCGCCGCGGGCCCGGCCGTCGCCGTGCCCACGGTCACCCTCGACGGCGAGCTGGACCCGTTCACCCCGGCGGGCGACGGGAGCGCGTACCGCGCCAAGTTCACCGGCCCCTACGACCACCGTGCCCTCGCCGGCATCGGGCACAACGTGCCCCAGGAGGCGCCGGAGGCGTTCGCGCGGGCCGTTCTGGACGCCGACCGCCTCTGATCGCGGGGACCAGGGAGACTCCCTGGCGCGAACCGGGGCCGCAGGGGCGAGTCTGGTGGTGTCGACAGTTCGTCCGAGAACGGAGGCGCGCATCCCATGGACATGAAGCTCGAAGTGGTCGTGGTGCCGGTCGGGGACGTGGACCGGGCCAAGGACTTCTACACGGCGTTGGGCTGGCGGCTCGACGCCGACGTCGCCACCGGCGAGAACTTCCGGGTGGTGCAGATGACTCCGCCGGGCTCCCCGGCATCGGTCATCTTCGGCACCTCGGTCACGTCCCAGACGCCGGGCTCGGCCCAGGGACTGCACCTGGTCGTGGACGACATCGAAGCCGCCCACGACGAACTCAAGCGGCTCGGTGCCGACCCCAGCGACGTGTTCCACGACGAGGGCGGGGTCTTCCACCACGCCGGGACCGAGGCCCGCGTCCCCGGTCCGGACCCCAAGCGCAGCAGCTACGGCTCCTTCCTGTCGTTCAGCGACCCCGACGGCAACGGCTGGATTCTGCAGGAGATCACCACCCGGCTCCCGGGCCGCGTGGACCCCGCGGCCACGACGTTCGCCTCCGCCGATGACCTCGCGAGCGCACTGCGCCGCGCCGCCGCGGCGCACGGCGAGCACGAGGCGCGCACCGGCGCGGAGGACCCGGACTGGCCGGACTGGTACGCCCAGTACACGGTGCGCGAGCAGGCCGGGACCGAGTTGCCGTCGTGAGTACGCAAGCATCGCGGGCCGGCAGTGGGGCAGGTGCGGACACGCGTCGAGGCGAGCGGGGTCCGCCGCACCGGCGTCGCCGCGGATGATCTCCGGTGACGCCCGGTTGCGCGTCGTCCTCGACGTGAGGAAGTGAGACCGCCATGTCCGAGAAACCGCTGGGCGGAGCCGTCGCGCTGGTGACCGGTGCCAGCAGTGGCATCGGTGCCGCGACCGCGCGCCGGCTGGCCCAGGAGGGCGCGGCGGTGGCGCTCGTCGCACGGCGTCGCGACCGCCTGGACCGGCTCGCCCAGGACATCACGCGGCTGGGCGGCCGGGCCGACGTCGTGGAGGCCGACATCAGCGACCCCGAGCAGGCGTACCAGGCGGTCCAGGTCACGCTCGGGCGGCTGGAGCGGCTCGACATCCTGGTCAACAACGCCGGGATCATGCTGCTCGGCACGGCTCTGCACGCCACGGTCGAGGAGTGGGACCGGATGGTCTCGCTCAACGTGACCGCGCTGCTCCACGTGACCCATGCCGCCGTCCCGTACCTGATCGACGCGGCCACCACGTCCCCGCGGCAGGTGGCCGACATCGTCGACGTCGGCTCGACGGCCGGACGCGTCGCCCGCCCCGGGAGCAGCGTCTACAACCTGACGAAATCCGGCCTGAACGGCTTCACCGAAGCCCTGCGGCAAGAGCTGCTCGTGGAGCGGGTACGGGTCGCCGTGGTCGAACCCGGCACCGTACGCACGGAGTTGGTGGACCACCTCGGTGAGGCCACCCGGGAGGCGGCACTCCGGCAGGTCAGCGGCATCGAACCGCTGCGGGCGGAGGACGTCGCGGACGCGATCGCCTACATCGTCACCCGGGAGCGACGGGTGGCCGTCAACGAGATGCTGATCCGCGCCGGTGACCAGACGTGGTGACCGCAGGTGAGGAGGACCGACCCATGAGCCAGAACCACGGCCATGCCGACGACCACGACTACGACGTCATCGTGATCGGCGGCGGATCGCCCGGCGAGCACTGCGCCGGCGCACTGGCCGAGGGCGGTCTGCGGGTCGCCCTGGTGGAGCGCGAACTGGTCGGCGGGGAGTGCTCGTACTGGGCGTGCATCCCGTCGAAGACGCTGCTGCGCCCGGGTGAGGCCGCGCACGGCGCGCAAGAGGCCGCGGCGAGCGCCCAGGTCGACGTCGAACAGGCCCTGGCCTGGCGGGACTTCATGGTGTCGGACTACTCCGACGCCGGGCAGGAACGCTGGCTGGCAGACACCGGCATCGCCCTGCTGCGCGGCACCGGCCGGCTGGCGGGACCGGGCGTCGTGGAGGTGGCCGGTGCCCGCCACACCGCCGAGCACGTCGTCGTGGCCACGGGAGCGTCGCCCGTCATGCCGCCGGTCCCGGGCCTGTCCGAACTGACAGGTGTGTGGACCAACCGCGAGGTGACGGGCATGAAGGCGGTCCCGCGCCGACTCGTCGTGCTCGGCGCCGGACCCGTCGGCGTGGAGATGGCGCAGGCCGTCCGCCGCCTGGGCGGCGAGGTGGTCGTCACGGCCCGCGGCGGGTACGTCCTGCCCCGCGAGCCCCGGCCCCTGGGCGAGGCACTCGGCGAGGTGCTGCGCCGCGACGGGGTCGAGCTGGTGCTCGGCCCGCGCACGGTCGCCGCCCGGCGCGAGGGCGAGGAGTACGTCCTGACGCTCGACGACGGGCGGGAACTGCGCGGCGACCACCTCCTCGTCGCCACCGGACGCCGCCCGCGCGTCGACGACATCGGCCTGGACACGGTGGGCGTGAAGGCCGACGAGCACGGCATTCCCGTCGACACGCGGCTGCGTGCCGCCGAGCGGCTGTGGGTCGTCGGCGACGCCACCGGCCTCTGGATGCTCACCCACGTAGGCAAATACCAGGGCGAGGTCGTCGCCGCCAACATCCTGGGCGAACCCCGCGAGGCCGACTACACGGCCGTACCCCGCGTCGTCTACACCGATCCGCAGGCGGCGTCGGTGGGGGCGGGCGAGGCACGGTTCAGCGCCGCCGTCCCGATCTCCGGGGTTGCCAAGACGGCCGCCTACACTCGCGCCTACGCCGACGCCAACGGGTTCCTCACGCTGCTCAGCGACGGCCGGGTGATCACCGGCGCCCACGCCCTCGGCCCGGAGGCGGGGGAGTGGCTGCAGCAGGCGACCCTCGCCGTCCGCGCCCGTGTCCCGCTGGACGTGCTGCGGGACACGATCCAGCCGTTTCCCACGTTCTCGGAGATCTACGTCGCCGCGCTCAAGGACCTGCGTGAGCAGATCGGGGCCGCAGGGCGAAAGGCGTCGGCGTGACGAGCTACCGCACGCTGAAGGTCGACGACCTCGAGATCTTCTACCGCGAGGCCGGACCACCCGACGCCCCCGCCCTGCTGCTCCTGCACGGCTTCCCGTCCTCGTCGCGGATGTACGAGCCGCTCCTGGGGCGCCTGGCCGACCGGTGGCGACTGATCGCGCCCGACCTGCCCGGATTCGGCCACAGCAGCGCTCCCGCGCCGAGCGGGTTCGCGTACACCTTCGACCACCTGGCCGAGGTCATGAACGGCTTCGTGGACACCCTCGGCCTCCACCGGTACACACTCCTCGTGCAGGACTACGGCGGGCCGGTCGGGTTCCGCATGGCCATGGCGCACCCGGAGCGGCTGGAGGCACTGATCATCCAGAACGCGGTGGCCCACGAGAGCGGGCTGGGACCGCTGTGGCGGACACGACGTGCCTTCTGGGCCGACCGTGCCACTCATGAGCCGGCACTGCGCGAGAACTTCCTGTCCCTGGCCGCCACGCGGGGACGCCATCTGGGCAACGACCCCGCGACCGACCGCTACGACCCCGACCTGTGGACGGACGAGTCCGCCTTCCTGAACCGGCCGGGGCAGGCGGAGATCCAGGTGGAGCTGTTCTACGACTACCGCACCAACCTCGTCGCCTACCCGGTCTGGCAGCAGTGGCTGCGCACCCGCAGGCCCCGCACGCTCGTCCTCTGGGGACGCCACGACGCGTCGTTCCTGGCGCGGGAGGCCGACTCGTACCGGGCCGACCTGCCCGATGCGGAGATCCATCTGCTCGACGGCGGCCACTTCGTCCTGGACACCTGCGCCGACGACGCCGCCCGACGGATCCGGGCGTTTCTGACGTGACAGCGTCACCGGCCGGAGACCGAGATGCACGCCGCGGCTTGAACGCGTCCTGCCACGAGGCGGCGACCGGGCCTTTGCCCGGTCAGGATTCAGGCCGCGGGCCCACCGTTGTAACGTGCAGTGTGACCAGGGGGCAGACCGCGACGAAGGCGGGCAACCGTGGCGCATGCGGAGCACGGCTCACGGGACGGGGCAAAGGCCGGCCTGCTCGGCAGACGGACCGAGTGCGCCCGGCTCGACCGGATGATCAGCGCGGCCCGTAGCGGGGAGAGCGGCACGCTCGTGGTGCACGGCGCACCCGGCGTCGGAAAATCGGCACTGCTCGACTACGCGGCCCGGTCGGCGACCGACCTGCGCGTGCTGCACGCCGTCGGCATCGAGTCCGAGATGGAACTCGCGTTCGCCACGCTGCACCAGGTGTGTGTGCCGTTGCTCGACCGCCTGAAGAACCTTCCCCGGCCACAGTGCGCCGCGCTGGAGACCGTCTTCGGCATACGCGCGGGGCCCCCTCCCGATCGCTTCCTGGTCGGCATGGCGGTGCTCGGCCTCCTCTCGGACGCCTCCGCGAAACACCCGCTGCTCTGCCTGGTCGACGACGCGCAGTGGATGGACCGGGTCTCGGCACAGATCCTGGGCTTCGTCGCCCGCCGACTGCTGGCGGAGTCGGTCGCCCTCGTCTTCGGAGCCCGCGAAGGGCCCCAAGACCTGCTCGGACTACCGGAGTTGGAGATCACCGGGCTGTGTGACGCCGACGCCCACACCCTGCTCGACTCGGTCACGCACACCCGGCTCGACCAGGACATCCGCGACCGTCTCGTCGCGGAGACCAAGGGCAATCCCCTCGCCCTCCTCGAACTGCCCCGCGGCCTGACCATCACCCGACTCGCCGGTGGATTCGGCCTCTTGAACGGCGACACGCTCCCGGGCCGCATCGAACAGAGCTTCCTGCGCCGGATCGAGGCCCTCCCGGACGAGACCCGGCTGCTCCTGCTGATCGCCGCCGCCGAACCGGTCGGCGATCCCGCCCTGGTGTGGTCGGCGGCCGGGCGTCTCGGTGTGACACCGGAGACGGCTCTCGCCGGCGGCACGGACGGACTGCTGTCGTTCGACGTACGCGTCACGTTCCGGCACCCGCTCGTACGGTCGGCCGTGTACCGCGCGGCGACGGAGGAGGACCGCCGGGCCGCGCACCTGGCCCTGGCCGGGGTCACCGACCCGCAGGCCGACCCGGACCGCCGCGCCTGGCATCTCGCGTCCGCCACCGCGGGCCCGGACGAGTCCGTCGCCGCCGAACTCGAACGCTCCGCGGACCGCGCGCAGGCACGCGGTGGGCTCGCCGCGGCGGCGGCCTTCCTCCAGCGGTCCGTGGCACTCACCGGCGACACGTCACGGCGTGCCGAACGGGCGGTGACCGCCGCCGACGTCAGCCTGCAGGCCGGTGACCTCGACGCCGCCCGCCGGTTCGCCGACATCGCGGACCAGTACGCGCGGAGCGAGTTCCAACGCGCGCGGGCCCAACTCGTGCGCGGCCGGCTCACGTTCGCGGCCGGCCTCGACCAGGAGGCACCACCGCTGCTGCTGACGGCCGCACAGCGACTGGAGCCCTTCGACAAGGACCTCGCGCGCGAGACGTACCTGATGGCGTGGGGAACCTCGGCACTGGTCGCCGCGGACGCCGACAGCCTCATGGAGATCTCCCGGGCGATGCGGGAACTTCCGGCGGCCAGGGGAACTCCCGACACCCTCGATCTCGTGATCGAGGCCTGCGCGCTGCTCGTCACCGGCGGCCGCGCCGCCGCGGTCCCCGCACTTCAGCGGGCCGTCACGGCACTCGCGGATCTTCCCGCGCCCGACGTGCTGAAGTGGGGCTGGGTCGCGAACGGAGTCAGTGCCGCCGTCTGGGACGACCGGGCCATGCGCAGCATGTACGGCCGGGCCGTCGAGGTGGCGCGCACCGCCGGTGCCCTGACCGAACTCCCCTTGTGCCTCACGTCGTTGGGCATGACGACCACATGGACCGGCGACTTCGACGCCGCCGCGTCGATCGTCGACGAGGCGGACATCGTCGCCGCGGCGACCGGCGTCCCGCTGGCGCCGCACGTCAGACTCCGGCTGGGCGCACTGCGGGGTCGTAGCGCCGATACGGAGCCCCTCATCGCGGCCACCGTCGAAGAGGCCGGTGCGAGCGGTCAGTTGATGGGAGTCACGGTCGCCCACTGGTCCGCCGCCGTCCTCTACAACGGCCTCGCCCGCTACGAACAGGCGATGCCCGCAGCCCAGATCGGCAGCCGGATCGCCGAACTGTGGGTCTCCGTCTGGGTGTTGCCCGAACTCGTCGAGGCGGCGGTGCGCGTCGGAGAGGAAGGGGTCGCCGGTGACGCGCTCGAACGACTCACGGACGCGGCGGAGCCGTGCGACACCGACTGGGCGCAGGGAGTCCTGGCCCGCTGCCGGGCCCTGCTCACCGCCGGAGCCCCCGCGGACCGCCTCTACCGCAGGTCGATCGAGCGACTGGGCCGGACACAACTGCGCCCCGAACTGGCGCGTGCCCATCTGCTGTACGGCGAGTGGCTGCGCCGGGACCGGCAACGGAGCGACGCCCGGGGGCACTTGCGTACGGCCTACGAGATGTTCGTGTCGATCGGCATGGAGGCGTTCGCCGAACGGGCCCGCCGGGAACTGCTCGCCACCGGGGAGACCGTCCGCAAGCGCACGGTCGAGGCCTCGTCGCGTGACGAACTGACCCCGCAGGAGAAGCAGATCGCGTCGCTCGTGCAGGACGGCTTCTCCAACCCGGAGGTCGGCTCCCGCCTGTTCCTGAGCCCGCGGACCGTCGAGTGGCACCTGCGGAAGATCTTCACCAAGCTGTCGATCACCTCCCGCAGACAGCTCCGTGACGTGCTGCCCCGCGGCGAGTACGAGGCCGCACCGGAGTAGGGGCTGGTGCTCAGGGGATCAGCTGCTGGCCGCCGTCGATGTCGTAAGTCGCCCCGGTGAGTGCCGTGTTGGTCATCAGGTGCAGGGCGAGCGCGGCCACGTCCGACGGTCCCACCACCCGGCGGATCGGCAGTGTGCCGCGCAACTCCTCCCGGCGAGGCTCCAGTTCGTCGCCGAGCAGCCGTGCCGACAACGGGGTGTCGACGAACCCGGCGGCGATCGCGTTGACCCGGACCGGGGCGAGTTCGAGGGCCGCGTTCGCCGTGATGGCCGGCAGACTCGCCGCGGCGACGGCCGCGATGCTCAGACCCACGCCGGGGCGGCGGGCGTGCGTGCCGGTGATGTACGTCAGCGACCCGCCGGGACGGACACACGTCGCGCACTCCCGCGCGATGCGCAGCGAGCCCAGCAGATGCTCGTCGAGCACGCTCCGCGCCTCGTCGAGGTCCATGTCGGCGATCGGCGCGTAGAGCGGTCCGCCGCCCGCGACCAGGACGTGGTCGACCGGCGTGGGCAGCTCCGCGAAGAACCGGTGCGGTCCCGGGGCATCACCCAGGTCGAGCCTCGCGGCCGACGCGCCGAGCTCGTCCCGCGCGGCGTCGAGCCGCCCCTGGTCACGACCGGTGACGACGATCTTCGCGCCGGCCGCGTGCGCCTGCCGTGCCGTCTCCAGCCCGATGCCGGAGCTGCCGCCGATGACGACGACGGTGCTTCCTGAGAGATCGTTCATCGCAGCCTCCGTAGGAGGGGGTCGGAGCGTTGGGCACACACTGGAGGCGCCGGTTCCCGGGACGTTCGCCGGGACCGCAGGATGTCCCGCGTCTGCTCGGTTCCGGCGGCCTGCCGCAGTCCGAGACCGCGGCCCTGACCGGGCAGCCTCCACAGCCGGAGCAGGGTCCCCCGGCGGCCGGATCACGAGCGAGTCCGTCCTCACGGGCGGTCAACTCCTCAAGGGTCTCGCCGCTCGGCCAGTACGGCATCTCCGCGACGGGCGTGACCAGGTACTCCGTGTCGGTCCTCCTGGGCCGTCGCCCCGCCCAGGATCGCTCGGCGGGGCCGTCGCTCGCGCCCGTGGTCCTCCCTGGCCGGGGGCCGACCAGGGTGTCGCACGTCCCCCGTCCCTGTCGATCGGCTCGGCACGGACCAGTGAGTTCTACGGGCGCGAGGGCCCCCGGTGCTGCGGGACGGTGGACGAATCCACCCACCGTCCCGCGAGCGGCAGCGCCAGGGCGACGGACTCCGCACGGCGCGGCCGCCTCGTGGCCGACCGAGGGAATCGCCATGTCCAACCACTTCAGCGCGGCCTATCTCAAGTTCCCGGGCGACGACGCGCGCCTGGACCTGACCGACCTGTTCGCCTTCCCGGCGCCCGGGGACGCCGGCAGAACGGTGTTGATCATCGACGTGAACCCGTTCGCGACGGGCCTGAGCGCGACCCCGCCGTTCCTGATGAGTGCGGAGTTGCACCCCGACGCCGTGTACCGCGTCAACATCGACAACGACGGTGACAACCAGGCCGACGCTGCCTTCTCGTTCGTGTTCACGGAGGCGAGAGACGGGAGGCAGACGGGCACGGCCTACTACGCCACCGGGGCCGACGCCCGCAGGGCCGAGCCGACCGGTGAAGTGCTCGCCAGTGCCGTACCGGTCGGCTTCGACGCGTCGGCGCAGCCCGTCGAGGCGGGTCGCTGCCGGTTGTTCATGGGCGTACGCAGCGATCCGTTCTTCGCCGACGCCGAAGGCGCCCTGCACGGCTTCGTGTGGACCGGAGCCGACGCCTTCGCCGACAAGGACGTGCAGTGCGTCGCGCTGGAGGTGCCCGACGACATGCTCGGCCCGGATCCGCTGATCCGCCTGTGGGCGACCGTCAGCGTGCGTCGTGACGGCGCGCTCGTCCAGGTGGACCGCGGCGGGCATCCGACGATCAACCCGTTCATCAATCCCGACTACGCCAAGGACGCGTACAACGCCGGGCATCCGGCGGACGACGTGGCGAAGTACCTGGGGCCGTGGTCGAAGATCCTGGAGGGGAACGGCTATCCGCCCGCCGAGGCGAGTGCGGCGGCCGCCACCGTCCTGCCGGACGTCCTGACCTACGACCGCGGCCGGCCCGCCGTCTATCCCAACGGGCGCGGCCTCACCGACGACGTCTTCATCGCCCGGATGACCTTCCTGACGAACGGAAAGGTCACCTCGGGCGGGGTGATGCCGCACGACCTGCTGCCCGGGTTCCCCCACCTCGGGCCGCCGCACCGGTAGAAGTGCCCCACCCGAGCGGGACCAGCCGACAAGGCAGGCCCGCACCGTCACCACCCGGAGGGACACCATGGACGTTCCCGTCAAGAAGGTCGCCGTCGTCACCGGCGCGTCACAGGGCATCGGCGCCGGCCTGGTCGAGGCGTACCGCAAGCTCGGCCACTCCGTGGTCGCGACCTCCCGCGGCATCACCCCCTCCGAGGACCCGGACGTGCTCACCGTCCAGGGCGACATCACCGATCCGGCCACGGCCGAGCGCGTCGTCGCCGCGGCGATCGAACGGTTCGGCCGGATCGACACCCTCGTCAACAACGCGGGCCTCTACCTCGCCAAGCCGTTCACCGGCTACTCCCGGGAGGAGTACGAGGCGGTCGTCGGCGTCAACCTGACCGGGTTCTTCCACATCACCCAGCTCGCCGTCCGGCAGATGCTGCGTCAAGGCACCGGCCACATCGTCCAGATCAGCACCAGCCTCGCCGATCACGCCGACTCCACGATCCCCGCGGTGCTGGCCTCCCTGACCAAGGGCGGGCTCCAGTCCGCCACCAGGGCGCTGGCGATCGAGTACGCCTCCCGCGGCATCCGCAGCAACGCGGTCGCGCTGGGCGTCATCAGAACTCCCATGCACCCCGAGACGTCCGCGCCGCTCGCCGCGCTGCACCCGCTCGGACGGATGGGCGAGGTCGGCGACGTCGTCGACGCGATCGTGTTCCTGGAGAACGCGACCTTCGTCACCGGCGAGATCCTCCACGTCGACGGCGGCCAGAGCGCCGGACGCTGAACTCCCCACACTGGTGGGCTTTGTGGGCAGTGGTGGCGAAGTATCGATTCGGCTAACACCTATCCAAGTTGTGTATGAATTGTGTGAGTGGCGTGATTGAATCATGCACAACTCGGCCTGGTGGCTTGAAGTCGACCGTTCGGTTCCCCGTGTCCTGTGACCTCAGCAGGATGTCCGCGCGCTCGTGCAGGACCGCCCGGCCGAGCCGGTACGAACGTGCGGCAGGGGCGGGAGTGGTCGATCCGCGCGCGCCCCTGCCGTAGCGCATCCTGTGTCCCCGCGCCCCTCCCGACCGGAGGCCGCGCCCGGTACGAACCGCAATCGTCCGCGGTCCGCCGGACGGGAGCGTGCGCCACGTCACCGTGCCGGCACACCGCGCCTGCGGTGCCGCCTGCCGTCACGTACGTGAAGGGAACCCTCCATGACCACAGCCGCCGCCGCGACTGTCTCCGACTTCTACTACGGCGCGGTGACTCCGGTCGCCGCCTATCTGATGGCGTGCCTGGGAGCGGCCCTCGGGCTGCGCTGCACGACCCGTTCGCTGCGCCGCCCGCAGCACAGAGCCCGCTGGCTGGCGCTCGGCGCCGTCTCGATCGGCTGCGGCATATGGACCATGCACTTCATCGCCATGATCGGCTTCAGCGTCGAGGGCGCGCTCGTCAACTACGACGCCACGAAGACGCTGTTGAGCCTCGGCGTGGCCATCGCCGTCGTCGCCGTCGGGGTGTTCCTCGTCGGGTACCGCGGCGGATCCCCGCTCAACCTGGGTGTGGCCGGCGCGGTCACCGGGCTCGGTGTCGCGGCCATGCACTACCTCGGGATGGCCGCCATCCACACGAACGGCACCCTCCACTACGACCCCGTGACCGTGGTGCTCTCCATCGTGATCGCCGTCGCGGCCGCCACCGCGGCGCTGTGGGCGGCGGTCTCCATCCACGCGCTGTGGGCGAGCCTCGGCGCGAGCCTGGTGATGGGTGTCGCCGTCACCGGCATGCACTACACCGGTATGGCCGCGGTCTCCGTCCACCTCACCAATGTGGCCGGGTCCTCGCAGTCCTCCGCCGACCTGGTCGCGTTCCTCCTCGTCATGCTCGCCGGTCCGCTCCTGGTCCTCCTGGTCGCCGCCGTGATCGTCATGTTCGACCCGGACATGATGATCGGCGAGACCGGGGCGAAGACGTCGGAGCCCGCGCCCGCCCCGCTGTTCGGCGGCGACTCCGTCTTCCCGCCGAGGGAGCCGGCCCAGTCGGCCCAGCCTTCGCAGGGCCGCACCTCCTGGTGATCCGACGTCGACACCGCGTACGGGCGTACGGGCCTCGTCCAGGGCGGCCGTCAGCCGGGACTCGCCACCAGAAGCCGGCCGATCTCGGATGCCGAACTGCCGTACAGGCAGGCCCTATCGCACCTCTGCCCATGCGGCCACGAGTTCCGGGACGTACACCGTCGCCTGGACGTCCGTGCACGCGCGGGCCATGCGCGTGCGCAGGGTGTCGATGTCGACCTCCTCGGCCGTGGCGATGCCGGCGCGCTCCATCACCGGCAGGAGGCTGCGCGCCGACTCGGCGATGAGTGTCACTGCCGCCGAGTCGGGGCCGCCGGTGGGGACGGCGACCGCCACGCCGGGGTCGGTCAGCCCGGAAAGCCGTAGGACTTCGGCCAGTTGCTCGCCCATGTCGGGGTCGCGGCGGCCCTCTCGGAGCGCCGCGCTGATCCACTCCACGGATTCCGTCACCAGCGGTACCGCGGGTATGGCGCGTGTCCGCGAAATGTTGAAGTCCTGGAACGTGACGACGCCACCGGGCCGCACCAACCGTGTCAGTCCCTTCACCGTGGCCACCGGATCGTCGAGATGAATCAGGATCAGTCGTCCCACCAGGGCGTCGAAAGGCTCGGACAGGTCGAGATCGGGGAGTGTGCCCTGCTCGAAGGCGACATTCCCGGAGGACAACGCGGCCGCGTTCTCCCGCGCGCGTTCCAGGACGCCCGGGTCCATGTCCACGCCGAGAACCCGGCCGCCCGAGCCGACCACGCGCGCGGCGGCCAGGGACACTTCGCCGGTACCGCAGCCGACGTCGAGGACGCGCATTCCCTCCCGCAGGCCCGCCGTCCTCAACAGATATTCGGTGTGGCTGTCGTACAGCGAAGCCTGTATGCCGAGCCTGTCCGCCTCCTCGGAGGTATTTCCCATCACGTAGGAACTCGGGTGCTTCTCAGTCATTCCTGGTCCGTTCATTGCTCTGGGATCTCTGCAGTCAGCAGTAACGGAGTGTAGGAAGCGACCGGTTGGCGGTCTTCGGCGTGATCATGGAGTCATGGGGCGGATTTCTGTGGAATCCACAGTCGCCGTCAACCGGTGATGCCGACGACCGAGCGGAGGAGTCCGGCGAAGGCGCGCGGATCGGCGCCGGTGAGCTTGTGCCACTGGCCGAGCCGGTAGGCCACGGTGTTGGGGTGGATCCCGAGGGCGGTGGCGGCCCGGGCCAGCGACGACCCGGAGTCCGCGAAGGCGATCACCGTCTCCGCCAACAGGGGTTGTTCGCCGGTGACTCGGCGGACCTCGGTGAACAGGGGGTGCAGCCGCTCGCGGCTGTCGATGAGGCTCGCCTTGAGCCAGACGTCCTCGAACGACGTGGCGCGGCCGCCGCGTTCGGCCACGGCGAGGGCGCGCTCCGCGTCGGCGATGCTCATCTCCGCGCCGGCGAGCCCGGGCCGGTCGAGACCGACGCCCACGCGCGCGTCGTCGCCGCCCAGGTCGATCACGCGGGTGGCCAGGTCGCCCGGGTCGACCCGCTGGGTGACGGCGACCATGAGCTGCCCGCTCAAGCCGCAGGAGACACGTCCGGCAAGCTGCCGCGCCGCACGTTGCAGCAGGCCGAGGTGTCCTTGCGCGGCCCACGCGGCAGCGGGCGTGCACAGGGCCCGGAAGTCGCCGTCCGGGTCGAAACCGAGTTCACGCGCGATCTCCGCGGTGTGCTCGCGGGGTGCCCCGCCGGTGCGGAGCAGTTCGAGGAAGCGCTGCCGCAGACCGGCCTCGCGGCCGTACCGTGACCCGGCCTCGTCCGCGAAGGCGTCCGCGACGACGCCGCTCACCGACCGCACCCACGACCATAGGGGCGCGACCAGTTCGATCGCGGCGTCCTCGGCCGCCGTACCCCGCGCCGCGGCGCGCAGTTCGTCCCAGATCCGGCGGGCGCCGATGTGGAAGGTCGCGAGCGCGTCCTGGACGGGCAGGCCGTAGTACGCCCGCCTGCGTGACTCGGCCTGGAACTCCAGCAGTTGCCCGGCCGTCGGCTCCACATCGAGAGCGAGACCCCGCAGGAGGGCCTGGAGCCGGCTGCGCACGGTCCGGCGTTGCTCGGCCAGCGGGAACGCCGCGTACGAGGGGAGCTCGCGCCTGATGTCGTCGGTGACGACGACGCTGAGCTCCTCGATGCGCGACAGCAGGGACTCGCACAGCACGCGCAGCGGATGTCCGTCGGGCCGGACCGGAGAGGAAGTCACGCCGACACTGTCGAATCGACAAAGAGCCCCTGTCAATCCTCCTCACGCGGAGTGACAGGTGCGGCTCGCGTGCCGAGCGGCTCCGCGAGCCTGACCCGCCGTTGCCTACCCGGAGTTGGGTCAGGCTGCGCGCGCGAGAGCTGACCATACTGAGTTCCGTGAAAGGGAAAACGCAGCTCGGGGAATTTCTGCACGCTCGGCGTTCCCACCTCCGTCCTGAGGACGTCGGGGTGGCCACGTACGGGGAGCGGCGGCGCGTGCCGGGGCTCCGCCGCGAGGAGTTGGCACTGCTCGCCGGGGTGAGCGTCTCGTACTACACGCGGCTGGAACAGGGACAGGCGCCGAGCGCCTCGCCCGAGGTGCTGGACGCGCTGGCCTTCGCCCTGCGGCTCGACGAGCCCGAGCGGCGCTACCTGCACGACCTGGCCCGCGCGGGCAGACAACGCCCGCGGGGCCGGCGGCCCGCGCCGGAACAGGTGACGGAAGAACACGCCCAACTGCTGGACGTCCTGGGGGACGCGCCCACGCTCCTGCTGGGCCGATGCGGCGACGTGCTGGCCTGGAACCGTCTGGGACACGCACTGTTCGCCGGTCATGTGGACCCCGACGCCCCGGACCGGCCGGACCGGCGGCCGAACATGGCCCGCCTGGTGTTCCTGGACCCGCACACCCGCGACCTGTACGCGGACTGGCCGAGCAAGGCCAGGGCGGTGGTGGGGCACCTCCGCCTGGTGGCGGGACGGTTCCCCGACGACGCGGCACTGCACGCGCTGGTGGGCGAGCTGAGCGCCAAGAACGCCGAGTTCGCCTCGATGTGGGCCGACCACCGGGTCAAGTCGCACATGCTCGCCTCGTACGAGATGCGCCATCCGCTGGTGGGTCCGCTCACGGTCGTCCAGCAGACCCTCGGTCTCGGACGCGGCACCAGCGTCGTGGTCGCCACCACCCCGGCGGGCTCGTCCGCACGGGCGGCACTGACCCTGCTGGCCCAGGCGTCCGTACCGGCCGAGCCGACGCGGACACCTGCCCGGGCCGCCACGGACTGACCTCCCGCGCTCGCCAACTTTCCACCCATCAGGCGCACTTCACGGCCTCGCCCCCGCTCACCGCACCACTGCCCCGGCACGTCGCTGCCGTATGCCCGAAAACCACCGACCACAGAACCGACTCACCCCAAGGGACCGACCCATGCTCAAGAAGCTCACCAAGTCCGCCCTGTCCGCGGCCGTCGTCGTCGCGGCCGCCGCCGTGACGCTCGGCCCGGCTCCCGCCTCGGCCGTCTCCGCGCCGCTGAGCGACGCCCGGATCGCGCGCCACTTCGACCTGGCCAAGGGGCAGACACCGGAGAACGTCGTGCTCGCTCCCGACGGCAGCGCCTACGTCACCTTCGCCGCCGCCCGCCAGATCGCGCGCCTCTCGCCCGACGGCACCACGCGGATCCTGGCCACCCTGCCCGCACCGGCGGACGGCGGGGTCCACACCCCGGTCCTGGGCTTCGCCCTGACCAGCGGCATCGTGCGGGCCCACGACGGCACCCTGTACTTCCTGTACGCCACCGGCACCGCCGACCTCACCGGCGTATGGCGGCTGCGCCCCGGCGGCACGCCGCAGCGGATCGCCGCGCTGCCCGCGGACGGACTGCCCAACGGCCTTGCCCTGGACGCCCGTTCGCGCACTCTCTACGCCACCGACTCCGTACGCGGCACCATCTGGAAGGTGCCCGTTTCCGGCGGTGCGCCCACCGCCTGGTCCACCGCGCCCGAACTGGCGTCGACCGGTTTCCTCGGCGCCAACGGCCTGAAGATCCGGGGCGGGGCGCTCTGGGTCACGAACCTCGACCGCGGCACCGTCCTGCGCGTTCCCGTCCTGCGGGACGGACGCTCGGGCAGGGTTCGGACCGAGGTCACCGGCCTGTCCGGGATCGACGACTTCGCCTTCACCGGCCGCGGCGACCAGGTGCTGGCCACCCTCAACGGTTCGAGCGAGGTCGTGCTCGTCGAGCCGCACGGCAGCCCCACCACGGTCCTGACCGCGGCGGACGGCCTGCAGAACCCCACGTCGATCGCCCTGCGCGGCGACACCGCCTACGTCCTGAGCGCGGCCTACGTCACCGCGAAGGACCCCAACCTGGTACTCGCCCACCTGAACCGCTGACCACTCCGGCAGACCGGGCGCGTCGTATCAACTCGGGCTCTACGACGCCCCGTTCGGCCCCGTCTGCGACGTCTCGGGCGTCTCCGCGGGAGCGGGTGGCAGACCTGCCGGTGACGGTTCGGGTTCCGTGTCCGGCTTGTGGCCGCCGCGCAGCGCCGAGGCGACGGCGGAGACCAGGGCCATGCCGGCGGCGACGCTGAAGACGATGGTCAGGCCGTGGTGGAACGGGCCCGAGACCAACTGGGGGAAGAAGGTGTGGCCGGTCAGGACGGCGCGCTGGGCGGCGGTGACGTGGTCGAGGGTTCCGTCGGACGCGAGCAGGTGCTGGATGGGGTTGTTGCCGAGGAACGTCGCGAACAGCGTGCTCACCGGAGGCAGCGACGCCGCCTGCTCGGCCGCGCCGGCCGGTACCCCGTGTATCTGGAGTCCGTGGCTCAGGGTCCTGGGCAGCGAGGTCGCGAGCCCGGACACCATCAGGGAGAAGAACACGCCGATGGACAGCGCGGTGCCCGAGTTCTGGAAGGTGGACCGCATGCCCGAGGCGACACCCCGGTACTCGCTCGGCACGCTGCCCATGATGGACGACGTGTTCGGCGCGGAGAACATGCCCTGGCCCAGGCCGTTGAGCAGCAGCAGCGCCGCGAACATGCCGTAGTCGAAGTCGATGGGCAGCGCGAGCAGCCCGAGGAAGGAGAGCGCGACGACGATCAGCCCGACCGTCGAGAACGCCCGGGCGCCGAACCGGTCCGACAGCCATCCGGACACGGGCCCGGCGATGAGGAAGCCGACGGTGAGCGGCAGCATGAAGATGCCCGCCCACAGCGGGGTGTCCTCGTAGTCGTAGCCGTGCAACGGCAGCCAGATGCCCTGCAGCCAGATGATCAGCATGAACTGCAGCCCGCCCCGCGCGATCGCGGTGAGCAGCGCGGCAAGGTTGCCCGCGGCGAAGGCGCGCACCTTGAACAGGGCCAGGTTGAACATCGGTTCGGCGATGTGCGTCTCGACGTAGCAGAAGATCAGCAGGAGTACGACGCCGCCGATCAGGCCGCTGAGCACCCACGGGTTTCCCCAGCCGGTGGCGCTGCCGCCGTAGGGCTGGATGCCGTAGGTGATGCCGGCGAGGAGGATGCCGGCGCCGGCCGCGAAGGTGAGGTTGCCCAGCCAGTCGATGCGGCCGGGGCGGCCCGCCGAGGTCTCGCGCAGGCTCAGGTACGACCAGATGGTGCCGGTGATGCTGATCGGCACGCTCACCCAGAACACCGCGCGCCAGTCGACGACGGCCAGCAGTCCACCGGCGAGCAGGCCGAGGAACTGGCCGGCGAGGGCGGTGATCTGGTTGATGCCGAGGGCCATTCCGCGCTGCCGGGTGGGGAAGGCGTCGGTGAGGATCGCGGCCGAGTTGGCGGTGAGCATGGAACCGCCGAAGGCCTGCACGACGCGCCACAGGATCAGCCACATCGCCCCCGCCCCCGCGCGGAACGGGTCCAGGGACAGCGCCACGGACGCACACGCGAAGATCAGGAAGCCGATGTTGTAGATCTTCACCCGGCCGAACATGTCACCGAGCCGGCCGAGTACGACGACCAGCACCGCCGAGACCAGCAGATAGCCGAGGATCATCCAGAGCAGATAGCCGATGTTGCCGGGCGCGAGCGGATCGAGGCCGATGCCGCGGAAGATCGCGGGCAGCGAGATGATCACGATCGAGGCGTCCATCGTGGCGATGAGCACGCCGAGCGTGGTGTTCGACAGCGCGACCCACTTGTAATTCGGCCCGGGGGGACTGTCCTTACGACGCCCCGAGCGCACGGCGCTCAGCAGCGACGGTCGTCCGCCCCCGGTCTCCTGTCCGTCGCCGGGTATGTGCGCGCGCTCGGTCACAGTCGCTCCGCCAGTCGGTCGAGGAGGGGCAGCGCCGACGCGAGGGTCGCGCGCTCCTCCGCGGTGAACTCGTCGAGAACGGCCCCGAGCCGGTGGACCGACGCGGAGCGCCGCTCGGCCAGCACGGCGCGTCCCTCGTCCGTGATCGCCAGGATGCTCCGCCGCCCGTCCGCGGGATCGGGGCTGCGGCGGACCAGCCCGCGCTGTTCGAGCAGCGCGAGGGTGCTGGCCATCGCCTGCGGGCGTACCCGCTCGGCCTCGGCGAGGGACGTCGGCGATTCGGAGCCGTCGCGGGCGAGCCGGGCCAGGACCGACACTCCGGAGAGCGACACGTCCCCCACGGCGTGCGCCTGACGCAGGCGCCGCGTCACCCGGCCCACCGCGAGCCGCAGCTCGGACGCGAGCCGGGCGGTGTCGTTCGGGCTGTTCACCTTCATGGTTACTAACAGTAGATTTATCAGCCTGGACTGCTCAACCAATTGTTAGTAAATGGCGCGAGGAGGCTGTCGGTGGAGAGAGGGCGCCCCGCAGGACTGTTCGTCGGTCTGTGCACCCTGGACGTCATCCAGCTGGTGGACCACGCACCCGGTTCGAACGAGAAACTCACCGCTCGGGACCAGGTCGTCGCCGCGGGCGGCCCGGCGGCCAACGCGGCTGTTGCCTTCGGCCACTTGGGCGGCTCGGCCACGCTCCTGACGGCAATCGGCGCCCACCCGTTGGGAGTTGGGGTCGCGGCCGACCTGGACGCGCTGGGCGTGACCGTCTCCGACCTGGCCGCCGACTCGGTGCGGCCGCCCGCGGTCTCCTCCGTCCTGGTGACCGTGTCCACCGGAGAACGCGCCGTCGCCTCGACCAACGCGACGGCGCACCGGCTCGTCCCGCCCGACGGCCTCGACACGCTGCTGTCGGCCTGCGACATCGTCGAGTTCGACGGCCACCACATGGAACTGGCCGTCGCCGCGGCCCGCTCCGCGCGTGCCCTCGGCCGCAAGACCCTTTTCGACGGCGGCAGTTGGAGGCCCGGCACCCAGGACCTGCTGCCGTTCATCGACGTGGCCGTCTGCTCGGCCGACTTCCATCCACCCGGCACGAGCACACCGGCGGACACGCTGCGCTTCCTGCGGGAACGCGGGGTCGTCTGGTCGGCGGTGAGCGGGGGAGCGGACCCCGTCGTATGGGCGGGCCCGGGCGGCGAAGGCACGGTGGACGTGCCGTCGGTGAAGGTGGCGGACACGCTGGGTGCGGGCGACGTCCTGCACGGTGCGCTCGCGTACCACCTCGCGGGGGACCGCCTGACCTCGCAGGGTTTCGCCGAGGCACTGCGCGCGGCGGCCGTCGTGGCCTCACGGGCCTGCGCCTCGTTCGGCACGCGGGCGTGGATGCGGGAGGGGTGACCCGGGCCGACGCGTCCGCGCCTGAGAGGATCACCGGGAACGTACGCGTCACCGGACCGTACGAACCACGGGGTGGGAAACATGATCGTCGCAGTGCTGCTCGGTGTCCTGGTCCTCGTCGTCGGCGGATGCGCATGTGTGTTCTGGGCCGAGCGCGGCGGGCCCCGCTGGGCCCGTGTCGTGGCGACCGTGACCCTCACCGCGAGCGAACTGCTGCGCAGCTCCGCCAAGAAGCGGCGGCGGGGCCTGAACTCGGGTAGCCAGGGCGACGACTAGTACCGCGACGGTCTTTGCTGTGACGTGGACGACGGCGCCCGCCGGAAGGCCGATTTCCCTCTGTCGGCCTTGCGGCGGGCGCGGAGATCTTCGAGGACTGCGACCGGCACTTCGATGCGGGACTGCCTCTGGCGGTCGCAGGGATCGAGGCGCGGTGCGGGGTCAGGTGATCAGACGACTTCCACTCCGTACCAGGCCAGTGCCTCGTTCACCGGCTGGTAGTAGCTGAAGCACGTGCTGCTGTTCCCTCCCGAAAGAATGCCGAGCGCGGCGTCGCCGGCAAAGAGGGGTCCACCGCTGTCGCCGCCCGCGCGGCAGATACTCGTCACGTCCATGCCTGTGATCTGGTGACCGTCGCTGTAGGTGATCGTCTGATTCTTGAATTCCACGGTGCCGCAGCCGTACTTGCTGGTGAACCCGGAGGCACAGACGCTTTCCCCGAGCGCGCTGTCGCGCGAGTAGGTGATGTCCTGGGCTTCGCCGTTCTGAGCCTCCACGTTCCCGTAGTAGGTCACCTCGCTGGTGTTATAGGCGCGGATCAGGCCAAAATCGTTCCCGTCCGAGAAGTAGTGCCCCGTCGTGTAGCCGATGTAGGTGCCGTCCGACTTGAACCAGTCGTTTCCTCCTTCAATGGTGCAATGTCCTGCGGTGAGGATCGATTTGTACTCGGGGTTGGCCTTGCTGCGTACGGTGAACCCGTACGAGCACGCAACCGTGCCGTTCTGGATGTAATCACCCCCGTTGATGGGAGATGTCGTTTCCGTGGTTTCTCCTGCGATGCGCACGATATGTGCGGCGTCGCCGTACGGTGCGATGAATTCACTCAGTTCGGTGAAGTCCGCGTCGCTGACGGTGCTGTCCGCGTGGATGACCACCTGGTTGGCCGGGACATCTACGCCCCACATCGTTCCGGGTGTTCTGAAGGTGTCGTCGAGCTTCTGCTTGATCGAGTCCAGGTATGCGGTGTCGTACGTGACCCGCTCCGGAATGGCGCCGGCTTCCTTGACCGCTTCCGCGGCCTTGCTGTCGGTGACGGTGACGACGAATCTCTGTCTGTCGCGGTCGAGGTATATTCCAGCCGTGCGGGAGTCTCCCAGGCTGTCGGCTATTTTCTGCGACGCGGCACCGCTCGGCCCTGCTGCCACCGGAACGTCACGGGAAGGGTGATCTGCCTGCGTTTGGGCGTTCGCGTTCGGTGCGAATGTCATGAGGCCGGTGACGAGTGAGGCGAGTGCCAGAGCCCTGACGGCGGAAACAAGAGTTTTTCCGGTCATGCTTTCTGTCCTCCGGTTGTTGTCGAATCGGCTGCGGAGTGAGACCGCAGTTGATCAGCCGGAGGTGAATCTCCAATAGCGGAACGATGAATGCCGTTTTTTCGTTGTTTTCCTTCACCGCAGTGCCTGGATTCGACTTCGCCGCAAAGAAGTGAATTTCAGGGGTGTATGGAATGCGCCTTCTTTGTGCGCATTGCGTTCTGTCTCGTGCGGAACCAGCAAGGTCAGGTCGCCGCGGCACGTGCCGAACCGGTCGGGGAACGCGCCGGGACGGAACTCTTCTCCGCACCCCAACATGCCTAGACTGAGCCGTCGTTGATCGTTTGACGGACGGTCTCAGGAGGACCACATGCCCCGCACCCCGTCTCGACGCACCGCTCTGCGCGGCCTGGTCGCAGGCTCAGCCGTGGTGATCGGCTTCGATCCCTTCTCCCGGAGCTGGGCGGTGACCGACTCCGGCGGAGAACTGAGCGGTCTCCCGCACCTGGACGGGACGCTCCACACCGACGACGCCTCACTCACCGCCGACGCGGACGACTTCGGGCACATCGTGCACCGGCGTCCGGCCGCGGTGCTGCGGCCCGGCTCCGTGCGGGACGTCGTCGCGATGGTGCGGTTCTGCAATCTGCACGGGCTCCGCGTGGCCCCGCGCGGACAGGGCCACGGGACGAACGGACAGGCGCAGGTCGAGGGCGGCCTGATCATCGAGACCGAGCCGCTCGCCTCCATCGGCCAGGTACGGACGGGGAGTTCACGCGTCACGGTCGGCGCGGGCGCCAAGTGGAGCGACGTCGCCAAGGCGGCGATCGCCCACGGCCTGACCCCGCCCGTCTTCACCGACTACCTCGAACTCTCCGTCGGCGGCACCCTCTCCGTCGGTGGCCTGGGCGGCCAGAGCCACCAGCAGGGCGCGCAGGTCGACAACGTCCTCGAACTCGAAGTCGTCACCGGAGCAGGGGAGTTGCTCCGCTGCTCCCCGACCCGCCACCCGGACCTCTTCCACGCCGTGCTCGCCGGTCTGGGCCAGTGCGCGGTGATCGTCGGCGCCACCCTGCGCCTGGTCCCGGCCCCGGAGACGGTACGGCACTACCTCCTGCCGTACGACGACCTCCAGACCTTCCTCGATGACCAGCAACTCCTCGCCACCGAGGGGCGGTTCGCCTATCTGGAGGGCCAGGTCGGCGCGGACACCGCCGGGGCCTTCAACCAGTTCGCCATCGAAGCCGTCGCCTACGGGCCGCCGGTGGGGGACACCCCCGACGACGCGGCCCTCCTGCGGGGGCTGCGTTACGTCACGTCCGGCGCGCAGATCACCGACCTCGCGTACTACGACTTCCTCGACCGGCTGGCCGCCTCCGTCGCCGCGCTGAAGGAAGCGGGGCTGTGGGCCTACGCCCACCCGTGGCTCAACCTGGTCATGCCGGGCCGTAGGACCGCCGAGGTGGCCGGCGCGCTGCTGGAGGCGCTGACCCCGGCCGACCTCGGACCCGGCGTCGTCCTCCTGTACCCGCTGCTCCGCGAACACCTCCACACCCCGCTGCTCCGCATGCCCGACGACCCGATGCCCTACCTGTTCGCGGTCCTGCGCGCCGCGCCGCCCGAGGACACGGCGACCGTGCGACGGCTGCTGGCCGCCAACCGGTCCGCGTACGAGACGGTCCAGGCGGCCGGCGGTACCCAGTACCCGGTCGGCTCGATCCCCTTCCGACACGCCGACTGGAAGCGGCACTTCGGGCCGGTGTGGAAGCGGTTCGCCGAGGCCAGGAAGACGTACGACCCGAAGGGGATCCTGGTTCCGGGGCAGGGCATCTTCTGAGTGCCCCCGCCGATCTAGTCGGGCGGCAGGTCCGCCAGCGCGTCGCGCAGCGCGGCGCGGGAGGCCACGCCCAGCTTCGGGAAGAGCTGGCGCAGGTGGGCGGCGACGGTGCGTGGGGAGAGGAAGAGGCGTTCGGCGATCTGCTTGTTGGTGAGACCGGCCGCCGCGAGGAGGGCGATCTCCCGTTGCTGGGGTGTCAGTGACGCCGGTCCGGTGACTCCGGTGGTTCCCACGGACAGGCCGGTCGCCCGCAGCTCGTTGCCCGCCCGCGCTGTCCAGGGGCGGGCACCGAGTCGCTCGAACGTCTCGATGGCGTCGGCGAGTTGGGCGCGCGCCTGGGTCGTGGCCTTCACCCGCCGGAGGCGTTCGCCGTGGGCGAGCCGGACCCGGGCCAGCTCGAAGGGCCAGCGCTCGGTGCCGGGCACGGCGAGCGCCTCCTCGAACAGGCCGAGCGCTTCCTGGTCCGCGGCCGCGATCGCCGCGGAGGCCTTCACGAGCAGGGCCAGCCGGGGCGAGATCGCGGCGATACCCGCGTCAAGTGCCGCCGCAGCGTGGGCTGTTGCCTCCGAGGCGCGGCCCGTTCTGACCGCGGCCTCGACGAGATCCATGACGACGAACAGGGCCGGCGGGACGTGCGAGGCGAGTTCCCCCGCGGGGCTGATGGCGCACGCGTGCCGGTAGGCATCCTCGAACCGGCCCTGGCCGAGCGCGGCGAGTGCCCGCGCATGCGACGCGCACGACAGATAGGAGCCGACACCGCGTGGTGTCGCCCACAGGGTCATCTCGTCCGTGAGGGCCTTGACGGCGGTCTCGTCGCCCCGGGCGGCGGCGACCAGCGCGCGTTGGTACAGGAACTCCGTCGACAGCAGCTGGTAGCTGTGGGCTTCGCCCAGATCCCGGCCCTGCGCGGCCTGCGCCTCCAACTCGTCCCACTCACCTGCCGCGAAATGGTCCCGGCCCAGGTACACCAGCCCCTGGATCTCCACGGTGAGCGAGCTGTTGTCCCGTCCGTCGCGGAGCACGCGCCGCAGCGCCGTCCTGCACGCCGGCAACCGGTCGACGTACAGGGAGGTCATGGCGAGCCGGATGATCCTGACCGGGTCGGCCTCCTGGTCGAGGGAGGCGATCGCCTCGTCGAGTCTGCCGAGCGCGGGCGGTGCCGTGCGCGCCGGGTCGGCCATCGTGCTGAGGGTCAGGGCGAGTTGGTCCGGGATCCCCGGTTTCAGCAGGCCGAGCGCCCGGTGCAGCGGCTTCCACAGTTCCGTGCGCTGACTGCTCTGGCACAGCCAGGCGAGGGTGTACAGCGCGTCGATCATGGTGGGATCGGCGGCGTCGTACGGCTGGTGCTGCATGTCGATCGCGCCGACGAGCAGCCGGTGGGCGGTGTCCAGGTCGCCCTCGCCGCTGAGGAGGATGTGGTGCGCGGCGGCGACCGCGGCGACCAACGGTCCCGCCCGTCCGCCGTCGGCAAGGCGGGCCTCTTCGAGCAGCCGGGGCACATCGCGCAGATCGCCGGTCAGATCCGCGCCGAGATAGGCCGCCTCGGCGATCCGGCGGCTGCGCTCGTAGCCGCGCGGGCTCAACTCCGCGGCGCGCAGCAGCGCGGCGATGGCACCGCCCGCGTCACCGCGCCGCACGGTGTCACGCGCCACCGCCTCCAGCAGGCTCGCGACCTCCTCGGTGGGCTCGACCGTGGCGTGGGCGAGGTGCCAGGCGCGTCGCTCGGGGCGGTCGGACCAGTACTCCGCCAGGGCGTGGTGCACCTCGCGGCGCTGCTCGCTGGTGGTGAGTTCCACGACGGCGGAGCGCGTGAGGGGATGGCGGAACACCAGCCGGCCGGTGGTCGCGTCCACGAGTCCGGCCCGCTCGGCGGGCGCCAGGTCCTCCATGCCGGTCCGCTCGGACGTGGCCGACGTGAGGACGCGCAGATCGCCGGTGCCGTCCAGGACCGCGTACAGGAGGAGCAGGCGGGTCGACGCGGGCAGTGTCTCGACGCGGGACGCGAACACGGCCTGGAGGCGGCGGCTCAGCGGCAGCAGCTCGGGCACCGCGGCTCCGGAGCGCTGCGGGGCGGTGAGCGCGTCGGGCAGTTCGAGCAGGGCGAGCGGGTTGCCCCGCGCCTCCGCCAGCAGGCGCTCGCGTACGCGCGGGGCCAGGGTCGGGGTGTGCGCCTGGATCAGCGCCGCGGCGGCCGTCGTGTCGAGAGGCCGTACGTCGTGATGGGGGACTCCGCCGCGTTCGAAGAAGCTTCCTTCTCCGGAGCGGTAGGCGCCGAGGAGGCCGACCCGGCTGCCGGCGAGGCGGCGGGCGACGAAGCCGAGGATCACGGCGCTGGCGCGGTCCAGCCACGGGAGATCGTCGACGATCACCAGCAAGGGGCGCTCCTCGGCGGCTTGGACGAGGAGGGTCAACGCCGCGTTCGACAGCAGCAGTTGATCGGAGGGCGCGCCCTGGTCCAGGCCCAGCGCGACGCTCAGGGCGGTGCGGTACGGGTCGGTCAGACGGTCGAGTCCGGACAGCAGCGGCTGGAGAACCTGGTGGAGACCCGCGAAACTGATCGCGCTCTCGAACTCCACACCGGCGGCCCGCACGACCCGGGCGCCCGCGTCGCGAGCCTGTCGGGCCGCGGCGTCCAGCAACACCGTCTTGCCGACTCCGGCGTCCCCGGACAGCAGCAGCGCCCCGCCGGCGACCATGGCCTCGTCGACGAAGCCCCGGACCAGCCCGAGGTCGTGATCACGGCCGATGAGCGTCTCGGCCGGACGCGACACAGCAAGCCCGTCCCCGTCCATGCGCCTCTCCCTTCCGACCTCGGAACTTTACGCCCGCCCCCCAATGTCATCTCATGAACAGGCCGCCGTTGACGTCGAGCGTGGCGCCGGTGATGTAACCGGTGTCCTCCCCGGCCAGATGCCCCACGAGGGAGGCCACTTCCTCCGGCCGCCCGAACCTGCCCACGGGGATACGGTCGGCGGCGCGGCGCAACGCCTCGGCGGGGAGATCGTCCATCACGGGCGTCTGTACGGCCGCGGGAGCGACGGCGTTGACGGTGACGCCGTGGGGAGCGAGTTCCTGGGCGAAGACCTTGGTCAGCACCAGGACGCCCGCTTTCGCCGCCGCGTAGTGCGGGCCGGCGACCAGTCCGCCCTGCTGCCCCGCGAGCGACGCGAGATTGATGACCCGGCCCCAGCCGCGCTCCCGCATCGCCGGGGCGCAGAGGCGGGTGA
Source organism: Streptomyces sp. N50 (assembly GCF_033335955.1). GTDB lineage: Bacteria > Actinomycetota > Actinomycetes > Streptomycetales > Streptomycetaceae > Streptomyces. The sequence continues at coordinate 9,619,146 of NZ_CP137549.1, forward strand.
GGACGAGGACGCTGCGCAGATTGGTGGCCATGAGGGCGTCCCACTCGTCGAGATCGACGTCCCACACGGAGCCGGGTGCCGTACGCGCCGCGTTGTTGACCAGCACGTCGGGGCTGCGCCACGCCGAGGACACCGCCCGCACCGCGCGCTCGGTGCCCTCGGGGTCGATGACGTCGGCGCGCACCGCGATGGCCGAATCCCCTTGAGGATCAAGGGAGTTGGCCAGGGCCCGCGCGCCGGTGTCGTCCTGGTCCAGCAGTGCCACGCGCAGGCCGCGGCGGTGCAGTTCGGCGGCGATCGCGGCACCGATGCCGCGGGCCGCGCCGGTCACCAGGGCGACCTTGCGGTCCGCTGCCGGGCGGGTCGGGTCTGCTGACGGTCGGGGCGCACCCACCGGTTCGGGTCTCCTTCGTTGTGGGGTGCCGGTATCGGACGACGTCTGTGTGTCGGTACACCGATATGTCGGCACGTCGGTATGTCGGTTCGAGGATCAGACGACGTCGGTGTGGGGGAGGGACCGGCCCAGCAGGACGCGGCCGTAGAGTTCCCGGCTGGTCTCGACGCTCAGCGCCGCGTGGCGGGAGGCCGTCCCGATGTCGCGCCAGGCGCGTTGCAGCGGTGAGTCGTCGGAGAAGCTGCCCGCGCCGGCCGTGTCGAGGAGGAGACTCACCGCGTCGCGGGCGCAGCGCATCGCGTGGCTGCCGTCCATCCTCAGCCGTGCCCGGGTCTCCAGGTCGGGGCGCCGTCCCTCGCGTGCGGCCTCGTCGATCTCGTCGGCCGCGCGCCGTACGTGCAGTCTGGCGGTGTCGATCAGCGTGGCGGCCTGGGCGACGTTCAGCTGGTGAGGAGCTGCCTCCGCCGTATGGGCGTGCAGCGGAGAGACCGACCGCTTTCCGCCCGCGAGGTCCCGGACGACCAGTTCCAGAGCGCCGCGGGCGATGCCTACGCCCGTGCCGACCAGCGGCAGATTGATGGAGAGCGGGAAGACGACCCGGGCCTCGCCCGGGTGCCGCTGGACGCCGATGCCCTCGGCGATCTCGGCGAACGACACGAACCGCTCGTCGGGGACGAAGAGTTGCCGCGCCAGCGCCGTCCGGCTGCCGGTGCCGCGCATGCCGGCCATGTGCCAGGTGTCCGCCACGGTCAGCTCGGACGCGGGGACCAGGGCCAGCCCCCGCTCCGGCCGGCCGCGGTCCTCCCGGACGATGCCCAGCAGCACCCAGGCCGCATGGTCGATGCCGGATATCCACGGCCACCGCCCGCTGAGTTCGAGGCCGCCGGGTACCGCCGTGACCGAACCGGACGGATTGGCGGCCCCGCAGAGCAGGGCAGCGGGCTCCGCCTCCCAGACCGCGGTGCGGACGGCGTCGGGCAGTTGGGAGGCGAACAGCGCGGCCCCGTACGCGATGCCGACGAGCCAGGAACTCGACGCGCATCCCGCGGCCAGCTCGGCGCACACGTCGACCGCCGTGCGCACACCGGCGCCGTGGCCGCCGTAGCGGCGCGGCGTGCCGAGGGTGAACAGCCCGGCCTCGCGCAGGGCCTTGGCGCTCGGCTCGGCCAACGTCCGCTGCTGCTCGGTCTGTTCGACGTGGGCCGAGACGACCGACGCCACCTCCCGCGCCACATGGACGAGTTGGGCCTGGCCGACGGCCTCGGTGACGCTCCGCGATAAGTGGTCCCGGCTGTTCCGGTGAGTCATCGGGGTGCCCTCTCTGGCGTCTGATCCGTGACGGACGGTGCTGTTCCGAGCGGGATCAAAGCCGCCGCGCAACAACATCACCTTACCTGGAGGAGATTCCTCCGGATAAGCTGGCGGCGGCGTCCGCGACTGAGAGCCGTTCTTCTCGCGCCTGCCCAACAGCCGACTGGCCAGGCCGAGTTGGCGCGGCCGTAGGGCCCTGAACGCAAGGGAGAACACGTGAAGATCGTCGTGGTGGGCGGCGGAGTCGCCGGTCTCGTCACCGCCCTGAGCCTGCACGCCGCAGGGCTGACTCCGCTCGTCCGCGAGTCCGCCCGCGAACTGCACGCGGTCGGCGTCGGCATCAACCTGCTTCCCCACGCCGTACGCGAACTCACCGAACTGGGACTCGGCGACGCCCTGGACGCCATCGCGCTGCCGCCGGAACGGCTGGTCTACTGCGACCGTCGGGGACGCCGGATCTGGGAGGAGCCGCTCGGTCTGGCGGCCGGTTACCGGTGGCCCCAATACTCCGTCCACCGCGGCAAGTTGCAGATGCTGCTACTCGACGCGGTCCGCACCCGCATCGGGCCCGACGCCGTCCGCACCGGCATGGCCTTCGAAGGCTTCGAGCGCTGTGAACGCCCTGGTCACCAAGAGCCGTTCGAGCGTCAAGAGCCAGGCGTGGCAGCGCACTTCGTGGACCGGCGCACCGGAGCGCCCGTCGTGATCGAGGCCGACGTCCTCGTCGGCGCCGACGGCATCGACTCCCGGCTGCGGGCCCAACTCCATCCCGGCGAGGGGCCTCCGCGCGGGAACGGCGTGCGGATGTGGCGGGGCATGAGCCGGTACCCGCACATCCTCGGCGGGCGGGCGATCGTGGTGGCCGGCGGTCGCCCCGGGGACAAGTTCGTCGCCTACCCTGTCGCCGACCCGGCGGTGGAGGGCGGACCCACGCTGATGAACTGGGTGCTGGAGATCCGCCGACCGGAGTCCGGCGAGGGACCCGACCGCTCCAACCGTCCGGTCCCGACGGACGAGGCGCTGGCCGGGCTGTCCGGGTGGGAGCTGCCCTGGGTCGACCTGCCCGAGCTGATCCGCGGCTCCACCGACATCCACGAGTACCCGATGGTGGACCGGGACCCGCTGCCGCGCTGGAGTTTCGGCCGGGTGACCCTGGTCGGCGACGCCGCCCACCCGATGTACCCCATGGGCATGAACGGCGGCTCCCAGTCGATCGTCGACGCGCGTGTCCTGGCCTGGACGCTCTCGCGGCACGACGATCCGGTACGGGCTCTGGAGCGGTACGAGAGCCTGCGCCGCGAGCCGCTGAACCAACTGGTGCTGGCCAACCGCGAGTTGGGTCCCGAGAAGATCATCGCCCTGGCCGAGGAGATCGGCGGCCCGGTGCCCGTCGAGCGTGCGACGGCTGTGTCGCAGGGGTACAAGGAGCTCGCCGGGTGCACGACCGCCGTGCTCAACTCCAGGGAATCCTGGTCGACTTCGCCGGTCGGTCGGTGAGGGGTGCGGCCGGCGCCGTGCCGGTCAGTGCGCCTCCTCGTGGTGTCGTAGCCGGGCCGGACCGTTCCCGCCGCCCGACGCGGTGGTGCCTCGCGCGGCGGCGCGGGCCGCTCCGTCGGGGATCGTGAAGGCGAAGACGGCGGTCGCGGCGGCGAGGGCGGCCAGGGTCAAGTAGGCATGCTGGTAGGCCGAGATGGGCGGATTCGCCGCGGCTGCCGGCGGGGTGCTCAGGACCAGGGCCGTGGTCACCGCCGCCGGTGCGAAGGCGCCGCCGGTCTGCCGTACGACCGTGTTGAGAGTGGACGCCTGGGCCAGGTCCTTGCGGGAGAGGGTCGCCAGCGAGGCCACCGTGGTCGGCATGAAGACGCCGCCCATGCCGATGCCGAGCAGGAACATGTAGCCGCGGAAGGTCCACAGGCCGGTGTCCTGGTCGCAGGTGGCGAGGTGCAGCAGGACCGCGCTCACCATGGCCAGGCCCGAGCCGATGATGACGCGGGGGCCGACCCTGGAGTAGAGGATCCCGGCGACCTGGACGGTCAGCAGGACACCGAACGCCTCGGGGAAGGTGCTCGTGCCGGACTCCAGCGCGGAGCGGCCCTGCCCCTGCTGGAGGAAGAGCGGCCCGAGGTACATCGCGCCGAGGATCGGCACCAGGCCCACCAGGTTGATCAGGTTGGTGTCCCGGAAGAGCCGGTCCGCGAAGAGCCGTAGCTTCAACAGCGGTTCGGAGACGCGCAGTTCGAAGGCGATGGCGGCGGCGAGCAGCACCGCGCCGAGCGCGAGGGCGGTGACGACGGAGGGGGAGGACCAGCCGCGGTTGGGGCCCTCGCAGACGCCGAACATCACCCCGCCCATGGCCGCCGCGCTCAACAGCAGCCCGGTGAGGTCGAATCGGCCGGGTCGGTGGCCGCGGTGCCCGGCGAGGAACAACGCGCCGAACACCACGGCGGGCAGGCCCAGCGGCAGGTTGACGTAGAACACCCAGCGCCACGACAGATGGTCCACCAGCAGGCCGCCGAGCATCGGCGCGGCGGCCGGGGCGATCTGCTGCGGGATGATCATGTACCGCGAGATCCGCACCTGCTCCCAGGAGTTGAAGGTGCTGAAGAGCAGCGAGGACGCGGCCGGGAAGAGCACTCCGGCGGACAGGCCCTGCACCGCGCGGGAGGCGACGAGCTGACCGAGGCCGGCCGCCGCGCCGCACAGCAGTGACGAGACGAGGAAGGCGCCGAGGGCGGTGAGCAGCACCCGCTTGGCGCCGAACCGTTCGACCAGCCAGGCGGAGGCGGGGATGGCCATGGCCAGGCAGACCGGATAGACCACGACCACCCCGTCCAGGGCGGCCGTCGTCAGGTGGAACTGGCGCGCGATCGACGGGAGCGCGACGGTCGTGATCGCTCCGTCGACGATGGCTATGAACGTCACGCAGACGCACATCACGGGGACGACGAGACGCTGGCCGGGGCGGCGGAGGCGGAGCCGGCGGAGGTCCGGAGAGCGAAGGTGAGGGGCGAGGGGGACGGGAGGGCGTCGGAACGGCAGCACATGCTGAGCATACTCACTATGTGGGTGCTCATTGAAGCCGCCCGGGGCTCGTACAATCGGCCCTCACCACGGAACGGGGAACGCCATGGCAGTGCACGGCAGCAGCGACATCCTGGTCGACGAGCTCTACGAGACGACGCACCAGCTGCGCCAGTTCGTCGAGACCCGGCTGCGCGCGGGCGGGGCCTCGGTCGCGAGACTGCGCGCCCTGCGGATGCTCGCGCACGCCGAACAGCCCCTCCGTATGCGGGACTTGAGCGAGATGACCGGGGTCGCGGCACGGACCACGACCAGCATCGTCGACAGCCTGGAACGCGACGGACTGGTGGAGCGCGTCCGCCATCCGCACGACCGCCGCGCGTTCCTGCTGCGCCTCACCGACAAGGGCCGGGAGTGCCACCGCGAGGCGGAGGAGATCGACGGCCTCGCGCTCGCGGAGGCGACGGCGGAGCTGGACGCGGAGGACCGGGCGCAGCTACGGACGCTGCTCGCCCGCATCCGGAAGGCGACGGCCTGAGGGCCGAAGGCCTCGTGCGCTCAGGCGGTGGTCCAGTCGCGGAGCTGACGGGCGATCCGGGCCAGGCCCAGTTCCCCGGACGCGGTGTCGCGGACGAGTGCCACGGCCGCCTTGGGCGGGTAGTCGAGGCGACGCCCGTTGAGGATCAGGTAGGCCTCGGTGGCGTGCCAGGCGAAGGCCTCGTTCGAGTGCTCCAGGCACGGCAGCTTCGCCAGGGTCTGCAGCAGCGCCGCCGCCTTGAGGTGGAGGGAGCCGTAGATGTCGCGCTCCATCGCGCGGGCGTCCACCCGGGCGGCAGCGGCGTAGAGCGGGCCGTAGTCGTCGACCTGGGGATCGCGGTCCAGCAGTTCGGCGGCGTGCAGCAGGAAGGTGACGTCGAGCGCGAGCGGTGGTTCGGGCTCGGTCACGCGGCGTGCCCCTGCTCCTGGCGCTCGAGTTCACGAAGGGCGTCCGCCTCGGCCGCCCGCTGCTCCGCGCTGGGATCAGCGCTGCCGGGCTCGGCCGCGAACGCCGCGCCACTGCGCGCCATCGACTCCTTGAAGCCGTCGAGGAACCGCTCCTCGACGGCCGTCGCGCGAGCGTAGGCGGCCGAGAGGATGTACTCCTGCAGGCTGACCCCGGCCTGCTTGGCGGCGGCCTCGATGGCCGCGCGCTGCCGGGGGTCTCGGAAGCGGAGGTTCATGGCCTTCGGCGTGTTCGGCATGACGTCCACGGTACCAGTGGTACCACGCACGGGAGCCGGTGTTTCCTACACGGGGGTATGACCCTCCAGGTAGGTGCGCACGGCCGCCGGCAGCCCGACGCCGATGGCATCGGCGAACGACGCCCAGCGCAGCTGCCCCGCGGTGAGCTGAGCCTCCCCCGACGGATCGTCGCTCAGCAGCTGGCACACCACGGCCGCCGCACCCCCGGCCCCGGACTCCAGAAGGCTCGTTCCGTCCACCAGGAAACCGGTGAGTTCGTACACCGCCCGCGCGGCGGCGGCCTGCGCCGTCTCGGCCTCCTCGGGAATACCGGACGGCAGGCTCCAGCCACCCTGCACATCCACCAGCAGCACCCGCCCGTCGTTCACGACGAGCGCGTCCACCGCGTCCTCGGCGGCCTGTTCCAACGCCATGTCCCAACCGTCCCTTCGCGCACGGCGTGACCGTTCGTCCGGCCACGTCCGAGCCCGTTTCCTACCCGGGACGGATCGGTTCACGCGGGACGGACGCGCCGGGAGACACCGACGTTGCCCGCGGACTCGGCCGTCCCCTCGATATCCGCCAAGCCTCCCTCGCATCAGGACACGACCGACCACACCACCCCCACCCCGCCCTACGTTGGGCCCATGATCAGCTCCACATCCCCGCCCACGCCCCCCAGCACAACCCGCCCACCGCTCAGCCCCAGTTGGTTCGCGGCCGTGATGGGCACCGGCATCGTCGCCGACGCGGCGGTCACCCTCCCGCGGAGCCTCCCCGGGCTGCGGACCGCCGCCACGGTCGTCTGGGCCGGCGCCGTGCTGCTGCTGGTCCTGCTGGCCGTCGGATACGTCCGGGACCGGGCGCTGCGGTCGCACGCGGCGGATCCGGTCGTGGCGCAGTTCTTCGGCGCACCGCCGATGGCCCTGCTCACGGTCGGCGCCGGAGCGCTGCTGCTCGGCCGACGGGTGATCGGGCTCGACGCGGCGCTGGACGTGGACCGGGTGCTGTGGTCGCTCGGCACCGCACTCGGCCTCGCCACCGCGTGCATGGTGCCGTACCTGATGGTCACCCGGCACCGCTTCGCGCCGGACGCGGCGTTCGGCGGCTGGCTGATGCCGATCGTGCCCCCGATGGTCTCCGCCGCGACCGGCGCCCTCCTCGTCCCGTACACCCCGCCCGGTCAACTCCGGCTCGCCCTGCTCCTCGCCTGCTACGCGATGCTCGGCCTCGGCCTCGTCGCCGCCCTGCTCGTCCTGACCATCCTCTACGGCCGCCTCGTGCACCACGACGCGCCCACCGGCGCCATGGTGCCCACGGTGTGGATCGGCCTCGGAGCCCTGGGCCAGGCGGTGACCGCGCTCGGCGCGCTGGCCACGGCGGCACCGAGCGCACTGCCCGCGCTCTATGCCCGGGGCGCCGAGGCCCTCGCGCTGCTGGGCGGAGTCCTGGTGTGGGGCTTCGCCCTGCTGTGGCTGGCGCTCGCCACCGCCCTGACCGCACGGACGATCCGTGCCGGGCTGCCGTTCGCGCCCACCTGGTGGTCGTTCATCTTCCCGTTCGGCGCGCTGGTGACCGCCACCAACTCCCTTGCCGCGCGCACCGGTTCGGTGTTGTTCGTCTGGCCGGCCGTCGTGTTCTACGCGCTGCTCGTGCCGGCCTGGATCGTGGTGGCCGGCGGATCCCTGCGCCACGTCGCCGGACCGCGCTTTCGGCGCCCCGTGAACTGAGCAACTCCCCTGGCTGAGCGGGCTAGTTGACCGCGCCCTTGCGCAGTGCCGCGAGGCGGGCCATCTGTTCGCCCATGCCGCGGGTTCCGGCCAGCGGGGTGAGGGCGTGCGGCCAGACGGAGTGGACGAGGCCGACGTGCCGGGCGCCGCCGAGGGCGACGACCGGGTCGAGAAGCACGATGCCGCGCGACGTCGCCTGTTCCAGGACGAGTTGGGACGTCACGGCGTCCGACCCGCCGTGCGGGGTGTCGTACGGCTCGACCACGTCGTCGAGGCCGAGCAGGCCGTACCGCGCGGAGAGGATCAGCAGCCGCTCCGGTCGCAGCGCGTCGGCGGCCTGGCGGCAGGCGCGGTGGTACGAGCCGGTGTACAGGTCGGCGGCACGTGCGGGCCGGTCCAGTTTGCGGCTGCCGCACGGGATGACGACGAGTTCCGGCTGGAAGCAGTCGAGCTGGAGGTGGTCGTTCGGGGTCATGCCTGCCTGTCCTGTTCTGTGTGCGTGATAGCCGTACTCGAGTCGGTGTCCGTGTCCGTGCCCGTACGGGTCGTCCGGAAGCTCGTCCGGAACACACCCGGCGTCACCCCCAAGTGCCGTACGAACGCCCTCCGGAGCGACTCGGCCGAACCGAACCCGGTGCGCCGCGCCACCACCGGCAGGGAATCGTCACCGGTCTCCAGCAGCACCTGGGCCGCCTCCAGCCGGACCCGCTCCACATACCGGGCCGGGTCGTCCCCAGCTCCTCCTCGAAGAGCCGGCTCATATGGCGGACGCTGACGCCCGCCCGGCGGGACATGGCGGCCAGTGTGTGCTCGGCGCCGGGGTCCGCGGCGACCGCGTCCAGTAGCCGCCGGAGCATCTCCAGCCGGGAGTAAGGGAGTTGGGAGCGGACGCTGAACTGCGACTGTCCTCCCGGGCGTCGCATGAAGACGACCATGTCCTTGGCGACCGCCCGCGCGACCTCCGCACCGAAGTGCTCCTCGACGAGCGCCAGGGAGAGATCGATACCGGCCGAGACGCCCGCCGAGGTCATCATCGGGCCGTCCCGCACGAAGATCGCGTCCGGCTGGACCCGCACGGACGGGAAACGCACGGCCAGTTGCCGGGACTGCCGCCAGTGCGTCACGGCCCGACGCCCTCGGAGCAGCCCGGCCGCAGCCAGCAGGAACGCGCCGGTGCACACCGACGCCGTGCAACGCGCCATGCCGTGCAGCCGCCGTACCGCGTCCAGGAGGGTCTCGTCCTTGATCGCCGTCTCCCATTCCGGGCCGCCCGGGACCACGAGGACGTCGTACGGCTCGCGTACGTCGTCCACGGCGAGGTCGGCGCCGATGCGGGTCCCGGAGGAGGTGATCACCCCGGTGCCGTCCTCGGACACGAGCCGCACCCGATAGCGCCCGCCGAACTCGCCTGCCGACGCGAACACCTCGATCGGGCCGGTCACATCGAGCAGCCGGACGCCCGGGAAGACGAGGACGGTGACGGTGAGGGGGCCCGTTCCGGGACGGTTGTGGTTCATCGGACAGCCAGCATGCGTCGGTGAACGGTGCCGGTGCCACGACTGGTTTCCTCCCTGCTGGGAGGCAGGACCTCCCAGCAGGAATCCCCGGCGTACCGGCCCTCCGCCGGGTCCGTTGTCCCGCTGACTACGGGGCGGGCAGGCCGGGTTGACCGACGACCGGCAGGCTTAGGGACGTGTGTGCCAGATCGACAGTGATCGTCGGCCGGTCGGCCGCGCGGGTGGCGATGCCCCAGTCGGTGCCCGCGACGATCAGGGCCAGCCGATGCCCGGCGGGGACGACGTGGTCGACGCTCGCGAGCGTGAGGGTGAGGCTGTACGGCTTGCCGGGCGTGAGCGGCTGGACCCTGTGCGCGTCGGCGGCGGTGCCCAGTGCCGCCCAGCCCCGGCTGAAGACGGTGCTCGTGACGTGCTTCGTCTTGGCGGCCGTCTTCTTGTAACAGCCGCTGTCCTGCGCCGAGTTCGCGCCCCAGCAGGACGTTCCGGAGACCGTGGAGACGCCCAGACCGCCGGTGTCGTAGGCCCGGATGGTGGCCGGGCCCAGGTCGACGAGGACCGCCGACAGGTCCGCGGTCGCCGTCGTCGAGGTGGCGGTGAGGGTCACCTGCGAGGCGCCGGAGACGCGCAGTGGTTTCGTGAGGGGCTGGGTGACGAAGCCCGCCTTCTCACCGGTCGGCTGGTCGATGTGCGCGGCCCAGTCGAGTTCGGACTTCGCCGTGGCGTCGGTGAAGGTCTCGCTCCCGCCGCTTCCCGGTTTCGTGCTGAGCGTGCCCACGCCCGCCTGTGCGCCCTGAACGGGGCTGAGGCTCACGGGAGTTGTGGACTTCGGCGGCCAGAGGGCGTCCGTGGTCCAGTGGTCCGGGGTCCGCTCGATGTCGGCCATCGGCGCGCGGTCGATCCCGTTGTCGTAGCCGAGGAGCGCGTGGTCGAACCAGCGGTGCAGGGTGTCCACCCACTGCGTACGGCGGTAGTCGAAGGGGTCGACGTGGCCGGTCTGGGAGAGCCAGATCTTGCGCTCGACACCGTTCTTCGCGAGCGCGTCCCACCACTGGCCGAAGTTCTTGGTGCGGACGGTGAGGTCCTGTTGGCCGTGCACGACGAAGACGCTCGCCGTCACCTTCTTCGCGTCCGCCACATAGTCGCGTTCGGCCCATATCGCCGACCAGTCACCGGACTTGGCGGCCGCGTCGCCGAGCGGCTTGTTCACGGCGGCGCAGCGGGCGCCGGCGGCCTCGCTCTCGACCGTACGGATCAGCGCGCCGGGCGTGGGCGCGTTGCCGACCAGCCCGGCTCCCTGGGAGAAGTAGGCGTCGTACCAGGAGGAGATGGAGCTGATCGGGACGATCGTCTTCAGGCCCCGCACGCCGGTCGCGGCCACCCCGTTGGCGATGCTGCCGTCCCAACTCTTGCCGATCATCCCGGTGTTGCCGTTGGTCCAGTCCGCCTTCGCGGGGGTGGTGCCGGTGTGCGTGGTGTAGGCGTGGGCGCGGCCGTTGAGCCAGTCGACGACCGTCTTCGTGGACTGGATGTCGATGGGTCCGCCGGCGTCCGTGCAGCCGTCGGAGCGGCCGGTGCCGGGGAGGTCGACGGCGACGAAGGCGTAACCGCGCGGGACGAAGTAGTTGTCGTAGAAGAGCGGGAAACCGGCCGGATGGCCCTTGGCGTCGTAGGTCTTCTTCTGGCTCTCGTTGCCGCGGCCGCAGCAGGAGTAGTACGGACTCGCCTCCAGGATGACCGGTATCTTCCGGCCCTTGGCGGCGGGTTCGGCGGGGCGCACGATGTCGACGGCCACCCGGTCGCTCTTCCCGTCGCGGTCGTCGTCGCGTCCGGTGTCGACCCAGACGGTCTCCCGTACGGCCTTCTTGTACGAGTAGAGCGGCCTGCTCTCCCCGGAGGGGCCCGCCGAACTCGACGCCCCCGCCCCCGACTTCGCCGTCGAGGCCGCGCCGACCGCCTTCGCGACCGTGGGGTCCGTCGAGGAGGAGCAGCCGGCCAGCAGGGCGGCGACCGCGGTCGCGACGAGCGCCGACAGGGCGAACTGCCTCCGGGGAGGGCGTTCGTGGGATGAGGTCGTGGAAAGGTTGGGGTGCACGTACAGGTAACGGGGCGGCCCTCGCGGGAGGTTGTCGTGAGGGCGGCGGAGTTTCCAAGTCGCTCTGTGCGGAGCGGTCCTGACGTAGCGTCAGGGCAATGGGCAATAGGCGATTGTCGGACATGTGTCCCGTTCTGCTGGCAGTGGGTGGTATGCCGGTGGAAAATGCGGCTACGAGGCAGCCCGCGCACCATTCCATCAGGATGTGATCCGCATGCTTCTCACCCAGGACGACTGGTACGAGACCTCGCGCGACCTCGACTGGACCTTCTCGTACGTGGACCGCGCCGCCGCCTTTCCCCCGGAGTGGACCGGCGCCGAGGGCATCCCCGAGGACGCGTGGGACGCCTGGGAGGAGCCGTTCCGTGTCTCGTACCGGGACTACGTGCGCGTCCAGCGGGAGAAGGAGTCCGGGGTCAAGGCGGTGAGCAACGCCCTTCAGCGGGCCGGGAGTTACGACCAGTTGCCCGCCTCCCATGTCGCCGCCTCGCAGATGCACATGGGGCTGATCACGATGGTCGAGTACATGGCCGTCACCATGCAGAGCCGGTTCTGCCGCTTCGCACCCTCCCCGAAGTGGCGCAACCTCGGCGTGTTCGGACTGCTCGACGAGACCCGGCACACCCAGCTCAGCCTGCGCTTCTCGCACGCCCTGCTGAAACACGACACCCGTTTCGACTGGGCGCAGAAGGCGTACCACACCAATCAGTGGGCCGTCATCGCGGCGAAGAGCCTCTTCGACGACATCATGCTGGGCGCCGACTGCGTGGAGGCCTGCCTCGCCTCCAACCTGACCCTCGAACACGGCTTCAGCAACATCCAGTTCGTCGCCCTCGCCTCCGACGCGATGGCCGCCGGCGACGTCAACTGGTCGAACCTGCTCTCCTCCATCCAGACCGACGAGGCCCGCCACGCCCAACAGGGCTTCCCGACCCTGGAAGTGGTGATGGCCCACGATCCGCAGCGCGCCCAGCGGATCGTCGACGTGGCGTTCTGGCGCGCCTCCCGCATTTTCCAGACCCTCACCGGACCGGCGATGGACTACTACACGCCGCTCGACAAACGGAAGATGTCCTACAAGGAGTTCATGCTGGAATGGATCGTCGACCAGCACGAACGGGTGCTGGAGGACTACGGGTTGAAGCGCCCGTGGTACTGGGACGACTTCCTCCACTCCCTCGACAACGGCCAGCACGCGATGCAACTCGGCCTGTGGTTCTACCGGCCCACCCTCTTCTGGAACACCAGCGCCGGAGTCTCGAAGGACGAACGGGCCTGGCTGAACGACAAGTACCCCCAGTGGGAGGAGAATTGGGGCGTCCTGTGGGACGAGGTCATCCGGAACATCAACGCCGGACACATCGACCGCACCCTCCCCGAGACCCTCCCCGCGCTGTGCAGCGTCACCCAACTGCCCCTCGGCACCGCGATGTCGCGTGAGCGGCTCAACCCCGTCTCCCTCGTCCGCGACGGCCGGATCCACCACTTCGACAGCGAGATCTCCAAGTGGTGCTTCGAGCAGGAACCCGAGCGGTACGCGGGCCACCGCACGGTCGTCGACCGGTTCATCGGCGGCGACATCCAGCCCATGGACCTGCCCGGCGCACTCGCGTGGATGGGCCTCACCCCGGATGTCATGGGCGACGACACGGATGGCTACCGCTGGGCGCGCGAGTACGCCAACGACCCCACCGCGTAAGGGGATTCACCCACATGGCACTGTTCCCCATCGTCGGCAGACTGGTCGGCGACTTCATCCCGCACCTGGTGGCCGTCGACACCGACGACACCATGGACACCGTCGCCCAGAAGGTGGCCGTGCACAGCGTCGGGCGACGGGTGGCGGCTCCGCCCGGCGTCCCGTCGTACGACGTGTATCTCGACGACCGGAAGATCGACCCGTCGGTGACACTCGGCGAACTGTCCCTGCTGCCCCTGCAATGGCTGGACGTGCGATTCCGTGACTGAGGAGGCCCCCGACTATGTGCCGGTGGCTCCTCAAGACGCCCTGTGGGACGGCGAGATGGAGCCCTTCGCGGTCGACGGCACGGAGATCCTGCTGATCCGCGTCGAGGGCGACTACCTCTCCTACCAGGACACCTGCCCGCACCAACGGCAGTCCCTCGCCGAGGGCGATCTCGACGGCACCGTCCTGACCTGCGCCTTCCACCTCTGGGAGTTCGACGTGCGCACCGGCCGGGGCGTCAACCCGCGCGGCTCCTGCCTCGTCCGCCACGGCACCCGCATCGCCGACGGCCAGGTGTACGTCAGCCGCCGCCCGTCCGACGAAAGGCAGGCACCCACCCCATGACCGTCTACGAACTCGACGGCGACGCCCCGCTCGACCCCGTCCTCGTCGGCCCGGTGCTGCGTTCCGGACCGCTCGCGGACGCCGTCATCGAGGCGGTGTCCGACGACAACCCCGACCGGGACGTGTACGTCGTGGACCGCGACGACTACGTCCGCGTCCACACCCCGCACGAGTGCCGGCTGACCCGGCGCAGCCTGGAGGAACACCTCGGCGGGAGCTTCCAACTCTCCGCCCTGGAGATCGAGATGCCCTCCTTCAAGGGGCGGATGCGCTCCCGGTCGCAGGAATACATGTGGTTCAACAGCGAGTGACGAGGTCTGGAGAAGCCATGGCACAGCAGCGTGACCGGCAGCGCGCGACCCGCCTGCGCACCTGGAGCGCCTTCGGCGACCTGGGCCGCCGTCCCGGCGAGTACGAGGTCCTCACCCACGGCATGAACCACACCATGGGCGCCACCCCGCTGGAACTCCCGCCCGAGGCGCACGGCAACCGCTGGCTGCGCGAGCACCGCGACGGCATGGCCCTGACCGTGCCCGACTGGGACGCCTTCCGCGATCCCGACCGGGTGACGTACGGCAGCTATGTCGCGGCGCAGGACGACCGCGAGACGTATGTCGAGGGCCTGCTCGAACGCTTCGACGAGGAACAGCACGACGAACGCCTGACGGCCCGTCAACTCGACCTGCTGGCACTGGCCGTGACCCCGGCCCGCTATCTCGTCCACGGCCAGCAGATGCTCTCCGCCTACCTCCAGCAACTCGCCCCCGGCAGCTACGTCGCCACCTGCGCCGCCTTCCAGACCGCCGACCAGCTCCGCCGCGTCCAGCTCCTCGCCTACCGCACCACCCAGCTCGCCCGCACCCACCCCGACCGCGCCTTCGGCCTCGCCGAACGCACGACCTGGGAACACCAACCGGACTGGCAACCGTTCCGCCGGGCCACCGAGGAAGCATTGGTCGCCTACGACTGGGACGTCGCCCTGGTCTCCTTCCAGCTCGTGGTCAAACCGGTCGCCGACGCCGTCCTCCTGCACGGCCTGGCCCGCCGCCTCGACACCGTCGGCATCCCCCTCGACTCCCTCATCACCGACGACCTGGGCCGCGACGCCCACCGCGCGGCCCGCTGGACCCGGGCCCTCCTGAAGTTCCTGACCGACGCGGACCCGGGAAACCGGGCGGTTCTCCAGGGACACCTCGACACCTGGGCCACGCACGGCACTGCCATGGCCGCCGCGGGCGCCCGACTGCTGGGTGCGCCGGACGCCGAGGCCACGGCGCTGGAGACGTGGGACGAACTCCTGTCGGCAGGCGGACTTGCCCGACCCCGGACACCGTAGGCGCGAACTCCGACGACCGAGGCGTCAGTCGACGAGCTGACGGAATGCGGCAAGGGCGGTGGTGTCCAGCGGCTCAGGCCGGACGCCCGCCGAACTGCCAGTCGTGCACCTCGATGTCGGCGTACCGGTGCCGGGTCAGCACGGCGCGCGCCGTCTCCGGGTCCGGTGCCCGGAGCAACGCCGCCGTGCCCAGCCAGGCTGCGCCGTCGTCGGACAACAGGGGCCCGTACGCGATCAGTTCGTCGTCCCAGCCGGGCGGCACCGCCAGGTCCACGGCCTGCCCGGCGCCGAAGCCGAGCACCAGATAGCGGTTGCCGCCGGTCCGGCCGCCGGGGAAGTCCCACATGGTGCGGCCCAGCGTGTTGCGCCACCGGCGCAGCAGTACGTCGCGGTACACGCCGGCCTGGTGGTTCGGCTCGTCGAAGGCGAACGCGCGGGCGGCGGCCGGATCGGGCAGGTCGAGGATGTGCACGCTGCCGGTGGGGGTGTCACCGTCGTCGGCGAGCGTCGGACCCCGGGCGATCATCTCCTTGGCGTACTGGTCCATGTAGGACCAGTGCCGTTCCACCAGTTCGTCGCGCAGGGCGAGGGAACCGGGCCGGTCGCGGTGGTAGCAGAGGAACTCCATGCCCGAAGGATCTCCTCGCGGAGCTGACCGGGTCGAGCGGGTTTCCCCGCCCGACCTACCGGTCAGGTCACTTGGCTCGGACGACCACGATCGGTCAGGCCCCGCCGCCGGCGTCGCGCTCGCAGGTCGTGAGGAAGTCGATGAGCGCCGCGTTCACCTCGGCGGGGCGTTCCTGCTGGGTCCAGTGGCCGCAGCCGGACAGCTCGATGGGCGGGCGCACCAGGCTGGGCATGAAGTTCGGGAGCTGGGCGATGATGTCGCGCGCGCCGGGGAAGGCAGGGACGAGGTCGCGGTCGCCGAAGATGTACAGGGCGGGGCGGGTGATGACGGCGTTGTTCCAGGGCGCGGTCAGGTCCCAGTTGCGGTCGAGGTTGCGGTACCAGTTCAGGGCGCCGGTGAAGCCCTTGGAGAAGCTCTCGGTCAGGGTGTCGAGATCCTCCTCGGTGAGCCACTCCGGAAGTACCTCGGGGTCCTCCATGGCGGCGAGCCAGCCCTTCTCGGGGTCGACCAGCGGCTGCATGATCTCGCCGGAGGGGGAGGCCGAGGCGGAGGCTGAGTAGAGGAACTTGCGGAGCGTGGTGCGGGTGTCCCTCGCGAACTCGGCGTCGGCGACGCCCGGTTGGTCGAAGTAGTTCCAGTAGAAACGGCCCTGGAAGATCTCCTGCATCATCGCCAGCGGACGCTGCGTCCCCCGGTACGGCGGCGGCACGCTCAGCCCGGCCACCCCGAGCACCAGGTCCGGCCGCAGCAGCGCGGTGTGCCACGCGACCGGCGCGCCCCAGTCGTGCCCGACGACGTACGCCTTCTCCTCGCCCAACTCCTGGATCAGACCGACGACATCGCCGACCAGGTGGAAGATGGTGTACGCGTCGACCTCGTCCGGGTGGTCACTGCTGCCGTATCCCCGCTGGTCGGGGGCGACCACATGGAAACCCGCGTCGGCCAGCGCGCCGATCTGGTGGTGCCAGGAGTGCCATGACTCCGGGAAGCCGTGCAGGAGGATCACCAGGGGGCCTTCGCCCTGCTCGGCGATGTGCAGACGGATGCCGTTCACGTCGACAAAACGATGCGTAACCATGCGGACGAGGCTACGTGCCGTGCCTGCCGGGTCGCGTGGCGGGTTTCGGCCTAACGGCCGGGCGGCTGCGCCTCGTCGCCGTCCTGCTCCTGGTAGGAGTAGCGCTGCTCTTTCCACGGGTCGGCGATGTTGTGGTAGCCGCGCTCCTCCCAGAACCCGCGCCGGTCCTCGGTGAGGTACTCGATGGCGCGCAGCCACTTGGGGCTCTTGTAGCCGTACAGATGCGGCACCACCAGCCGCAGCGGGAAGCCGTGTTCGGCGGTGAGGGGCTCGCCGTCGTGGTGGGTCGCCAGCAGGGTCTGCGCGGCCGTGAAGTCGGCGAGGCGGAGGTTCGTGGAGTAGCCGTACTCCGCCCAGGCCATGACGTGCGTGACCTCCGGCGCGGGCGGCACCAGGTCCAGGACGGTGGCGGCCGGGATGCCGTACCACTCGTGGTCGGTGGAGGTCGGGCCGGACGCGCAGTGCAGATCGGCGACGACCGTGACATGCGGCAGTGGCGCGAGCTCGTCGAACGTCCAGAGGCGCTCGGCACCGTCGGCCGTGGCGCCATGGACGCGCAGATTCCACCGCTCGGGACGGAAACGGGGGACGGGCCCGTAGTGCGAGACCGGCCAGCCGTGCACATGACGCTGGCCGGGCGGCACGGGACGGGACGCGTCGGCGGCGGCCTCGGCCGTGCTGTGTCGGTCGCCTGCCACGGGTGACGCCCCTTCTCCGCTGGTCTCCTGGTTACGGGTACCTTCCCCGAGCAGCGTAGGCGCTCACGCGCGACGGGACCCACGCCGGGTCCCGGTGCGCGTGAGCGCGTCGCCCGACCGTGGAGTTCCCGCGTCAGACGGTCGCCAGGGACACCTCGGTCGACTTGATCAGCGCGACGACCGGCGAACCGGTCCGCAGACCCAGGTCGCCGACCGCGTCCTTCGTGATCGCCGCGGTCAGTTCGCCCCCGTCGACCGTGACCTTGACGACGGCCATCGCCCCGCCGGTGGCGACATCGCTGACCGTGCCCGGCAGCTGGTTGCGGATGGACACCCCTTCCACCCGGCTCGTGGCGAGCGCCACCTCGGTCGACTTCATCATGGCGCGCACGGCCGTGCCCTCGGCGAGTCCCAGGTCCTTCACGGCCTCCAGCGTGATCGCCGCGGTGAGGTCCTGGCCGCCGTCGAGGCGCACCTTCACGGTCGCCATCACCGCGCCGGGCGTGACGGCCGCGACGGTGCCGGGAATCTGGTTGCGGATGCTCAAGCTCATGACGGAACGCCTCACAGAGAAGAGGGAAGGTCTGGATTGCCGGATTTATCACCGGCTGTGCGTCCACAAGCTAGCCGCTCCCGCCGCGCCCGTCACAGACCCCGTCGCATCCGCCACCTGCGAGTTTGCTTCGTCCTCGCAAATCCGAGGAACCAGTGAACAGCGACGGTGACCATCGGTATCCGGCTGTTCTGCCGACGGGATGCGCGCATGCCGGGACGTTGAGGGAAATCAGCTGGCAGATACGAGTGGAGCGAGCCCGCCGTGGAGAATCACATTGCCGACAACGATCTAGCTGGCTAGGTTCGCCCCATGGCTGATGACGAACCCACGCGGGCCGCACGCCTGCTCGATGCCCAGGCCAAGGCCGCGCTGCTCTTCTCGGAGGTCGAGGAGCGTGGGCTCGTGGCGCCCGGTGAGGGAGAGCGGGCCGTCAGCGACCGGGTTCGCGACCTCGCGAACGAGTTGTTCGGTACGACCCGGCACTGGCACAAGCGGATCGTGCGCTCGGGGCCGAACACGCTCGCGCCGTACAAGGAGAACCCGCCGGACCGGGTGATCGGCGCGGACGACATCGTGTTCGCCGACTTCGGGCCGATCTTCGAGGAGTACGAGGCCGACTTCGGCCGGACCTTCGTCCTGGGCGACGACCCGGTCAAGCACCGGCTGCGCGAGGACCTGCCCAAGGTGTTCGCGGCCGGCCGGCGCTTCTTCGAGAACACCCCGGACGTCACCGGCGCCCGCCTGCACACCGAGGTCGCCCGCCGCGCCGACAAGGCCGGTTGGGAGCTGGGTGGTTGGCACGCCGGGCACCTGGTCGGCGAGTTTCCGCACGAGACGATCGAGGGCGCGCACGTCGAGTCGTACGTCACCCCCGAGAACGACACCCCCATGCGCCGCACCGACAGGACCGGCCGTACCTGCCACTGGATCCTGGAGGTCCATCTCATCGACCGGGAGCGGGAGTTCGGCGGTTTCTACGAGGAACTGCTCACTCTCTGACGGCAGTAGGTTCGGCGATCATTGATTCATGGGGACTGTGACAGCGCTGTACCGGTATCCGGTGAAGTCGATGCTGGGCGAGGCCGTGATCGCCGCGGCGGTCACGGAGAACGGGCTCCGGGGACCGCGTGTACGCCGTGCTCGGCCGCTGGTACCGGCGCCGTCCGTTGAACCCGCGGTCGTCGGTTCACAGGCCCCGGCGCCCTCGTCGAGCGACATGAAACCACCGCTGCCCGATCACGCCTCACGCGCGACAGACAGGTGGGCGTACGGCAGGCTGCGGGAATGAAGTCCCGGACTGATGGCATGTGGTGGGGAACGGCGATCGAGGCGCCGGACCCCAGCGGCCTGGCGAGGTTCTACGCCGAACTGCTCGGCTGGCACATCGGACACGAGGAGCCGGGAACGGCCATCGTCGCCGCCTCACCGCAAGGGCCTTTCTTCGTGTTCCAGCAGGCGGACGACTATCGGGCCCCGGTCTGGCCTCCGGCCGACGGGGAGCAGCGCCCGATGATGCACTTCGACTTCCAGGTGGGCGACCTGGACTCGGCGGTCGCCGAGGCGGTCGCCCTGGGTGCCACGGTCGCGGAGTCCCAGCCGCAGGCGAACGTCCGAGTGCTCTTCGACCCCGCCGGCCACCCCTTCTGCCTCTGCTACGACGAAGGATGACCACCTGCATCGCACGTCACGGGATCCACACCTACGGGCGGTTGCCCGTTGCCGTCGTGACCCGGCGCAGACCGTAGAACCCAGCCCCGAGGACGAGGACCGCGCCGCCGGAGACGACGGTGCTCGCGGGCAAGGCGAAGGCGAGGGCCGCGCAGCCGGCCAGGCCGATGACGGGGACGAGGCGGTTCGGCCGGCCTTCTTCCTCGGTGAGGGTCCAGGCGGAGGCGTTGGCGACGGCGTAGTAGACCAGGACGCCGAAGGAGGAGAACCCGATCGCACCGCGTACGTCCGTGGTCGCGGCGAGGACGGTGACCACCGCGCCGACCGCGAGTTCGGCGCGGTGGGGGACACCGAAGCGGGGGTGGACGGCGGCCAGGGCGTGCGGCAGGTGCCGGTCCCGGGCCATCGCGAGGGTGGTGCGTGAGACTCCGAGGATGAGCGCGAGCAGTGAGCCGAGCGCGGCGACGGCGCCGCCGATGCGAACGGCCGGCACCAGCCGGTCGGCCCCCGCGGCGCGCGCGGCGTCCGAGAGCGGGGCGGTGGCGTCCGCCAGCCCGCGCGGGCCCAGCAGCGTCAGCACGGCGACCGCGACGAGGGCGTAGACGGCGAGGGTGATCCCGAGCGCGATCGGAATCGCGCGCGGGATGGTGCGGGCGGGGTCGCGGACCTCCTCGCCGAGGGTGGCGATACGGGCGTAGCCGGCGAAGGCGAAGAAGAGCAGGCCCGCGGCCCGGAGCAGGCCGCCGACGGTGGTGTCCGAGCCGATGGCCAGCCGCGCGGTGTCCGCGTGGGTGGAGGCCAGGGCGGTGACGATCACGGCGGCGAGTACGGCCAGGACGACGGCGACGATCGCGCGGGTGAGGAGCGCGGACTTCTGCACGCCGGTGTAGTTCACCGCGGTCAGCGCCACTACGGCGGCCACGGCCACCGCGTGGGTCTGGCCGGGCCAGAGGTAGGCGCCGACCGTGAGGGCCATGGCCGCGCAGGAGGCCGTCTTGCCGACGACGAACGCCCAGCCGGCCAGGTAGCCCCAGAAGTCGCCCAGGCGTTCACGGCCGTAGACGTAGGTGCCGCCGGAGCGGGGGTAGCGGGCGGCGAGACGTGCCGAGGACGTCGCGTTGCAGTAGGCGACGACGGCGGCCAGGGCCAGAGCGAGCAGCAGTCCGGAACCGGCGGCGTCGGCCGCCGGGCCGAGGGACGCGAAGATCCCGGCTCCGATCATCGAGCCCAGGCCGATCACCACGGCGTCGGACAGGCCCAGACGCCGTTTCATCCCACCCGTGCCCGCCGGGTCTGTCTCCGTGCTCATCGCGCGCTCCTCCTCGTACTCGGCGCACGGTAGCCGAGGAGGAGCGGGTCACTGCCGGTGAGTGCCGCGTGCCGGGCGTCAGCTGGTCTTGCGACCCCAACTCGGCCCCACCACGCTCCACTCCGTATCCCAGGAGTCGATACGGCGCCGGTCCAGCCGGTACCGGGCGACGGCACCCGTGCCGAACGCCAGGCCGGCGAGGGCGAGCGCGGCGGTCAGACCCAGGACGTCGGACTCAAGAGTTGCCTCGGTCGCGCTCGGCGGTTCGACGGTGAGGTCGCCCGCGGTGTTCACCCAGACCACGATCCCGGATCCGGCGTTCTTCCCCGTCCTCACCAGCGCACTGCCCGTACGGCGGGTGCCGTCGGCGGTCGTCCAGCGGACCCTCGTCTTGACCAGGTCGCGGGCTCCGCCCCCCGAGGCAGGAGACGGGGTGTCCGCGAGGAGCACCCCCCGCACGGCGTGCCGTTCGGTGCGCTGCGCGGCGAACACCTCGTCGGCGGCGTGGGACGTCACCAGGCCGGCGATCGTGCCGCCCACCGCGACGACCGCCCACATGACCAGGACGATCCAGGCCTCGACGATGTCGTCGTGTCGGCGCAGCGGATTGCTCCGCCACCGCCACAGCCGCTTCTTCAGATGCCGGCTCCTGCCCATGGGTCCGCATCTCCTTGTCGTGGTCGTCCTTGTGAAGGTGTCGGTCGGGAACATGGCGCCGCTTGGGCCGAACCGGGTCCGTGGGGTGCCCCATCGGTACCGGCTCAAGACATCGAGAGAGCTGGCGTGGCGGGCCCCCATCGCCTCCCTCAACTACCTTCTGACGTCGCATGTCTGGCGCCAGGACCACAACGGCTTCTCGCACCAGGACCCCGGCTTCGTCGACCACGTCCTCAACAAGAGCCCCGAGGTCGTCCGCGTCTACCTCCCGCCGGACGCCAACACCCTTCTCTCCGTGGCCGATCACATCCTGCGCAGCCGCGACTACGTCAACGTCGTCGTCGCCGGCAAGCAGCCCTGCTTCGACTGGCTCTCCATCGACCAGGCCCGCGCCCACTGCGCGCGCGGCGCCGGGATCTGGGAGTGGGCGGGCACGGAGAACGGCGGCGAACCCGACGTCGTGCTGGCCTGCGCCGGTGACGTCCCGACCCTGGAGGTGCTGGCCGCCGCCCAGTTGCTGCGCCGGCACCTGCCCGACCTCGCCGTCCGTGTCGTCAACGTCGTCGACATGACGAGGCTCATGCCGCGCGACGAACACCCGCACGGAATGGGCGACTTCGAGTACGACGGCCTGTTCACGAAGGACAAGCCGGTGATCTTCGCGTACCACGGCTACCCGTGGCTCATCCACCGCCTCGCCTACCGCCGCACCGGCCACGCCAACCTGCACGTACGCGGCTACAAGGAATCCGGCACCACGACCACCCCCTTCGACATGGTCGTCCGCAACGACCTCGACCGCTACCGCCTCGTCATGGACGTCATCGACCGCGTCCCCCACCTCGCCGTACGCGCCGCCGCCGTACGCCAGACCATGGCCGACGCCCGCACCCGCCACCACGCCTGGATCCGCGAACACGGCACCGACCTGCCCGAAGTCGCCGACTGGAGCTGGAACGCCTGACCTCACCCCACAACATCCCTGCTCCGCAAAGGAGTTCGCCGTCATGACCGTACGCGTCGGCATCAACGGCTTCGGCCGGATAGGCCGCACCTACCTGCGCGCGGCACTCGACCGCGCCGAGGCGGGCACCCAGGACGTCGAGGTGGTCGCGATCAACGACATCACCTCGCCCGCCACGCTCGTCCATCTCCTGGAGTACGACTCGACGTTCGGCCGGATCGGACGCGAGGTCAGCCACGACGACAGCTCGATCACCGTCGACGGCACGCGGATCGCGGTCAGCGCCGAACGCGACCCGGCCGCCCTGCACTGGTCGGACTACGGCGTGAGCATCGTCGTAGAGTCCACGGGCCGCTTCCGCGACCGGGACTCCGCCGCGCTGCACCTGAAGGCAGGCGCCCACACCGTGCTGCTGTCCGCGCCCGGCAAGAACGCGGACGCCACCATCGTGATGGGCGTCAACGACTCGACGTACGACCGAGGGCAGGACCGGATCGTCTCGGCCGCCTCCTGCACCACCAACTGTGTCGCCCCGATGGTCAAGGTGCTGCACGACGCCTTCGGCATCGAGCGCGGCATGATGACCACCATCCACGGTTACACCAACGACCAGTCCCTGCTCGACAGTCCGCACAAGGACCTGCGCCGGGCCCGGTCGGCGGCGCTGAGCATCATCCCGACCAGCACCGGCGCCGCGCGTGCCGTCGGCCTGGTGCTGCCGGAGCTGGCCGGCGCCCTGGACGGCATCGCGGTGCGTGTGCCCGTCGAGGACGGCTCGCTCACCGACCTCGCGGTGGTGCTGCGGCGCGAGGTGACGACCGAGGAGATCAACGCGGTCTTCGACGAGGCCGCAGAGGGTCCGCTCAACGGCGTTCTCCGCGTCTCGAAGGCCCCGATCGTCTCTCGCGATGTCATCGGTGACCCCTCCTCGTGCATCTTCGACCCGGCCCTGACCCAGGCGCACGGCACCCTGGCTAAGGTCTTCGGCTGGTACGACAACGAGTGGGGTTACACCAACCGCCTCCTCGACCTGACGGCACTGGTCGCCGAGGACTGACGACGGCAAGGAACGGCACCGCCGTGCGCCGGCATCCGGGCGTCCCCCGACCGCTCCTCGGCCGGGGGACGCGGCATCGCGAGACGTCTCCAGGAGTTCCGCGAAGTTCTGCCGCCGGTGTGTCAGGACGCCAGCGGGCGTCTCCCGCGGTCGCGTGGAGTCGGTGCCGGGCGGGCGCGACCGGCCGGTGCCGGGTGCGTCAGCGGCGTCGCTGGTCGGCGCGCAGTTCGAAGTCGCCGTAGCTGTTGTCGACCGGGTTGACCGTGACGCCGGGCGCGACGATCTCGTCCACGGCATCGAGCACGTCGGACGACAGCGTGACCTGCGCGGCGGGAAGGAACGCCGCCAGCTGGTCCATGGTGCGCGGGCCGATGATCGCCGAGGTGACGCCGGGGTGGTTGATGACGAAGGCGACGGCCAGCTCGATCAGGGTGAGACCCGCCTTCTCCGCCAGGAGCGCGAGCTGTTCGACGGCGTCGAGCTTGCGCTGGTTGGCCGGGGTGCTCATGTCGAAGCGGGCTTGGGGGCGGGCCGCGGAGGCGGGGCCTTCGATGGCGTTCCTGCGGTAGCGGCCCGACAACCAGCCGCCGGAGAGCGGGCTGTAGGTGAGGGTGCCCATGCCGTGGCGGCGCACGGTGGGCAGCACGTCCTCCTCGATGCCGCGGACCAGGATCGAGTACGGCGGCTGCTCGGTCACGAACCGCTCCAGGTTCCGCTCGCGCGAGGTCCACTGGGCCTCGACGATCTGGGAGCCGGAGTAGGACGAGGAGCCGATGTAGCGGATCTTTCCCTGGTGCACGAGGTCGGAGAGGGCGCCGAGGGTCTCGGCGAGGTCCGTGTCGGGGCTGGGGCGGTGGACCTGGTAGAGGTCGATGTGGTCGGTGTCGAGCCGGCGCAGGGAGTTCTCCACCTCGCGGATGATCCAGCGCCGTGAGCCGCCCCGCTGATTGGGGTCGTCCTGGTCCATCGGCATGAAGAACTTGGTCGCCAGGAACACGTCCTCGCGGCGACCCTTGAGGGCCTTGCCGACGATCTCCTCCGAGGCGCCGGCGGAGTACACGTCGGCGGTGTCGACGAAGTTGATGCCCGCGTCCAGGGCGTGGTGGATGATCCGGATCGAGTCGGCCTCGTCCTCGTTGCCCCAGGGGCCGAACATCATCGCCCCCAGGCAGAGCGGGCTGACCTGGACACCGGTGCGGCCGAGCGGTCGGTACTGCATGAAGTGGTTCTCCTCGGGTGTGCTCAGTGGTCGTGGGTGCTGGTCAGTCGTTCGCGGTCGGGACGACGGGCCCGGTGCTCGCCCAGCTGGCGAGGAGGCCCAGGGCTTCCTGCGCCGGGGAGCCGGGTTCGGGCGAGTAGAAGTTGAGGCGGAGGCCGGGGGCGGAGGGCAGTTCCATCGCCTCGTAGGGCAGGGCGAGGTCGCCGACCAGCGGGTGGTGCAGGTTCTTCACGCCGGAGCGGTGGAACTTCACGTCGTGGCGGGCCCAGCGGCGGGCGAAGTCGTCGCTCTTGGTCGTCAGTTCGCCGATCAGGTCGGTCAGTGCCTTGTCGTGGGGTGCCCGGCCCGTCTCGTTGCGCAGGAAAGCGACGGCGTCGTCGGCGCCCTTGTCCCAGTCGGTCCAGAAGTCCTTGCTCGCGGGGTCCAGGAACATGAAGCGGGCGCTGTTGACCGGGCCGCGCTGGGCGAACAGCGGCGAGTCGAAGAGGGGTGCGTACAGCGCCCGCCCCAGCGCGTTCGTGGCCAGGATGTCGAAGCGCGCGTTGCGCACATGGGCCGGCACATCGGTCATCGAGTCGAGCAGGCGCAGGATCGTGGGCCGTACGCGGGACGCGGTCAGCGCGGGGCGCCGGCCCGACGGTGTCGCCGCGCGGGCGAGGTCGTAGAGGTGGGTGCGCTCGGCCTCGTCCAGTTGCAGCGCGTGCGCGAGGGATTCCAGTACCGAGTCCGAGGCGCCGGAGAGGTTCCCGCGCTCCAGACGGACGTAGTAGTCGACGCTCATGCCCGCGAGCAGCGCGACCTCCTCCCGGCGCAGGCCCGCGACGCGCCGGTTGCCGCCGTAGACCGGCAGTCCGGCCTGCTCGGGGGTGATGCGGGAACGCCGGGTGCTCAGGAACTCGCGGACCTCGGCGGCCACGCTCTTCTTGTCGCTGTCTGCCATCGTCCAGATCCCTGAAATCGCTCCGCCGCCGTCTGATCGCGTCCCGGTGGGACGGTCCGGCCCCGACCTACGACGGGTCGTGCCCTGACCTTCACCGTAGGTCCGTCCGCGACGAGCTGCGAGGTACTGCCGGTACCTGGAAGACCAGTGACTCCCACCCGGGTGGCCGGCCGAGGTTGTCTTGGACGGAACCGAGGGCCGGGAGTACGACACCGGGCCCACCCCGCAGCGAAGGACACCACCGTGCGCGCAGCGCTCAAGTACGACGGGACCGGCGACGACGCCACGGCGGAGTCCACGCCGTCCATGGCGGTGCGTGCGCCGGCCCCTGCCGCCCCGGCCCGGGCGACGCTGATCCTCGCGATCATCTGCGTCAGCTACTTCATGGTCATCCTCGACAACTCGATCGTGTTCACAGGGCTGCCGCAGATCCGCTCCGACATGGGATTCTCCGAGACGGGCCTGTCCTGGATCACCAACGCCTACGTCCTGGTCTTCGGCGGCCTGCTGCTCCTGGGAGCCCGGGCCGGTGACCTGTTCGGACACCGCAGGGTGTTCCTGTTCTCCCTGGTCGTCTTCGCGCTGACCTCGCTTCTGGTCGGCGCCGCACAGACCCAGTGGTGGCTGATCGGAGCCCGGGCGCTGCAGGGCGTCGGGGCCGCGGTCCTGGCCCCTTCCGCCCTGTCCCTGCTCACCCGCAGCTTCGCCGAGGGCCGGGCCCGTGACCGGGCGATGGCCGCCTACAGCGCGGTGGCCGGGCTCGGCGCGGCACTCGGCCTGGTGGTGGGCGGACTGGCCGCCGACCTGATCTCGTGGCGGGCCGGGTTCTTCCTCAACGTGCCGGTCGGCATCGCGATGGTGATGCTGGCGGTGCGGTTCCTGCCGGGGACCGAGCGCCATGGTGGCCGCTTCGACGTCGCCGGGGCGCTTCTGGCGACTGCGGGCTCCACCGCCCTGGTCTTCGGCATCGTGGACGCCACCGACGTCGGCTGGACCGCTCGGGCCACCGTTGTTCCACTTCTGGCCGGTGGGGTGATGCTGGCGCTGTTCGTCCTGGTGGAGCGGCGGGCCGCGCAGCCGATCGTGCCGCTGCGGCTGTTCGCGAGCCGGGAGCGGAGCGGTGCCTACATCACCCGGATGCTCTACATGGGCGCGATGATCGGGTTCTTCTTCTTCACCGCGCAGTTCGTGCAGAGCGTCTACCACTGGACGCCGCTGCAGGCCGGTCTCGCCTTCCTGCCGATGACGCTGGTCAACTTCGTCTTCGCCGTCCAGGTGCCGCGGCTGCTGGAGCGGGTCGGCAGGCCGCAGGTGCTCACCGCCGGGCTGGCCCTGACCATGGTGGGCATGGTGTGGCTCAGCCGCCTCGGCCCGCACACGCCCTACCTGACCGGAGTGGGGTTGCCCATGGTGCTCATCGGCGCCGGCCAGGGTCTGACGCTGGCTCCGCTGACGTCCAGCGGCGTGGACGGCGTCGACCCCGCGGACGCGGGCGCCGCCTCGGGCCTGGTCAACACCGTGCACCAAATAGGCAGCGCGTTGAGCCTGAGCATCCTGACCGCCGCAGCCGCCTCCGTCTCCACCGGTCACGGGGCCGCCGACATCGCGGCCCGCTCGGGTTCCGCGCTGACCGGATCCGCCGTCCTGCTCGTCCTGGCCCTCGCGGCCGCCCTCGCCCTCATCGTCCCCGCACGTACCCGCCCCCACGAAAGGTCCCTGTGATGCAGACCCTCACCCTCAACAACGGCGTCGAGATGCCCGCCCTCGGACTCGGTGTCTTCCAGACCCCGCCGGACGAGACCCGGGACGCCGTCACGGCCGCGCTCGACCTCGGCTACCGGCACATCGACACCGCCGCCGCGTACGGCAACGAACGCGAGGTCGGCCAGGCCATCCGCGCGTCCGGCGTGCCCCGCGACGACATCTTCGTCGAGACGAAGATCTGGATCAGCGACTACGGCTACGAAGAGACCCTGCACGGCTTCGACAAGAGCGCCGCCAAGCTCGGCGTCGACCGGATCGACCTGCTGATCCTGCACCAGGCCCTGCCGTCCGACTTCGACAGGACCCTCGCCGCCTACCGCGCCCTGGAGCGGCTCCTGGCCGACGGCAGGGTCCGGGCGATCGGCGTCAGCAACTTCATGGTCGACCACCTGACCGCGCTGCTCGACGCGACCTCCGTGGTCCCGGCCGTCAACCAGCTGGAGATCCACCCGTACTTCCAGCAGCGCCCCGTACTCGACTTCGACAACGACCACGGCATCCTCAACCAGGCGTGGTCTCCCATCGGCGGCATCACCTTCTACCGCGGGCAGGGCGAGGAACGCGGGAGCGTCCTCGAGGACCCGTCCGTCACCGCGATCGCCGAGGCGCACGGCAAGAGTCCCGCTCAGGTGCTGCTGCGCTGGGGCATCCAGCAGGGCCGCTCGGTGATCCCCAAGTCGACCAAGCGCCACCGCATCGCGGAGAACATCGACGTCTTCGACTTCGCCCTCTCCACGGACGAGTTGAAGATCCTCGACGCCCTGGAGACCGGCCGGCGCGGTGGCCCCGAGCCCGCCGACGTCACCCTCGCGGCCTACGGCCGTGCCATCCCCGAAGCCTGACATCACCTCGTAGCTGCGCGAAGGAACCACCATGCCCACCACCGTCAACGCGTTCGGCACCCACGAGGCCGGGAAACCGCTCGTTCCCGTCACCGTCGAGCGCCGCGACGTCGGCCCGCACGACGTCAAGCTCGACATCCTGTACTGCGGGATCTGCCACTCCGACATGAACTACGCCGACGGCACGTTCGGCCCGCTGGTGGTCAGCCCGCTCGTGCCCGGCCACGAGATCGTCGGCCGGGTCACCGAGACCGGCCCCGACGTCACCCGCCACCGGGTCGGCGACCTGGTCGGCATCGGCTGCATGGTCAACTCCTGCCGCACCTGCGAGAACTGCCGGGCAGGCCAGGAGCAGTACTGCCTGGGGGGCAACACCCTCGTCTTCGGAGCTCCCGACCCCGCCGAGCCCGGCGCCCACACCCAGGGTGGCTACTCCGAGGCGATCGTCGCCCCTGAGGACTTCGTCGTCCGCGTCCCCGAAAGCCTC
This sequence comes from Streptomyces sp. N50, assembly GCF_033335955.1. Lineage (GTDB taxonomy): Bacteria > Actinomycetota > Actinomycetes > Streptomycetales > Streptomycetaceae > Streptomyces. Next base: position 9,647,946 of record NZ_CP137549.1, read on the forward strand.
GATCCGGCCGCCGCCGCTCCGCTGCTGTGCGCCGGCATCACCGTCTACGCTCCGCTCAAGCGGTTCGGTGCCGGGCCCGGCACCAGGGTCGGGGTGGTCGGCCTCGGCGGGCTCGGTCATCTCGGCGTGAAGATGGCCAAGGCCATGGGCGCCGACGTGACCGTCCTGTCCCGGTCCGGCGGCAAGCGGGAGGCCGCCGCGGCCCTCGGCGCCGACCACTACGCGGTGACCGGTGACGGGTCCGCGTTCACCGAGCTGGCCAGCACCTTCGACATCATCCTGAACACCGTCAGCGCGCCCGTGTCCCTCCCCGACCACCTCGGGATGCTGCGCCTGCACGGCACCATGGTGAACGTCGGTGTGACCACCGAGCCGATGCCGATGGAGGTCTTCGCCCTCCTCCAGAACGGCCGGTCCTTCGTGGGATCGCTGTTCGGCGGCATCGCCGAGACGCAGGAGATGCTCGACTTCGCGGCCGAGCACGACGTCACGGCCGACATCGAGTTGATCGACGCACAGGACGTCAACACCGCATACGAGCGGATCCTCGCCTCAGACGTCCGCTACCGGTTCGTGATCGACGGCGCGACCTTCGCGAAGCCGCAGCGGGCATGACGAACGACTGAAACCGTCGACATGGGCGCCGTGTCTCGGCGATGCGGGTCGGCAAGCAGATGCAGTTCTTCGGCGCCCGCGTCAACCTCGCCAAGGCGCTGCTCTACGCGGTCAACGGCGGCCGGGACGAGATGACCGGCGCCCAGGTCGCGACCCCGACGCCTCCGCTGACCGGGGAGTACCTGGACTACGACGAGTTGTCGGCGGCGTACGACCACGTCCTGGACTGGCTGGCCCGGACCTACGTCAACGCGCTCAACGTCATCCACTACATGCACGACAAGTACGCCTACGAGCGCATCGAGATGGCGCTGCACGACTACCCGGTGCACCGCTTCATGGCCTGCGGCATCGCCGGCCTGTCGGTCGCCGCCGACAGCCTGTCCGCCGTCAAGTACGCCCGGGTGAAGGTGTTCCGCGACGCCACCGACCTCGCCGTCGACTTCCGTACCGAGGGCGACTTCCCGGCGTACGGCAACAACGACGACCGCGCCGACAGCATCGCCGTAGGGCTGGTGGAGTCCTTCATGGGGAAGGTGCGCCAGTACCCCGCCTACCGGGGCGCCGAACACACCCAGTCGGTCCTCACCATCACCTCGAACGTCGTCTACGGCAAGCACACCGGCAACACCCCCGACGGCCGCCAGGCCGGACAGCCCTTCGCGCCCGGCGCCAACCCGATGAACGGCCGCGACCGGCACGGCGTCGCCGCCTCCGCGCTGTCGGTCGCGAAGCTGCCGTACGAACAGGCCCGTGACGGGATCTCGTTGACGACGACGATCACGCCCGAGGGGCTGGGGCACGCACCCGACAAGCGTGCCGGGCACCTGGTGGGCATCCTCGACGCCTACACATCGGCCGGCGGCTTCCACATGAACGTGAACGTCCTCGACCGGGCGACGCTGGAAGACGCGATGGAACACCCGGAGAACTACCCGGACTTGACGATCCGGGTGTCCGGCCACGCGGTCAACTTCGTCCGCCTGACCCGCGAGCAGCAGCTCGACGTGATCAGCCGTACCTTCCACGGATCGCTGTGAGTACGGTGCGCACAGCGGCCACCGGCCGGATCCACTCCTGGGACCTGTCCACCGGCGTGGACGGTCCCGGGACCCGGTTCGTCCTCTTCGTCAGTGGCTGCCCGCTGCGCTGCCTGTACTGCGCCAACCCCGACCCCTGGCACCTGCGCGACGGCCAGGAGGTGAGCGTCGACGCGGTGACGGCGGAGATCGGGAAGTTCAAGGACTTCGTCACCACGGCCGGCGGCGGGGTGACCCTCACCGGTGGCGAGCCACTGCTCCAGTCCGCGTTCACCGGGGAGATCCTGCGCCGGTGCAAGGAGGCAGGCCTGCACACGGCCCTCGACACCTCCGGCTTCCTGGGTGCCCGCGCCACCGGGGAACTCCTCGCCGACACCGACCTGGTGCTGCTGGACATCAAGTCCTTCGACGTGAACACCTACCGGACACTGACCGGCGGAGAGCTCGCCCCCACCCTCGACTCCGCGACGCGGCTGGACCGCCTCGGCGTCCCGATGTGGATCCGGTACGTCCTGCTCCCCGGCTGGACCGACGACCTGGAATCCGTGGACGCCCTGGCCGGATTCGTGGCGGGGCTCGGCGCGGTCGAACGGGTCGACGTGCTGCCGTTCCACAAACTCGGCACCGCGAAGTACGAAGCCCTCGGTACGCCCTTCCCGTTGCTCGACACCCCGGTACCCGACCCCGCCCTGATCCAGACCGTTCGCGCGTGCTTCGCGAGGCACGGGGTCCAGGCTCACTGAGCGCCGAGCCACGTCCGGCGGCGGATCACTTGAACCAGGAGCCAGGTGGCGCAAGCTCAACTGCCCCAGCTCACCGTGCCCGCGGATGGATCGAGAAGGAGTCGCGCAGGAGCCAAGCCGGCTTCGTCCGCACACCCGTGAACCTCAACCCACCCGGGTCTGAGTCCCCCTCGATCGAGAGGCGGAGGATGTCAATCTCATGTCGATCGGGAACCGTACCGGCGCACGCGACAGGCCGCCCCTCCTGAAAACGGGTCGGCCTTGTCTGCTACTCGACGGCGACGACCATGGCGACCGGGGCGCACCCGGGTGCCGAGGCGACCAGGCGGATCCTGCCGGGCCCGGTCGGGCGGAGGACCGCGAGGGCGCGGCCTTCGTAGGTGCGGCGCTCCGTCGTGTCGAAGCGCTCCTCGGTGGACGGGTCCGCGCTGCCGAAGCCCGACAGGACGCCCGCGCCGGAGACTTCGAGGGTCACCGGACGATCGGCCGCGGTGTGGAGGGTGCCGTCCGGGTCCGTCAGGGTGAGGGTGACGTACGCGAGGTCGCCGCCGTGTGCCGTGATGTGCCGACGGTCGGGTGCGGCGCGCAGCTGTACCGGGCCCGTCGCGGTACGCAGGCTGTGGCGGCCGGTCTCGACGCCGTCGCGGTAGGCGATCGCGAGGAGTTCACCGGGTTCGTACGACGTCTCGAACTCGGTGCGGAAGCGGTGCTCCTCGCCCACCGGCCGCCGCCCCAGCGAGCGTGCGCCGACGAGGAGTTCGACCTCGTCGGCGTCGCCGTAGACCTCGACCGTGACGGGTTCTCCCTCGAAGCCGGGCCAGGTCCAGGTGGCGACGGTGTCGCTCCAGGCCCATGGCGTTCCGGCCCAGGTGCTGCCGTGGTGTTCGGGGCGCCGGACCGCGATGTAGGGCTCGGTGCGCAGGCCGAAGACGATCTCGCGGTAGTAGGAGGCGGGTCGGCGGTGGCCGGTGATGTCGAGGTCGCCGCAGCCCGCGAGCAGGTACGGGTACGGCGCGGTGTGCGAGGGGCGCGGGGTGTCCGGGGTGAGGTACTGGGGGCGGCCGATGCCGACCTCGCCGAGGTAGTCCCAGCCGGTCCAGGTGAAGTCGCCGACGACATGGCCGAGTTGTTCGACCAGACGCCAGTTGCCGTCGATGCGGGTGGGAAAGGTCTCGGTGCCGAGGATGATCCGGTCGGGGAACAGTTCGCGGTCCAGGGTGTAGCGGGCCTCGGCGTAGTTCATGCCGGCGACGTCGAGCACGGCGAACGACTCGGCCGTTCTCTCCGTGACGAGGGCGGAGGCGCTGATCGCGTTCATCATGTCGCCCGCGTCGGCCATGAGGGTGTTGATGCCGGTGCCGTCCTGCGGTGCCTGTTCTCGCGTCGCCCGCAGTTCGGACAGGACGGCGAGCATGCCGTTGACGGCGTTGGTGACATAGCGCGTGTGGTCCAACCAGCGGACCTTCTCGGCGAGTTGGCGGCCCCGTGCGGCGCCTGAGGGGGTACCGGTCTCGGGGATCTCGTTGCCGATCGAGTACATGATGACGCTGGGGTGGTTGAAGTCCTTGGCGACCATCGCATCGATGTCGCGCTCCCACCACTCGGGGAAGTCGAGGCTGTAGTCGAAGTCGCTCTTGCCCGACGTCCACACGTCGAAGGCCTCGTCCACGACGAGCATGCCAAGCCGGTCGCACGCGTCCAACATCGCCTTGCTCATGGGGTGATGGGACATGCGGAGTGCGTTGAACCCGGCGTCCTTGAGGAGGTGGACCCGCCGTTCCTCGGCGCGCGCGAAGGTCGCCGCGCCCAGCACCCCGTTGTCGTGGTGGACACACGCGCCGCGCAGCTTGACGCTCTCGCCGTTGATCCGCAGCCCGTGCCGGGGGTCGAGGCGCAGTGAGCGGACACCGAAGACGACGGTCTCGGCGTCGAGGTCCTTCAGGGTCACGGTGGCGGTGTACAGGGCGGGTGTGCCGGTGCTCCACAGCAACGGGGCCTGGACGTACAGGCGTTGGCGTACGACCGCGGGCTCGCCCGGCAGTACCGTCGCCTTCGAGACGTCGCTCGCGACGACGCTCCCGTCGCTGTCGCGGACCTCGGTGACGACATCGACCGTACGGATCGCGATCGAGTCGTTCTCGATCCTCGTCGCGACTTCGACCACCGCCCGTTCCGCGTCGATGTCCGGGGTGGTGACACGGACCCCGTCGGGCGCGATGCGGACCACTTCGCCGACGAGCATCCATGTGTCGCGGTAGATGCCCGCACCGGTGTACCAGCGCGAGTCGCGGTGGGCGCGGGCCTCCACGCGGATCTCGTTGTCCTCGCCGAAGCGCAGGAAACGGTCGGCGTCGATGTGGAAGTGCGAGTAGCCGTACGGGCGTTGGCCCGCGTAGTCGCCGTTGATGTACACGACGGCGTCGCGGTACACGCCCTCGAACTCGAAGAGGATCCGCCTGCCCCGGTGCTCCTCGGGAACGGTGAACGTCTTGCGGTACTCGTGGGTCCCGCCCGGGAAGTACGCTCCGGCGCCGCCCTCCATCGTGGCGTCGCCGCCCGGCGCCGTGCGCGCCTGCCCGATCATCGCGTCGTGCGGCAGTGTCACCGGCCTGAACGGCGCCTTCGTACCGGACAGTTCGGCGAAGGGGTTGACCTTGGGGCGGGTCTGCCAGCCTTCGTTGAAGGACGTGCGCTTCATGGGGGCTCCGTGAGCTGAGGGGCGGTGACCGGTTCCGGGGGAGCGGGGCTCAGGCCTCGCCGAGTGCCGTCGAGGCCGGTCCGGCCACCCGTGCACGCAGCCAGGCCCGGCCGCGCTCCAGCAGCGCCCGGGCGATACGGGTGCCGGGAGCCCAGGTCTCGAAGCCGTGCGGAGCGCCGGGCACGAGGTCGAACGCGCAGTCCACGCCCGCGTCCCGCAGGCGGTCGGCATAGGTGCGGCACTCGTCGGCGAACAGATCGATGTCGCCGACGCCGATCCAGGCCGGTGGCAGCCCGCCGAGGTCGGCGCGCCGGGCCGCGACCGCGTGGTCGGGGACGAGGGAGGCACCGGGCCCGGTACCGAGATAGGCGGCCCAACCGGTCCGGTTCGCCGCGTTGTGCCACACCCGGTGCCGCACGCCGTCCAGTTCGCGCCGCGCGGCGGTGCGGTCGTCGAGCATGGGGGAGAACAGCCACTGTCCGACCGGAGGGATTCCGCCGGCGTCGTACAGCCGCTGTGCCAGACAGGCGGCCAGACCCGCGCCCGCGCTGGCACCCCCGACGGCGACGCGCGCCGGGTCGACCCCCAGCGACCCGGCCGACTCCCGCACCCGCCGCCACGCCGCGGAGAGGTCGTCGAGCGCTGCCGGGAAGGGGTGTTCGGGGGCGAGGCGGTAGTTCGCCGAGACGACGACGATGTCCGACTCACGGGCCGTCAGGGCGCAGAACGCGTTGTCCTGGACGACATCGCCGATGACATACCCACCGCCGTGCACCCACAGCAGCGCCGCGCCCGAACCGCCACCGGCGGGCGTGTACACGCGCAGGCCCGGGCCCTCGTCGAGGACGCGGACGTCGACGCCCTCGACAGGGTCACCCGGCCCGTGCCGGACGACCAGGGCACGCACCACGCGCCGTCCCCACGTCCGGCGGACCGGGAGCCGCGGCATCCGCGCGACGGCGCGCCGCAGTTCCGGGTCGACCGCGTCGAGCTTCATGGGCGTCTCGCCTCGCATCCGGTCCGCAGCACGCGTTCCCGCAACTGGTAAAACGTATTACCACCTGGCTGCGGTACGGTATCCAGCGCATCCCGCACCGCACAAGCCCCAGACCGGACCGCACGCGGGAGACCCGGCCGCCGGGCCCCCTTCGGAGGAGCGAGACAGTGAGCAGGTCCACGCGCGCGACAGCCAAGGACGTCGCCCGGGCCAGCGGGGTCTCCCAGACCACGGTGAGCTTCGTTCTCAACGGTGCGGCCGGCCACGTCTCCGAGGAGACACGCGAACGGGTACGGCAGGCCGCGCGCGAACTCGGCTACGTCCCCAACGGCTCGGCGCAGGCGCTGCGCAAAGGGGCGTCCCGCATCGTCCTGCTCAACATCGAGGGGGTCCCCACCGGCAGCAGCCTCGGCAGCTACATCCGGGGCCTCGACGCCGAACTCGCCCTGCACCAGCACGTGTTGCTGGTGCTGCACGGCCATCTCTCCTCGCAGGCCCTCACCGACGTGGCACAGGCCGTCTCCGCCCGCGCCGTGATCGACCTGGGCGACGCGGGCCGCGCCGACGACATCCTCGCCGACGCCGAGACCTCCCTCGACGCGTTCTCCGCGCAGGCCGACGTCCCGGTCCGATATCTGGCCGACCGAGGCCACCGGCACCTCGCCACCGTCATGCCGGACACCCCCGAACTCCAGACCCTGGCCGCGCTACGAGGGCGGCTCATCCGGCAGGCCACGCACGCCGCGGGCCTGCCCGCCTGCCCGGCGCTCGTCCTGCCCGGCGATCTCGACACCGCCGAGCAACGGCTCCGGGCCTTCCGCACCGACCACCCCGACGTCACGGCCGTCCTCGCCTACAACGACGACCTCGCGCTCGTCACCCTCGCCGCGATGCGGCGCCTCGGGCTGCGCGCACCGCAGGACCTCGCCGTCGTCGGGTTCGACGACACCCCGCACGGAGCGCTCTTCTCACCCGCCCTGACCACCGTGCACATCGACGCGGAGGCCATCGGCCGCAGCGCCGCACGCACCGCGCTGGGCCTGCCGGCGGCCGACACCGCCTCCGAACCGGCCCGCGTGATCGTCCGCGAATCCGCCTAGACGTCCTCGTCCAGATGCCGCCGCAGTTCCGCCGCGACGGCCGGGATCTCCCTGCGGAACGCCGCCTGGTCCAGACCGTCGTCCGCGACCACGGCCAGCAGCGCCCGCTCTCCTACGGCCGTCACGATCACGTGGCCCGTGCTGCAGCGCGCGCTGATCTCACGGAGGTGGCCGGTACCGCCCTGATCGGCAAGGCGGTGACCCAGGGCCAGGGTCGCCGCCGCCACCGCGGCCATGGACTCGGGGTGGGTCTTGGTCGTGTCGCTCGCCACGACGAGCCCGTCGCTGGTGGCCAGCGTGGTCTCGGTCACTCCCATCACGTTGTCCCGCAGGGCGATGAGGAGGTCGGTCACGGGGTCGCTCATTGGAATCCTTTCGTTGATACCCGCGGCTTTGGCCAGGGGCAGAAACAGCGCCTCTGTGGTGCAGGGCAAGGAGCTGGGATTCGTCTCGAGGGTGGATCCCAGTGCCGTGACCGGCAGGTTTGATGTTGGCGTGGAGGTCTCACTAATTTGTGGGGGTGACCGCGATTCACGCGAAGCGGGCGTTCAAGTACCGCTTCTATCCCACCGATGTGCAGGCAGCCGAGTTGTCGCGCACGTTCGGGTGCGTGCGGAAGGTCTACAACCTGGCGCTCGCTGCCCGGAGTGAGGCGTGGACGCTGAGGCGGGAACAGGTCACCTACAACCAGACCTCGGCCATGCTGACCGGATGGAAGAAGACTGAGGAACTCGCCTTCCTGAGGGAGGTCTCGTCTGTTCCGCTTCAGCAGACACTGCGGCATGTGCAGACGGCGTTCACCCACTTCTTCGCCAAGCGGGCCAAGTACCCGCGCTTCAAGACGCGGAAGAAGTCGCGGAAGTCCGCCGAATACACCCGCAGCGGCTTCCGTTTCCGGGACGGCCAGCTGACGTTGGCGAAGATGACGGAGCCGCTGGACATCGTCTGGTCGCGGGCATTGCCGGAAGGAGCCCAGCTGTCGACTGTGAACGTGTCGCAGGACGCGGCCGGTCGCTGGTTCGTCTCGATGCTGTGCGACGACCCCGCCATCAGGCCACTTCCTGCCACTGATAAGGCTGTCGGGATCGATGTCGGTCTTACCCATCTGCTGACCCTCTCCACGGGGGAGAAGGTCGCCAACCCGCGGCACGAGCGCCGTGACCGCGGCCGTCTCGTGAGAGCTCAGCGGGAGCTGTCGCGCAAGGCCAAGGGCGAGGGAACCAACAGGGCCAAGGCCCGGCGTAAGGTCGCGAAGATCCACGCCCGAATCGCCGACCGGCGCCGCGATCTGCTCCACAAGTTGACCACTCGACTCATGCGTGAAAACCAAACGCTCGTGATCGAGGACCTGACCGTACGCAGCATGGTCAAAAACCACACGCTCGCCCGGGCCATCTCCGACGCGAGCTGGAGCGAGTTCCGCTCCATGCTGGAGTACAAGGCGAAGTGGTACGGGCGCGAAGTCATCGCGGTGGACCGCTTCTTCCCCTCCTCCAAGCTGTGCTCCGCCTGCGGTGCTGTGCAGGAGAGAATGCCGCTCGATGTTCGTACCTGGACATGCGACTGCGGGACGACTCATGACCGGGACGTGAACGCGGCACGGAACCTTTTGGCCGCCGGGCTGGCGGTGTCTGTCTGTGGAGCTGGTGTAAGACCTCAACGGAGTTCTCCGGGCGGGCAGTTGGCGACGAAGCAGAAAACCCCACGGCGCGAGCCGTAGGACCCCCTCATTCAAGAGGGGTGGCGGTCAAGGCGTCTTCTTCCTGTTGCGTTCGTGTGTGATGGCGGTGGGAGAGCGAGGCAGGAGGGGAGCCCGGTGGGGACGTGGCTGTGGGAAGGGCGGTTCAGTCGTGGGGCCGGTGAGCCGGCGCGGAGTGGCGGCCGGGGAGGCGACGCGGGAGCGAGGCGGAGTCGAGGGCGGAGGGGGTGACGGCGGAGGGTGTGACGCGCGCCGCCGTGCTCGGCCTGCCGTTCGGCGAGGGGGTGTGCGGTCGGACGAGACCGAGGTTCAGCAGGTGCCGTAGGTCGATCATGACGGCGAAGAGACCCCGGCCGAGGGCGAAGGCGATGTCCCGCGCCGTCCTGCGTCCGTCCGCGGCGGCCAGGACGGCCCGGTGCCGGGCCGGGAGGCTGCCGAGGGGGTCGGGGAGACGCGCGGTGGGCACCGACCGCATCCGGGTGCGGGCGAGAGCGGCGACCGAACCGGGTTCTGTGGCAAGGGAGGTGATACGTCGGGACACTTCCCCGAGGAGCCGCTCGGGGGTGACGCCGGCGTTGCGGTACAACGCCGGTACGGGGGCGGTGACTTCCCAGCTGTCGGGTACGGCGAGGGAGAGCGCGAACGCGGCGTCGAAGAGCGCGCCGAGGCTGATGACCTCCAGCTCTCCGGCGCCGACGAGTCCGCGGTCCACGAGTTCGGCGGCGAGATGTTCATGGGTGGTGTCGGAGGCGCGGACCGCCGACCACGCCTGTTCGCCGATGCGGCCCGACCTGAGCAGCAGTCCCTCGATGCCGGGTGCGCCAGGGGTCTCCATGGCCACCACGAGGCCGTCACGCACGTGGATGGAGCCGCCGGGGGTGCCGGTCACGATCACGGTGCAGGACCGCCGTCGGTTCCGGAGCGCCGCCAACAGGGCGGGAACGTTGCGGGAGTCGGCGAGCGGTTCCTCGGTGCCTTCCGTCATGCCAGCAACTCGTCGGCGTGCAGCCTCAGTTCGCGCAGCGCCGAGCTGAGGTTCGTGCGGTCGCGGTCGACGGTCGCGCACAGCAGCAAGGGGTCGCCCTGCCGCGGGAGTTGGATCGTCACGAGATGCCGGGTGGAGGTCGTCACGATGACGCTCTCCAACTCCCCTGACGCGCCTGCCCGAATGAGGCGGGTGCGGGCCAATTCCGCTATTTGGCAGGAGTCCTGACCGGCACTCATATCCCCGGACTCCGCATAGGAGAGGCCGGTGACGGCATCGAGTACCGCGGCTCCGCTGATGCCGGGCGTGGTCAGGGCGCGGCCCAGTACGGCGTCGAGCGATGACAAAGGTCCCCCCTTCAGTCACTCCGGCGAGCAGACTACTTTATTTGCCAACTATCGCAACTCTGACCAAAGATGGTGTTGTCTGTTACCCGCACGGTTCGCATTGAGACCGTTTTCGTGGCGAGACGCCGAATCTCGCCGGGGTGAGGGGAACGAGGCACCACGTGAACATTGAGGCGACGCTCAAGGAAGCGATGACTATCGACGGGGCTCTGGGGGTGTCCCTGGTCGACTACGAGAGCGGCATGACGCTGGGGGCGCTGGGCGGCGGGCCGCATCTCGACCTGGAGGTCGCGGGGGCGGGCAACACCGAGGTCGTGCGGGCCAAGCAGCGCACGCTGAAGGCCATCAACCTGGACGACCACATCGAGGACATCCTGATCACCCTCGGCCGGCAGTACCACCTGATCCGGCCGCTGGCGAGCACGCGCGGCTCGCTCTTCCTGTATCTCGCGCTGGACCGTGAGCGCAGCAATCTGGCGCTGGCGAGGCATAACCTCAAGCGCCTCGAGTCCACCCTGGAGGTATAAACGCCTTGAGGCATATGACATTTGGGTAGTCGCCATGTCGGCCCGGTCTCGGTGGGGCAATATGCGCCGAGACCGGCCGGGTCTTGTGATGTCGTATTCCGCAGCATCATGTGGGGGGTTGAAGCGGCTTAATTGTCTAGTCCACTCATGTCTAGTCCATTTTCGGGCTCTCGCTCGGTCGAGCCGTTTTTCCGTATTGCCCGGCGGACCGGCAGGAGTACCGCGGACGGGTGTCCGGGGTCGTGGAACACCTCCTGGTTCCCGGCGCGGAGAGTCGTGGCCGTCGCCCTGGGTTCGCCGGTGCCCGGATTGCGGTTGTAGCGGGGGAAGGCACCGCTGGACACCTGGACCCGGATGCGGTGACCGCGCCGGAAGCGGTGGGCCGTCGGCCACAGCCGTACCGTCGCGCGGGAGGTCCGGTCGGCGCCCGTCAGACCGACCAGGCCGTCGCACACGTTCATCGAGCGGCCCTTGGCGTCCACATCGCACAGCCGGACGAACACGTCCGCGAAAGGCAGGCTGGAGCGGAACCAGATCTCGGCGCCGACCTCACCGATCACCTCGACGTCCGTGTCCAGTACGGCAGTTGTATAGGTCAGGACGTCCGGCCGGGCCTCGAGTCCGGTGTTGTCGACGGGGCCGCCCTTCACACCGAGGGCCAGGCGTACCCCGCCGACGGCCGGAGTCGGGTCCGCCGGGTCGTAGCGGTAGCCGTCCGGCGCGGACTCGCCCGGCTCGTCGGTGGACAGGGCGCCGCCCGGGTGGAGGTGGAAGCGTCGCGGTGTGTATCCGGGCGGCGGCCAGGAGGGGAAGTCGCGCCAGGTCTCCGCGCCCATGACGAACAGGCGGACCGGGGCGCGCTCCGCAGGCTGCTCGCCGCGGGCGTGGGCGAGACCGAAACCGAGGGTCTCGCCGACCGCCGTGACACCCACACCCCGGGCGGTGTGCGTCCACGGGCCGACGGTGAGCCGGGCCTGCCGCCCGGCCGCCTGGAGGGCCTGGTGGTCCCGGAGTTGGCCGGGCAGGCAGATGTCGTACCAGCCACCGACGGAACTCACCGGTACGGCGACGCCGGCCACCCGGTGACTGTGGTCCAGCCGCGCCCATCGCGGGGCGCCGGCGTCGTGGGCGAGGACGTCCTGGATGTAGGCGGACCGCTGCCCCATGGCGGCGACATCGGCCTCGCCGAGCGGCAGCGTCGACATGGCGCGGCGCACCCGCCTCGCCTCCAGGAGCTGGCGCGGTATCGCCCACCGGCGCTCCTGTCCGGCGACCATGACGCCCCAGCCGAACGGTGTCTCCAGGGAGAACCCGTCCTCGCGGAGGAACTCCAGGCTGAGCGCCGATTCCGACACCGCCGGGATCATCGCCCTCACCTGCGGCGGGAGTTGGTCGGCCATGGCCCACTGGACGAAGCCGAGGTAGCTCATGCCGTACAGCACCATCGACTCGCCGAACCAGGGCTGCCCGATCACCCAGTCCACGGTGTCGAGCCCGTCCTCGCGCTCGCCGCGCATCGGGTCGAAGGTGCCGCCGGAGCCGAACGTGCCGCGCGTGCTCTGGATCAGCACCTGGAACCCCCGCTCGGCCAGCGGCCGGACCATCGGCCCCGCGGCCATGCCCGCCCTGCCGTAGGGGATCCGCAGGAGCACGGTCGGCAGGCCGTCACCACCGGACCTCGGCCTCCAGCGGTCGGCCAGCAGGACGGCCCCGTCCCGCATCGGCACCCGGAGATCGTGGTCGACGGCCACGTCACGGGTGAGTGGCGGGGGAAGACGCAGGAGACGCTGAGTGAGGTGGCTGCCCAGGTTCATGGTGTCTCCTCCGTCAACTCCGGTGCAGGAGGCCGATGTTACGGCGGTTCAGATCAGTCCGGCCCTGATGGCGTACGAGACGGCGTGGGCGCGGTTGCGTGCCCGCAGGCGCTTCATCGCGCCGTAGAGGATGTATCGCACCGTGCGCTCGGAGTAGGAGAGTTCCGTCGCGATCTCGTCGCACTGTCTTCCCTCGGCGATCAGGCGCAGGACGGCCACTTCGCGCGTGCTCAGGGGAGCCCGGTTCCGGGAAGGGGCGACGGTCCGGGTGGCATGTGCCGCGTTGTCGTCCTCGCCCGCCACGGCGCGGACGGTGCGGACGAAGACGTCCGGGCTGCAGAAGTCCCACCAGACCACGGCGCGAACGCCCCGGTGCCAGGCCGTCGACACGTCGGCCTGCCAGCGTTCGCTGACGACCACCAGGAAGCGTGCGCCCGGGTGGTCGCTCAGGCTGGGGAGCAGGTCCAGGACGGAGGCGTCCGCCACGTCCACGGCGACCACGATCGCGTCGGCCTCCCGGATCCTGTCCCGGGGCACCTCGCGCAGCCGCGGCTCCATGGCGACGAAGCCGGACAGTCCGGCGCGGATCAGGGGGGCGGGGGCGTGGATCGCCACGCGCAGGCTCGCGCCGAGGACTTGCTGAGGCATGTGCCCCCCAACTCGCGATCGCGGTCGTTCATGTGGTGCGGGAGGACGATGGTGACACCGGCCGGGACCGCGTATCGGCGCACCGGCCCGTCGCGCGCGAGCGGGAGGGAAACCTGGCGCGAGTCGCCGAGGCGTCCCCGACGTGACGACGGTCCGGGGCGGAAGATCCGCCCCAACTCCCTGTACGGACCGGCAAGGTTGGCGGTTTCGCCTTTCACCGGAAACAGCGGGCGCGCGACGATGCCGGGGGAAGCGCGTTCTCGCGCCCTTCGGACACCGGTCCGCTTCGCCGTCGGCGTTCCACGCCCACGGCCGGCGCCCCCATGGGCCTGTGTCTGTCTCTGACAACTTCTAGCAACAAAGGTGGCCGCATGATCGCGTCCATTGCCCTGTGCGTGGGGCTCGGCCTGTTCCTGCTCGGGGCCGCGCTCTTCCGGCGGAGGCGCAACTCCTCCTCGGGGCAGGCCCGTTCAGCGCTGTCGGGCGCCAGCCGCAAGGCGCTCGAAACGGTCGCCCTGGGTCTGCGGGCCGTGGCCGCGGGGCGTCAGCAGGGCGGGCGCCCGCTGCCGGACATCAACGTCGTCGTCCACTCGGGGCAGCGGCTGACCCTGCGGCTGGCCGAGGCGGACGACGACGCGCCCGCGCCCTGGACCGCGGACATCTCCGGGAAGGAGTGGTCCGTGGACACCGCGAGGCTGCGGCGAGGGGGCGACGGAGGTGACGGGCCCACGCATCCGTACTCCCTGACGGTCACCCTCGGCCTGCACAGAGGCGAGCGCATGCTGGTCGACCTCTCGCGGCTGAGCGGGCCGATCGCCCTGACCGGGGACGACAACGATGTCCTGCTCCTGGCGCAGGCCCTCATCTCCGAGGTGGTCTCGGGGCCGGTCGGGACCCTCGCCACGGTCGTCCTGGTGGGCTCGGCGGCCACTCCCTCGGTGACCGACGGGCTGGGCGCGCGATCGGCCCGCCTGCACACCGCGGCCACCCGGGGCGAGGCCCTGGCCGTGGGGGAGAACAAGCTGCCCGGACAGCGCAGGGGGCCGTCGGCCCTGGAGACCCTGCACATCGGCAGGGACCGCGGCGCGGCGAATTCCGGGAGCCACGCCCGGCGGCTCTTCGTGGTCACCGCAGCCCAGTACCGCAACGAGCGATGGGGCGACACTCCGCTGCGCGGGACCGACGCGCTGCTGGTGCTCGGCTACATCCCCGCCCTGGAGTGGAACCTCCAGGTGAAGCCCGACGGCTCCCTGCTCACCGGCAGGCTCGGTGTACCCGTCGACACACACGCCGCGCGTCTCAACTGACCCGGCGGACAACGCCCTTGGGTCGGCGGCCCGCAGCCGCCTCGGTCACGGCCGCCGTGCTCGGCCCGGGCCCGGCACGGGACCGCCGCCCCTGGTGGGCGCGCCGTCCGGCACCTGAACGCGGCGGGCGAGGCTGCCGTCCAGCCAGGCCGCGGCCAGTTCCACCCGGGAACGGCACCCGGTACGGCGGAAGAGCCCGCTGAGCCGCCGCTCCACGGTCTTCTCGCTCCACGCGAGCCGTGCCGCGATCTGCCGGTTGGTCGCCCCGTCGCTGACCATCGTGGCCAGCCGGACGTCCTCCTCGCCGAATCCGTCCCTGGCCGGACGCGTCCTCGGCAGTCCGAAGGTCCGCCGCCGCGTCATGTGCCCGAGCGTCGTACGGGTGGCGCGCCCGATCCCCAGCGACTGCGCGATCCGCGAGGCCTCGGCCAGCCACGGCCCGGACTCGTCGCCGATCTCCATCAGGCACAGACAGCAGAGCAGGCCCAGGTAGGCGTCGCCCCGTTCGCGTACCGACCGCAGGGCCGCCAGCGCGCTGTCCGCGTCGCCGTGCACCAGCCCGCGCCCGATGAGCACCGCCTCGCGCGTCGTGGGAGAACCCACCACCGCGTGCAGCGCCTCCAGTTCGTCCAGCGCCTGAGGCATGGCCTGGGGCAGACCCGCCACCAGGGCGAAGGAGATGTACCGCAGCAGCACCTTCTCCGTGCCCGCGTGCAGACCCTGCTCGCGAGCCCGTCGTACGTCCCTGAGGGCCGTCGCCAGCGCTTCCTCCCGCCGGCCCGACCAGTACCGCACGCCCAGCCTGGCCCAGGCGACCAG
Organism: Streptomyces sp. N50; assembly: GCF_033335955.1. Taxonomy (GTDB): domain Bacteria; phylum Actinomycetota; class Actinomycetes; order Streptomycetales; family Streptomycetaceae; genus Streptomyces. The sequence continues at coordinate 9,663,285 of NZ_CP137549.1, forward strand.
CGGGTGGGACACGGCCTCCGGAATCAGCTCGATCCAGAACCGGGCGAGGTCCAACTCCCCGCGTGTGCAATGGATTTCGGCCGCGAGTGCCCGGGCGGGCTGTGCGGCGCCCGCCGTCGTGTCCCGGGTCCGGCCGCCTGCCTCGATCCGGCGGGCGGACACCAGGGCCTGGTCCCAGTCGCCGTCGAGGTAGTCGCCGACCATGGCGTGGTACCAGGCGGCGGTGCTGTTCCCCGCCCCGGTGTACCGGTCACCGAGCACGGCGGTCAGGGCACCGGCCAGGTCCGCGTGGACGGCGGCGTTCCGCAGCCGGTCCATGTCCGGGGTGCCGGCCGCATCGGGTGGCAGGGCACGCAGGGCGGCCGAGAGGTTGTTGTGGCTGCTCGCGGCGGCTGCCAGCAGCCGTAGTTCCGGGCCGGACGGCAGCGGCCCGGATCCCTTCCGCGGCCCGGCGGCCGCCGCCCGGTGCGTCTCACGCCGTGGCCGGGACGGCGTGGGGTCGAGCCCGAACGGACCGGCCAGGTCCGCGAGTTCGGCCATGGCGGGGGCGGGATCCCGGAGGGCGTCGAGGTGCGGCGACCGGTGTTCGTGCAGCGCCGCCAGAGCCCACACCTCGGTCACGAAGTCCAGCGAGCCCCGGTCCCGCGCGCCGGCCGGTGCCGCGGTCAGATGGGCGAGCAGCGGTTCGCCCAGCGCCAGCGCACCGGTGTGGTCGGCGTGGCGCAGGCTCAACTCGGCCCACTCGCGCAGCACTTGGGGTGTCCGGTGGTCGTACGGCGGCAGGCGCCGCAGCGCGGACGCGTAGGCGCGGACCGATCGGGGCCAGTCCGACCTGGCGTCCGCACGGGCCGCCGCGAGCAGCACGTCCACCGCGAGGGCGTCGTCCAACTCGGCCTTGGCGGCGGCCACATGCTCGGCGAGCCGGGGGTAACAGCTGCCCGCCGTCTCCGCGCCCAGCCGGTCCGTCAACGACCGGGTGATCAGGGCGTGCAGCGTCGACACGTCATGGTGGGTGGGCAGGGTGCGCAGCGCCGCCGCGAGCGCCGGCACGGCGAACGCCATCCGGCCGTCCTGGTCCACGGTCAGCGTCCCGTCCCTGACCAGCGGGGTGACCGCGCGGTCGACGAGGCCGGCCCGGCGCGGTCCGCCCGGCTTCAACCGGAGCAGATCGTCCAGCCGCACCTCGGCGTGTTCGAGGCTGCGGGCCACCCCCGCGGCGGCGTCCAGACCGTCGCTGTCCGGCGGGGAACCGGGCCAGCAGAGCCGGCTCAACTCCGTTGTGTCCGTGGTGAGACGCAGCGCGCGCTCCGGTTCCGTCAGGCACACGTGGCCGTCGAGTTCCAGGAGGTCCCCGTGCTCGTCCAGCGCGTCGAGCACGGACAGTACGGCCGCTGGGGTGCCCGCCATGGGGCCCAGCGCGGCCAGCACCGCCGTCACGAGGGCGGGCTCGACCGGGCGGCCGAGCCTCCGTACGACGAGGGCCTCGATGTCCGCGGGGCGCAGCGGCGGGAGTTCGAGCAGCCGGTCGGCCGCGGCCGTCAGCGGGGAGGCGCCGTCGGCGGTGGGGCGGACCGGTCGGCCGGCCATCACCATCGGTACGCCGGCCGGGCGGAAGACGCGCAGCAGCAGGCCGAGGGCGGACGCGGTCGGGTGCGGCATCCGGTCGACGTCGTCGACCACCACCGCGAAAGGGATACGGGCCGCCGCGTCGGTGAGGATCTCACTCAGGACGGACAGCAGCGCCAACTCGCCGTCCTGGCCGGTGGATTGGAGCCGGATCCGGCGGACGGCGCCGACCCGGACCGGGCTGCGGCGGTCGTGGAACCTGGCGAGCACCGCATGGACGCCGTCGGCCAGCGCCTCCGCGCCGGGCGCGCTCTCCCCGTCGTGACAGCGCAGCCGTAGGACATGGGCGCCTTCCTCGGTCGCCGCTCGCCGGGCCTGTTCCAGCAGGGTGGTCTTGCCCGTCCCCGGAGCGCCGACGACCAGGAGGGTGCGGGCCGAGGCGCCGGTGGACAGCAACGTCCGCGTCATGTCGCGGAGTTCGCTGTCCCTGCCGATGACGAGGTCTCCTTCCTGCACGTCCACTTCCTTCCGGGGTCGGTGTTCCGTGCGTGAACTGCCGACGGGAGCACGCGAGTTGGTGATGGTGCGGGGGGTCGACCGTGTGACGGAAGCGGTCATGTGAATGTGATCATAATGTGGATGCGGGGCTGGTTTCCGAACGTACGGCCGACCGGAGACGCCAGGAACGCCCGGGCCGGGTCGATGAAGAGAGCGCGGTGGACCATGACCGTTCCGTCCGGGAACCCATGGCTGGTGCGCGGTGGGACGGCTGTCGGTGATTGTCCGGTCGGCCGGGAGCGGGAGTTGGACGAGGGGCACGGCCTGCTGACGGACAGGGGTGGGCCGCGACTTGTCCTGGTCCGGGGCGAACGAGGCTCAGGGCGCACCGTGTTCATGAACACGATCGCCCAACGAATGTGCGGGGACGGGGAGTTGGTGCGCTCCGTGAGCTGTGTTCCTGGTGACGGCGCGCGGCCCTTTCTGCTGGCGCTGCGGCTCGTCATGGTGCTGGAGGAGCGCCGGCCCGCGGAGGCGTTGCGTGCGGCCGGACGGCGCGACGGGGCGGTGATGGCCGCACTGCTGCGCGCCGCTCTGGCGCGGGCCGCGTCGGTGGTCGTGGTGCTGGACGACCTTCAGTACGCCGACCCTGAATCGCTGGCCCTGCTCGGCGGGACCGATCTCACCGGGGTGTCGTCCGGTGTCCGGCTGCTGGCCTCGGTCGTGGGGTGCGGCGGGAGTGCATCCAGTGCGGGGCGGGTCGTAGAAGGGAGCCAGGTCTTACGGCGGGACCGTGTCGGCGGAACCGTGGATGAGCTGGCCGCGGCTCAGGGGGCTCGCGCGATCGTGCTGACGCGCCTCGGGGTCGAGCAGACCGTCGCCATGGTGGCGGGGCGGTTGGGGGCGACTCCCGACACCGGTCTCGTCCGGCGCGTGCGCGCCCTCACCCACGGGCTGCCCGGGGCGGTCGACGCCCTGCTCACCGGGTGGACACGGCAAGGGGTGATCAAGGTCGCGGACGGCCACGCCTTCGTCGGGGCGCGGACGCCGACGCCGGTGCTGCCGGACGGCGACCGGTTCATGTGGGCGCTGGACGCGCTGGGCGAACCGTGCCGCACGGTGGCGGGCGCCCTCAGTGTCCTGTGGCCCCTCGGCGCGCGGGTCGTGATGCTGATCGCGGGGTCGGTCGGGCTGTCCGTCAGCGAAGTCCGGGCCGCCGTACGGGACTTGGCCGGTGCGGGGATCGTCGAGGAGCTGCCCGGGACCGACGGTGGTACGGCATAGGGGTGGAAGTTCGGGGTTCCGCTGGTGGCACATGCCCTCCGCGAGCGGCTCGGGCCGCTGGAGCGCAGTCGGCTGTCGGCGTCCGCCGTTAAGACACTGTGGGCGGACGAGGACGCGGGGGCGAAACCGCCGACGGTCGTCGGACTCGACGAGGCGGACGCGGTGGCCTACCGGACGGACCGGATCGCGGAAGCGGGGACTCTGGTCGAACGGGACCGTGCGGTAAGGGAGTTGACTGCTGCGGCGGAGCGTCTGCATCCCGACTCCGAGGGCAGGGGAGTGCTCCGCTGGTGCCAGGCGGCGGGCCACCTCGTCGAGCGTCCCGCCGACCGGGTCCCGGCCCTTCAGCGATACGCCGTCGCCGCCTACTTCGCCGGGGACTTCCGGACCGCGCGGACCATCGCGGAGTCGATCCTGCGCGACCGCCCGGACATCGTCGGCCGGCTCGAACTCCAGGAGACCGCGACCCTGTTCACCGTGGCGACGGCCAACGACCTCGACTGGCGGGCACTTTCGCGACTGGCCACGGAACAGTGGTGGGACGAACTGCGACTGCCGGTTCTGGCCGCCGTCACCGGCCGGGCACTGGCCCTGTGTCTGCTGGCGAGATGGCGTGAGGCGCTGGACCTCCTGGTACGGACCGAACCGGTGTGGAACACCGACGTCCGCGCCGCCGCCAACCCCGGCGGTTTCCGGGCCGCGGCGGAACTGGCGCTGGGCCGGCCGGAGCGGTTCAGACGCTCACTGGCCCTTCCGGAAGCGCCGCACATCGGCCCCGACCACGCTTACACACTGACCGTCGCGAAGTTCGACGAGTTGCTCAACGGCGGTGACCTGCACGCGGGCGAGGCCCTTCTGGCGGCTCAGGGTCTGGCACCCCAACTCCTGCCCCGGCACAGCCAGTTCCTCCGGCACCACCTCCGGGGCGAGTGGGACGAGGCGCTGGAACCGGCCCGCTGGATGCTGGCGAACAACGGGATCCACACGGCGGCGATCGACCACTACGTGGTTCCCGCGCGGACCGCGGCGATCCTCCTCGCCCGGGGCCGCGTCACGAGCGCCCGCCGTCTGATCGACAGCGTGCGCGCCGAGGGGGAGGGCCCACCGGAGTACTCACTGGACGCCGGTGAAGCGGAGCTGCTGCGGACCCTCGGTGATCCGGCCGGTGCCGAGAAGACACTGCGGCGCGGACTGGAGGCGGCGGAGGCACACGGGCAGATCGCCGGTACCGACGAACTCTGGGCCTCCTTGGCCGAGTTGCTCGCGGACTCGGGGCGCACGGCCGAGGCGATGACCTGCCTGGAACGCCTGGAACGGATCTCCCACCGGGCGGGCTCCGGACGGACACGGCTCAGGTACCTCACGGCATCGGCCCGGGTCCTGCGACCGGACAGTCCCGTCACCGCCGGGGAGAACGCGCGGGAGGCCGTCGTACTGGCCCGCTCACGCAGCCAGCCGTTCGAGACGGCGGTGACCCTCGTCGCCGCCGTCGCCACGGGCGGCGGCCCACCCGCACTGCTGCGCGAGGCATACGAACTCTTCGGTCAGAGCTGTGCCGTACTGGAGCGCTTCCACACCCGGGCCGCCCTGCGCGCGGCCGGCATCACCGTGCCCGGCCGGAAGCAAGCCACCGTCGAGAGCGAGCAGTTGCTCGCGACCCTGATCGCCGAAGGCCTGACAAACCGGCAGATCGCCACGGTGCTGCGGCTCACCGAGGACGCGGTCGCCAACCGGCTGTCCCGGCTGTTCGCCCGCACCGGACTGCGCTCCCGAACGGAAGTGGTGACGGCCGTCCTCACCGGCTCGGCATCGGGGCGTGCGGCGCTGGGACGGTTCCGCAGGCCCCCTCGCCGTTCCGATCAGGGGGGTCAGGAGCACGATCACGAGACAGGCTCCGGCGCCTGCTCGCCGAGATAGGCGCGCTCCAGCAGACCGGGATCGGCCGCGAGCGTCGCGGCGGACCCGCTCAACACCGTTTCCCCGTGCACCAGGACCACCGCCCGGTCCGCCACGCCGAGGGCCAGCCGGACATGCTGCTCGACCAGCACGACCGCCGTGCCCCTGTCCTCGGCGATCCGCCGGACGACAGGCAGCAGTTCCTCGACGATCACCGGTGCCAGCCCCATGCTCAACTCGTCGACGAGCAGCACCCGGGGGTCCTGGATCATGGCCCGGCCCAGCGCCAGCATCTGCTGCTCCCCGCCGGAGAGCATCCCGGCCGCGACCTTCAGCCGTTTTCCCAGTGCGGGGAAGAAGTCGAGCACCTGGTCCACGGTGCTGCCCCGACGCCGCCGGGCAAGCGCGAGGTTGTCCCGCACGGTGAGCTGGGTGAACAGCGACCGGTCGTCGGGTACGAGGACCAGTCCCCGGCGGGCGGCCTCACGCGCCCGCCCGCCACGGATCTCCCGGCCGTCGAGGGTGACGGACCCGGCGAGGCGAGGCAGCAGTCCGGCGAGGGTCATCAACAGGGTTGTCTTTCCCGCCCCGTTGGGACCCAACAAGGCCGTGACCTCGCCGGGGAGCAGCGTGAGATCGAAGCCGCGCACCACCGGGCGTCCCTTGGAGTAGCCCGCGTCCACGCCCTCGCACGTCAGCAGTTCCTGCCCGGTCACTGGACGACCTCCCCGCGCACCTGGTCCGTATCGACGTGCGTCGCACCGAGGTAGGCGGTGGCGACCCGTGGATCTGCCTTGATCTCGGCGGGAGTTCCGTCCGCGATGACCTTTCCGATGTCCAGGACGACGATGCGGTCGCACACGTCGAGCACCAGCCCCATGTCGTGGTCGATGAGCAGGACCGTCACGCCGTCGGACCGTACTGCCCGCAGCCGGTCGCCCAGCCAGCGGCTCTCGGCGCTGTCCAGGCCGGCCGCGGGCTCGTCGAGCAGCAGCATCCGGGGCCGTCCTGCCAGGGCGCGCGCGATGGACACCAACTGCCGTCTGCCCTGGGACAGTTCACGCGCCGGCTGAGCCCGGAAGCGGCTCAGGTGCAGCGTCTCGAACAGCCGGTTGCGCAGCTCCACCCCCTGCACGGTGCCGACATGGTCGCCGCCGTGCAGGGCCGCCGCCTCCCCGACCAGTACGTTCTCCTCCACGCTGAGGTCCTCGTAGAGCTCGATGCCCTGGAAGGTGCGCCCGAGGCCCGCCCGGCCGCGCTGGTGCGGCTTCAGCGAGGAGATCACCCGGCCGTCGAACTCGACTGTTCCCGTACTGCGGCCGTATCCGCTGATCGCGTCGAGGAGGGTGGTCTTCCCGGCACCGTTCGGGCCGATCACGCCCACGATCTCGCCCGAGCGCACCTCGAAGGAGACCGCGTCCACGGCCACCACACCGCCGTAGCGCACCCCCACGTCGCGCACCGCGAGGACCACCTCGCCCGGATCGGGGACCGGTGGGCGAGCGGCCGGCGCGGTCTCGGAGAGACCGTCGGTGTCCGCGTCGTCGACGGTGGCCGGGCGGCGCCCGCGCCGTAGCCGGGCCGTCAGTTCGTGGGCCGGGCCGACGACGCCCTCGGGGTTCGTGATCACGGTGAGGACGAGACCGACGCCCATGATCACGTCGTACCACTCGCCGATGGACAGGGCCCGGTCCAGGAGGACGGGCAGCAGACCGCCGGCGCCCATCACCCCCGCGACCAGACCGCCGGACAACGAGGTGATGCCGGCCAGGTAAGCGGTCGCGAACAGGCCGAGACCGCCGATCGCGGTGAACATCCCGGCGTCGGCGACGGTCTGTTGGTAGCCGAGCAGGGCGCCCCCGAGCCCGGCGACGAACGCCCCGATCGCGAAGGCGACGATCTTCGTACGGGCGACGTCGATCCCCGCCGCGGCGGCCGACCGCTCGTTGGCGCGCACGGCGAGCATCGCGGCGCCGAGCCTGCTGCGGCGCAGCCACGCCACACCCAGGCCGACGAGCAGCAGCACCGCCAGACACAGCAACGCGAACGGGATGCGCGGATAGTCGTCGCCCGATCCGATCCCCAGGTCGATCCCGAACAGGCGGGGCGAGGGCACCTTCGAACCGCCCAGGCCGCCGTTGAACTGGGTGTTGCGGAACCAGAAGGCCTCCAGGGCCACCGCGAGCGCGACCGTGACCACCGCCGCCGGCAGGCCGCGGATCCGCAGCGCGGGCAGCCCGATCACCACCCCGATCACCGTCGCCGCCAAGGCCGCCAGCAACGGGGCGAACGGAAAGGGGACACCCCATTCGACGCTCAGCCTGCTCAGGCTGAATGCGCCGACCCCGGCCAGGGTCAGCTGCGCCAGCGAGATCTGGCCGGCGAACCCGGTGACAACCACCAGCGACAGCGAGATCACCGCCAGGGTCAGCGAGGTGATCACCGCCGCGCGGATGCTTCCGGTGGTGGCGAAGAGGACGATGACACCGAGGGCCGTACTCACGACGGCCGGGATCAGGATGCGGTCGGGCCGTGGCGCCCGGCCCAAGGCTTGTTGGATCAGCGAGCCACGGGTGGGCAGTAGCCGGCCGCGGACCACGAGGTAGGCCAGGATGACGGCCAGCGGCACCAGTTGGGCCAGCCCGGCCTGGGGCAGCCACGACCATTTCCCCTGCAGGAACTGCAGTTCCGACTGGAGCATCCCGATGACCAGACCGGCTCCCACGGCCGGGATCAGCGCGGTGAAGTTGCCGACCAGGGCCGCCGCCAGGGCCGGCACGATGAACAGCGTGTAGGAGACCGGGACCAACGGCACGATGGGCGCGATCAGGATGCCGGACAGACCGGCGACGGCCGAGCTGAGCGCCCAGTTCGCCACCGCGATCCGCTCCGGCGACAACCCGCTGACCAGCGCGCCCTTCTCCGACTCCGCCGCAGCCCGGGCCGTGAGACCGAACCTGGTCAGCCGGAACACCAGCGCCAGCACGACGGTCAGTACGGCGATCACCGCCGCGAACCACAGCCGGTCGCCGGGGATGAGCGAACCGCCCCAGGACACCGGGTCGTTGGGCAGGATGGCCTTGACCGACACGGCCCCCGTACCCACCGCCGCGGCGAGCACGGCCTGGATCACCAGCATCACCCCGATCGAGGCGACGGCCTTCGCCACCGGCGGCGCGGTCCGCAGCGGCCGGAAGACCAGCCCGTACAGCACGACCCCCAACAGGGCAGCCAGGACAAGGGAGATGACCACCGCAGGGAAGAGACCGAGCGGACCGCCGAGACCGATCTTCTTCTGCACACCCGGCAGTGGCACCAGCAACTCGCCCTGGCGCAGGAAGGCGTAGGTGTACGCGCTGTACAACGCGACAGCCCCGGTGGCGAAGTTGACGACCCCGGAACTGCGGAAGGTGAGCACGAGTGCCAGCGCGAGCGCGCCGAACACCGCACCGCTTCCCAGCCCCAGCAACAGAAACACGACGTACTGGCTCATCGGTGAGACCGTCCCTTCCGGCTGCCGCGTCTACCGTGCGAACAACGGGCTGGGATCGACGACCCGCATCTGTCCCAACGTGCCGTCGGACGACACCGTGCCGGTGACCTCCTTGGCCGAGCAGGCCGCGGGCAGCCCCGGTACCGCCTTGGCGTCGCAGGTGAAGGTGATGCCGTGGCCGGCGGGCAGGACGATGTTCTTCGCCGAGTGCAGCGCGGCGGTGATCGTCTTCGGGGTGACCGTGCCCTTCAGGCCGTGCAGGGCACGCACCAGGGCGAGCACGCCCTGGTAGCCGATCGCCGCGTATCCCGTGGCCGAGGTGCCGGGGCTGTACTCCTTCATCACCTGGCGGTAGAGCTGTGCTTCGAGGTCGTCGCCGGCCACGTCGAAACTGCTGAAGACCTGCACGCCGTCCATGCCCGCGCCCACGGCCGAGACGACCTCGGGGGACACACACGACTGGACGGTCATCCGGGCGATGCCCGCGCCGAGCGTGCCCATCGCCTGGAGCACCGAGGTGCACACCGTCGGATCCGCTACGACGGCGACTGCATCGGGCTTGTTCCGCAGCGCGGCGCTCACCTGCGGAGACGCGTCCGGTGTGCCCGCGGCCACCGTCACGATCCGCAGGCCGATCCCGGCTTTGGCGAAGACGGGTTTGCCGATGGCCTCGATGCCGCTCACCGCGGCCGGCGCGTCGATCACGAACGCGGCGACCTTCTTGTACCCCTTGTCCTTGGCGTACGCGGCCATCGACGTCATGGTCGTCGGGAAACCGCCGGTCCAGGAGAAGGCGTTGGCGGTGGTGCCCTCGGAGTTGCTCGCGGCGATGGCGGTCGTCCAGGGAATGCCGGCCTGGGTGACGATCGGCACCATGGAGTCGCCGAGGCCGCTGCTGGTCAGGACGACCGCGTCGACCTTCTGCTCGACCATCTGGTTCGCGCAGTCCCGTGCCGTCGCCGGTTCCTCCTTGGTCTTGCAGATCACGAACTCGATCGGCCTGCCCGCGATTCCGCCGAGGTCGGCGTTGGCGTACTTCATGGCGGCCTGGGCGGCTTCCCTGGTCTCGGGCTGGCTGATCGCGGAGCCGCCCTCGTTGGTGATGAGGCCGATCCTGACCGGCGCGCCGGTGGCCTTCTTCCCGGGGAAGGCGCTCGCCAGCGCGGCCGGTATCTTCGTGCTGCCCGCGGCGGCGGTCGTGCCGTCACCGCCGCTGCCGCATCCCGCGAGCAGGACCGCGGTCGACACCAGCGCGACCGACGCTCGTGACCGGGGTGAGGAGAAGGCTCGTCCGACCGACTCGATCATGTCTGCGTCCCAACGTGTCGGCGAGTGCCCGGCACTCGCTGCGATCAGCGACCGGCCGCGCCGTGGGCCGAGGCCGCGACGCCGCCGTCCGAGAAAGTGAAGAGAGAGCCGCGAGCGGGGGCCGAACGGCACGAAGGCCGGGCGCGCCGCGGCAGACCATGCCGGTCGGCATGCCGAGGACTTCACGACCGGCGACGAGAGGGACCTTGCTCCGATGAAGGGGAGAGGGGCGGCCCATCCTCGTGAGCAGCGGCCGCTGGCAAGAAGAGTATCCGTAATTCAAGCCTGCTGGAATGGGTCGTACGGGACTTGTCCAAGCAGTCGGCCCCTCTTCCGGCATCGCGCCAGGAATGAGGGGCCGAAATAGGCGGGCGGGCTATCAGTGACCGCGATGGACCCAGCCCGCGTCGTGCCAGTAGGTCTCGAGGTTCTCCATCGGCTCCGGCCAGGTCTCGACGTAGGTGACGCCCTCCGGTCCGGCCGTCATGAGGTAGGGGGTTCCGGCCTCGCTGATCCAGAACTCGCCCGGACCGATGGTCCGGCTGCCCTCCTCCCCGTCCTTGCCCCAGGCGACATGGAACGTGCCGCCGAAGACGATGATCAACTCGTCGAGGTTGTGATGGTGGCGGGGGACCGCGAAACCCGGTGCGCACCGCAGGCCGTTCAGGTTGAACGACGGGTCCACCTTCGTCGACCACCACATGTTCCCTTTGAAGGTCTGCTCCATGTCGACCGGAGCGTCGGCCAGGAGACCGCCCTCGTGCCACAGATACGTGGGAGCGGACTGGTCGACCGGCAGCTCGATCCAGCCCTCGTCCGACAGCAGATTGAAGAACTCGATTCCCATGCCCCGATAGTGGGGACCGGGCCGGGACGTGTCATACGCGGATCCCGATGAGCGGAACCTCCCGACGACACGGTGTCCGGCCGTGCGTACCGTCGCCGCGTGACTCTTACATTCGGTGATCTGGTGGAAGACGCGGACTGGGTTCCGATGGGCCTGGAGCAGCAGGGCCATCCCCAGTACTTCTGGAACGACGGCGGCCTGCTGCGGGACGCGCCCGTGGACTTCGCGGCGACGTTCGACGGGGCGATGTGGGTGACCACCAAACCCATCGACGTACCGCACTTCAACCGCAACCCGCTGCGCGTACGCCCGGACTTCACGGTGCCCCGGCACCACCACAACGTCGACGAGATGCTCTTCGTCTTCGCCGGCGAGTACCACATCGAGCACTACGAGTCGGGCGAGCCGCAGACCGTGCGGGTCGGCCCGGGGGACGTCTTCCTCAGCCGGGCCGGCACGCCGTACACGATGACGGCGGGGCCCGAGGGTGTCACCTACATCGAGACCTGGCCCAAGCCGGTGCGGGAGTTGGAGACCTACTGGCACGACGTCGGCTGGGTCCGGCGGTAGGTCGCCGGCACGATCGTGTCCCGGCCCCTGGGGGCCGGGACCACGGATCGGTCGGATCGACCGGGTCAGTCGGTCCAGAGGAACCGGTCGGCGACCCGGTGGTGGTTGTAGACGGTCATCTCCTGCTCCTCGCTCAGCCGGTGCCCGTCGAAGCTGGGGGAGTGCATGCCCACGGTCACCTCCTTGGCGTTCATCAGGTCCTGGGTGAAGATCTCGCCGAGGTCGGCCTCACGGAAGTCCTCGAAGAACTGGGGCTGGAAGTCCCGCTTCTTGTCGTAGTCGGCGACAGGGACCTGGTCCAGGCTGAAGATCTCGAACAGGCAGCTGTCCGGGTCCAGGCCGTTCGGCCGTGCCCGGTAGCCGAAGACCGACCCCTGGTTCGGGAGCAGGATCGTGTTCGGGAAGACGTTCCACGCAGTACCGGCCTCCGCCCACTGCTGGGGCGTGATGTCCGGCCAGTCGTAGCCCTCCGCGAGCGACAACTCCTTGTACAGCTGGAGGTAGTACTGCCCGGCGGTCATCCCCTCCGGCACCTCCGCCGTCTTCAGCGCCTCGGCGGCCCGCCAGCTCCGCTCGTTCTCCAGGCCGCGCATGTCGTCGGCGATGTACTGCACGCTCAGCGCCACGCTGAGCCGTTCGTCGGTCACACCCCCTGTGCCCCGGTTGGCCGGGTCCTTGGCGGTGTCCTTCTTCTTCGGGCCCACACTCGAATAGTGGGCGTGCCGCTCGTAGACCGTCGTGGGCGCCCACATCCGGTTCTCGAGTTCCTTCATCGAGGCGATGTTCGTGTTCGACTTGTCGAAGCGGTAGAGCTGCGGATGCGTGCCCGCCACGTGATAGGCCTCGAGGAATCCGTCCAGCGCGGTCTTCCAGTTGCACGGCAGCAGCACGCTCTTGTGCCACCGGTAGCGCATGTTCTCGAACTGGAACGGCGCGAAGATCCGCGGGATCGGGTCGAGGTATTCGAGGAGCGGTTTCGCGTCGGGGTCCATGTTGATGAACACGAACCCGCCCCACTGCTCCGCCCGTACCTGGACCAGGCCCAGGTCGTCGTCCGAGCGCGGAACGAACTCCTCACGGTCGAGGACCAGCCTGATCGAACCGTCCAGGTTCCAACGCCAGCCGTGGAAGGGGCAGATGAGCGAGCCGACCCGCCCCCGGCCCCGCGCCAGCCGCGTACCGCGATGCCGGCACGCGTTGAAATAGGCGCGGATCGAGTCCTTTCCCTCCCGCACGATGAGGATCGAATGACCACCGATCTCGTACTCGACGAAACACCCGACGCCCGGCAGTTCCTCCAGGCGGCAGGCCAGCAACCACGCGCGCGTGAACACCTTCTCCAGTTCCAGCTTGAGGAACTCGGCGTCCAGATAACGGCCCTTGGGCACGAACGCGCGCGAAAGCCGGTACTTCTCCGGGACTTTGTCGGCGGGCACATCGCCCTCGAACCACGGGACTCGACGGTCCACTTGAGGCTCAACAACTGCAGACACCGGTCACCACTCCTCCACTCGACATGCGTGTACGGCTCCAGGCGGCCGCAAGGTGACGTCAGCCGGCGTCGGGGCCGGCGACCTCGGTCCCGTCGGCGCGCCGCACCACGTGGATGCAGTTGCCCGGGCACTCGTCGGCGGCGTCGATCACATCGAGACGCAGCCGGTCCGCCACATCGGCCTGCGCGCCCTCGGGCGTCAGCAGTTCCCCGTCCTCGCCGTTCTTGACGTAGGCCAGTCCGTCGTCGCCGAACTCGAAGACATCGGGGGCGTACTGGGTGCACAGACCGTCACCCGTGCACAGTTTCTGATCGATCCACACCCGCACCTCATCGCTCACGCGTGTCACCCTCCTCGTCCCCGTGGACGCCGTGCCGTCATCGCGGTGGCGGTGAGAACGACTCTCCACTCGGCGTCCGGGGCCGTCCACCGGCCGTCCCATCAGCCGGGACCTGCGCGAACGACCCTGCTCGGACCGGCCCTACACTCAGCCGGCCGACCGACTCCGCGGCACGCCCCGATCCACTCTCCCCAGGAGGCCGGCCCGTGGCCGAGACCGTGACCACAGACATCCTCATCGTCGGAGCCGGCCCGATCGGGCTCTACGGCGCCTACTGCGCGGGCTTCCGCGGACTGCGGACCGTCCTGGTCGACGCGTTGCCGCAGTGCGGCGGCCAGATCACCGCGCTCTACCCGGAGAAGGAGATCCGCGACATCGCCGCCGTCCCCGGTACCCGGGGCCGCGACGTCGTCACCGCCCTCAAGGACCAGGCCGACGCCTTCGACCCGGTCTACCTCCTCGGCCGCCAGGCCGTCGACCTCACCCACACACCCGAGGGACGCCCTCGGGTCACCCTCTCCGACGGCACCACCGTCGACGCCGGAGCGGTCGTACTGACCGCCGGGATCGGCACGTTCACCCCGCGCACCCTCCCGGCCGGGGAGGAGTTCCTCGGGCGCGGGCTGAGCTACTTCGTCCCGGACCCGGCGGAGCACGCCGACCGTGACGTCCTCGTCGTCGGCGGCGGGGACAGCGCGGTCGACTGGGCCCTCGCCCTGCACCCGATCGCCCGCTCGGTGACCCTCGTGCACCGGCGCGGTGCGTTCCGGGCCCACGCGGCGAGCGTGCGCGAACTGCACGCCTGCGGAGTCGACATCGTCACCAACGCCCAGGTGGCGACCCTCACCGGGGACGACCTGCTCCGCCAGGCGCACCTGCGGGTCGACGGGGAGGAGGAGGCCCGGGTGCTGAAGGTGGACGCGGTCGTGGCCGCCCTCGGCTTCATCAGCAACCTCGGACCACTCGCCGACTGGGGCGTCGAGTTGGAGCGGCGCACGATCGTCGTCGACACCAGGATGCGCACCACGGTCGACCGGGTCTACGCGGCCGGCGACGTCACCGCCTACCCGGGCAAGGTCCGTCTGATGTCGGTCGGCTTCGGGGAGGTGGCGACCGCGGTCAACAACGCGGCCGTCGCCCTGGACCCCGCGCTGTCCCTGTTCCCCGGTCACTCGACCGAGTCCGCCTGAACGCCCGGCTCCCTCCCGAAGAGCCTTGCTCCGAGAGGGAGTTGAGGAGGGCCGGGCCTACCGGCTCTCGTCGGCCATGTCGACGGCGGCGAGGTAGGAGAACGCCATCGACGAACCCACGGGACCGCCCGCGCCCGGGTAGATCCGGCCGGACATCGGCGCCATCGTGTTCCCCGACGCGTACAGACCGGAGATCACCGAGCCGTCGGGCCGGAGCACGCGCGCGTGCTCGTCCGTCTTCAGGCCCCCCTTGGTCCCCAGGTCGGACAGCACGATCGTGGCCGCGTAGAACGGCGGTTTGTCGATCACGCCCAGGCAGGGGTTGGGCCCGTCGGTATGGGCCCCCGCCATGTGCGTGATCATCAGGTCCCAGGGATCCTCACCGCGGCCGAACTGCTCGTCCTTGCCGCCTCGGGCGTACCCGTTGAACTGCTCGACGCTCTCGGTGAGCGCACCCGCGGGCAGGCCGATCAGCTCCGCCAGTTCCTCCAGCGTGTCGGCCCGTTTCAGCACACCGGCGGCGAGGAACTTCTCGACGTCGAACCAGCCGGGTACCTGCGGCGCGACCGGCAGGCCCGCGAACGCCCGCTTGTTGTCGAGCTGGCGCTGGTCGAACACCCAGTGCGTGGGCAGGTGCGACACGTGCGAGGACCGGTGCGCCCTGAGCATCTCGTGGCCGGCGCGGTCGTAGGGGAGACGTTCGTTGAGGTAGCGCTGTCCGGCGGCGTTGACCCAGATGCCGCTCCACACCGACGTGTAGAACACCGGGCGGGTGTCGGGTACGACGAGGCCCGGTGCGAACCACGACTCGTCGAGCAGGTCGGTCGCGGCGCCGATGTCGATGCCCGCGGTGAGGGCGTCGCCGGTGTTGCCCTCGCAGCCCTGGGTCCACTCGTCGGTGACCCCGGGCTGGAAGCGCTCACGCAGCGCGCCGTTCCGCTCGTAACCGCCGGCCGCGAGCAGGACGCCCCGTTCGGCGCGGAGGGTCACCGACTCGCCCTCGCTCAGGGCCTCTACGCCTACGACCGTGCCGTCCTCGACGATGAGGTGCTTGAGCGCGGTGTTCGTGCGCACCGTTCCGTTGCCGGTCTCCATGAACGCGAGCAGGGCGCGGCCGATGAGGGCCTGCCCGCCGATCATCTCCGACGGGACCTCCACTCCCCAGCGCTCCGTCCACAGCGGCCTGCGCACCAGCGGTTCCAGGTCGCCGAGTTCGGAGCGGTCGAGGTTCTCGGGGAAGACCGTGCGGCCCTGGGGCAGGCTCCCGGGGCGTCCCGCGAAGTAGTCGGGCACGCCCTGCCAGAAGAACCGGCCGAACCGCGGGTTCTTCTCCAACTCGTCGATCAGGGTGGGACCGGCCTGGAGGAAGGCCTCCCGCAGCGCGGCCGGCGAGTCGTCGCCGACGATCGCGTCGAGGTAGGGGCGGGCGACGTCGGGGCCGTCCTCGACACCGGCCCGCCGCTCGGCCGCGTTGCCGGGCAGCCAGATCCCGGCGCCCGAATAGGCCGTGGTCCCGCCGACGTACTCCGTCTTCTCGATCACCAGGGTGCGCAGCCCACGGGAGGCCGCGGCGTACGCGCCGACCAGCCCCGCGCCCGAGCCGACGACGATGACGTCGTAGGAATCAGCTGTGCCTTCGCCGCTCATGAGGGTCCCTCTCGTGAAGTGTCGGGCATCGGGCGGACACGGTCGGCTTTGCGGAAGCGGGCCGTGCCGAAAGAGAACAGTGCACTCAGTCGCGGCTTGCGTTCGACGCCGCCTCAAGGTGCGCGAACCCCCGGGCGGCCTCCTCGTCGAGCTCCATGACCTCGACGAAGTGCCCCAGCTCGGCCGTCATGTCGAGGTATCCGAACCGGATGGCACCGCTGTCCCCGTACTGCTTCCACGACCTGCCGCTCGCGGCGACGATCGCGGACGCCTCGTCGAAGTCGTCGACGCGGAAGCCCAGATGATGCAGCGTCGCCGGCTCTCCGGGCCTGACGGCGCCGCGATAGAGGTCGACCATGCCGCCGACCGGGCGGATGATCTCCAGGTTGGTCGGACCGGCGTTGACCAGGGCGACGTCGATGACCCACTCGTCGGCGGGCACCCCGTCCACCACGACGAAGGTGCCGCGCGGGGCGCCGGCACCGGTGGGCGGCAGACCGCCGCCGAGCGACGACTTGAAGTGCTTGACGCACTCGACCGTCCCGAGCCTCGACTCCAGGAACGCGGCCGCGGCGTCGATGTCGTCGGTCACGTATCCGAGCTGCATGAAGTTGCGGAAGAGGTCACTCAACGATCGCACTCGGCACCCCCTTGTCCTGATCGGCCCGGTTGGCCACGGGGAACGACTGTCCCGCCGCCCTTGGCGGTCGTCCATCGCGTGTCCCACCAGACGGAATCGGCCGCGTGGGCGCGGTTGCGGAGTGGCACGCTGCGGTGATGACGACATCGAGTGCGGGGACGGCGCCGGTGAGCGTGGACCGGGCGGCGATCGGGCACCGTCTGATCACGATGCGCAAGTCGGTCGTACAACTCGACTCGCTCGGACGGCTGGACAGCGCGCGCCTGGCGGACGACCCGGGCACCGGACTGGCCGTCGAGCGCGTCCTGGCCCTTCTCAACGACCTCGCTTTCGCCATCAACCGGCATGTCTCCGCAGGGGTGTTGGGCGAAGTGCCGCCGCTCACACCCGCCGCCTCGTTCGGCGCGGCCGAGCGGGCCGGGCTGATCGACGCCGGACTGGCGGCCGCCCTCGCGCCGGCGGACGGACCGCACCACGTCCTGGTGCAGCTGTGTCTGGACGCGGAGCCGGAGGAGGTCGCCGCGGTCGTGTCCGCCGCGCGGTCCGGATACCGGGAGTACGTGCGACAGGTCACCGACTGGATCGGTGCGAGTTCGCCCGGCCGGGCGGTGTGAAGGTTCAAACGGCGGTGACTACAGTGCGACCATGACCACCACGCCACGCTGGCTGGATGCCGAGGAGATGCGGGCCTGGCTCGCCTATGTCGAGTTCTCCACGCTCCTGTCCGACCACCTGAACCGTCAGCTGCGGCGCGACGCGGGGATGACGCACGCCGACTACATCCTGCTGGCCCACCTCTCCTCGATTCCGCAGGGCAGGCTGACCATGTCGGAGCTGGCCGAGCGCCTCAAGATCACCCGCAGCCGGCTGACCCACGCCGTGACCCGCCTCCAGGAGGCCGGTTACCTGGACCGCTACGAGGACCCCGAGAACCGGCGCAGTCAGCTGGCCGAACTCACCGCGCAGGGACGCGAGTTCCTGGAGCGCGCGGCCCCCGGCCACGTCGAGGCCGTCCGCCGCGCGGTCTTCGACGCGCTCACACCCGAGCAGGTACGCCAGTTCGCGGAGATCGGCGAGGCGATCAACGCGGCGCTCCACCGCGAGGAGGCCGCCGGGGACGACCAGGAGGCGTTGCCGTGGCGTCGGCGGTAGGGCGGTTGTGAACTCGGGTCGCTAGCCGACGAGTTCACGCACGAGCGCGGCCACCTGCTCCGTCTCGATCAGGAACCCGTCGTGGCCGTACGGCGACTCGATCACCCGGAGCCGGTCCGCGGCCGGGATCCCCGCCGCCAACTCGGCCTGCTGGTACGGCGGATAGAGCCGATCGGAGTCGACCCCGGCGACAAGGGTCCTCGCCGTCACCCGGCGCAGTGCGGCACGCGTGCCTCCGCGGTCGCGGCCGATGTCGTGGCTGTTCATGGCCTCGGAGAGGGTGACGTAACTGCCCGCGTCGAAACGGCGCACCAACTTGGCGGCGTGATGGTCGAGATACGACGCGACCTGGTACCGGCCGCCGTTCCACGGGTCCTCCGCTCCCTGCGCCGTACGGCCGAAGCGGACCGCCAACTCCGGCTCGCTGCGGTAGGTGACATGGGCCAGGCGGCGGGCCAGACCGAGTCCCGCGCGGGGACCCCGGCCGCTGTCGTGGTAGTCGCCGCCGTGCCAGTGCGGATCCGAACGGATCGCGTGGAGCTGGATGTCGGCCCACGCGATCTGCTCGGCGCTCGCCGCGGCGGTGGTGGCGAGCAGCAGGAGCGCGTCCGTCCGCTCCGGGTAGGTCACGGCCCACTCCAGCGCGCGCATCCCGCCCATGGAACCGCCGATCACCAACGCCCAACGTTCCACGCCGAGTTCGTCCGCCAGGCCTGCCTCCACGGCGACCTGGTCGCGCTGGGTCAGGAAGGGGAAGCTCCCGCCCCAACTCCGGCCGCCGGGGCCGATCGAGGACGGTCCGGTGCTGCCCTGGCAGCCGCCGAGGACGTTCGGCGCGACGACGAACCACCGGTCCGTGTCGAGGACTTGGCCTGGTCCGACGAGCGCGTCCCACCAGCCGGCGGTGGGGTGACCCGGCCCGGCGGGCCCGGCGACATGGCTGTCGCCGGTGAGCGCGTGCAGCACGAGCACGGCGTTCGAGCGGTCGGGTGCGAGCCGCCCCCAGGTCTCGAACGCCAGCCGTACGCCGGGCAGTTCACCGCCCGCTTCCAGCGCGAGGGGCTTCTCCCGGATGTGCCACTGGCGGCGCCCGGGCGGGTCCCCCTCCCGCCAGGCCCCGGAGGCCGGCGGGAGCGGGACCGGTGACGGCGTCGGTACGGTGCTCAGGACGCGCCCTTGGCCGCGCGGAACCCGGCCTCCAGGTCGGCCTTCAGATCGGCGAGGTTCTCGATGCCGACCGACAGCCGCACCAGCCCCGGCGAGGTGCCGGTCGCCGCCAACTGGGCCTCGTCCAGCTGACTGTGGGTCGTCGACGCGGGGTGGATGATGAGGCTGCGTACGTCCCCGATGTTGGCGAGATGGCTGAAGAGTTCCACGGCGTCCACGAACCGCTTGCCGGCCTCGACCCCGTCCCGCAGTTCGAAGGCCAGCACCGCACCAGCACCGCGCGGAAGATAGCGCTGCCCCGCCTCGTACCAGCGGTTGGACTGGAGTCCCGGGTAGTGGACGGCGGCCACCTCGTCGCGCTGCTCCAGCCACTCCGCCAGGGCCTGCGCGTTGGACGAGTGCCGCTCGATGCGCAGGCTCAGTGTCTCCACACCCTGGAGGAGCAGGAACGCCGAGTGCGGTGCGATCGCCGGGCCGAGGTCGCGCAGCAGCTGCACGCGCAGCTTGATGGCGAACGCGCCCGGGCCGAGCGCCGGCCAGTACCGCAGGCCGTGGTAGCTGGGGTCCGGCTCGCTGAAGTCGGGGAAGCGCTCGGCGTGCGCGCCGAAGTCGAAGGTGCCGCCGTCGACCACGACACCGCCGATCGTGGTGCCGTGCCCGCCGAGGAACTTCGTCGCCGAGTGGACGACGATGTCGGCGCCGTGCTCGATGGGGCGCAGCAGATAGGGAGTCGGCACGGTGTTGTCGACGATCAGCGGGACGCCCGCCTCGTGCGCGACGTCCGCCACGCCCCGTACGTCGAGGACGTTGCCGCGCGGGTTGCCGAGGGTCTCCGCGAACAGGGCCTTCGTGTTCGGGCGGATCGCGGCCCGCCAGGCGTCGAGGTCGTCCGGGTCGTCGACGAAGGACACCTCGATGCCGAACTTCGGCAGCGTGTGGCGGAACAGGTTGTACGTGCCGCCGTACAGGGAGGTGCTGGAGACGAGGTGGTCGCCCGCGGACGCCAGGGTCAGGATCGCGAGGGTCTCCGCGGCCTGCCCCGAGGCGAGGGCCACCGCGGCGATTCCACCCTCCAGGGCGGCGACGCGCTGCTCGAAGACGTCCTGGGTGGGGTTGTGGATGCGGGTGTAGATGTTGCCGGGTTCGGCCAGCGAGAACAGGTCGGCGGCGTGCTGGGTGTCGCGGAAGACGAACGAGCTGGTCTGGTAGATCGGCGTCGCCCGCGCCCCCGTCGTCGGGTCCGGCGCGGCACCGGCGTGGACCTGCTTGGTCTCGAACGACCAGGCCGAGGTGTCGGGGCCTGCGGGCTCGTCCTCGGGCGTGTGACCCCCGGTGACGGAGTCGATGGGCTGGCTCATGGTTCTCCCTTGGTGCGGCGTACGTGTGCGGGGTGCGTGGGCGCGGTCGGGGACCGCAGGGCTGTACCCCGCCCGGGCGGGGCGGCGGACAGCGGGGTGCGGCGAGAAGGAGAGAGGGGAGCGGGACGTCAGCTCACGGCGGAACACGCCGTGGTGGTGACACGCACGTAGTCGACGTGGCGGCGGGTCACGAGCACGGTCATGCAGTGAGAGAACCACAGCCGGTGCCCGGGAACCAGCGTGACGTGGGGAGTTGAAACACGACTGCCACAACCACGCCGGCCCCCGGTAGGGATCACGCGGTGGACGCGAGCACCGCCGTACGGCCGCCGAGAGCGCTGGAGAAGAGGTCCGTGACCTGTTCCAGCGCGGTGGCGGTGGCGGGTGCCACGGTCAGGGTGCCGTCCGCGCCGACCGTGATGTCCTTGTCGAGGGTGAACCAGCCCGGCACGATGTGCGAGGGCCCCATGGAACTCAGCACCGGACGCAGCGCGTAGTCGATCGCCAGCACATGGGCCGTGCTGCCGCCGGTGGCCAGCGGCAGCACCGTCTTGCCGGTCAGCGCGTACTGCGGGAGCAGGTCGAGCAGCGACTTCAGCAGGCCCGAGTAGGCGGCCTTGTAGACCGGCGTGCCGATCACCACCCCGTCCGCCTGCTCGAACAGCGCCGTGGCGGCGGCGATCGCCGGATGCCCGAAGTCGGCGCCCAGCAGTGCCTGCGCGGGCAGGGTGCGCACCTCCAGCGGGGTCACGTCATGGCCCTGGAGACGGAGCCGGTCGTCCAGGTGACGCAGGAGTCGGGTGGTGCGGGAGGTGGGGGAGGGGCTGCCGGAGACGGACAGGATCGAGGCCATGACGGGACCTTTCGAGGTCGGGTTCAGACGGAGTACCGGGTGGGCGCGGGCGTGCTCACCAGGCGCTCGACCGCACCGTGAGCAGCGGCCGCAGTTCGTTGCGCAGGGTCTCCAGGAAGGTGACGACCTCGGCGGCCACCGACCGGTGCTGGAGGTCGTTGAGGACGTCGTGATGAGCACCGTGCACGACCGAGAGCCGGGCCCGGCCAAGGGACTTGGCGGTGTGTGCGAGCGCCTCGTGGTCCGCGAGCGGATCGGAGTCGCCGACGAGCAGCAGCACCGGCACGGCGGCCGCACTGTCGGAGGCAGCACTGTCGTAGGCGGCGGTGAGCACGGCCTCCGGGACCGCGTCGTCGAGCGAGCCGCGCCGCACCTCGGTGTCCTGGGTGAGGAGGCCCCGGTGGGCGGGGCAGGAGGTGCGGACGTCGAGTTCCTCGTCCCAGGTGCCGGCGGTGGCGGTGACGGCGGGGGCGCGGCCGGGAAGGCCCGCGAGGATCACGGCGTCGGGCCGGGTGCCCGAATCCTGGCCGAGCAGCGCGGCCACGGCGGCGGCGCCCGAGTCGGCTCCGACGAGGACGAGGGGTCCTGCGACACCGTCCTCGGCGGTCGTGTCCTCGGCGGCGGTCGTGATGCGGGCGGCGAGGGCGGGAAGGTCCTCGGTGTCGAGGTCGGGGGCGTCGATCACGCGGACCCGGTAGGCGTCGGCGGCGAGGCGCCTGCCGAAGCGGGCGTAGGTCGCCCGGGTCTCGCCGCGGCCGGGGACGACGAGGACCGTGCCCCGGACGAGGAGGCCCTCGGGGCCGAAGTAGTCGCTGTACTGGGTCATGTCACACTCCTGCGGATGCGGGTTCGGCCGCCCGCGCGGGCTTCCAGCCCAACGCGGGTGCCACTTCGGTCGCGATGAGTTCGAGGGCGCGGACGGCGGCGTCGTGGTCGGGGACGGCGGGGTTGAACTGGGTGATCAGGTCCGTCGCGACGGGCAGCACCCGCTCCTGCCCGAGCGCCGCGACGATCTCGTCGGGATGGCCGTAGAAGGAGTGGAAGCGGCGCAGCGCCTCGTCCTGGTCGAGGCCCTTGGGGAAGGCGCCGTGCTCCGCCATGCGCTGTGCGGCCCGGTGGACGTCGTCGCCGATCGCCGCGAGCGCGGTGCGCCGGTCCTTGGCCGGGAACACGAAGCGCGAGAGGCCGATGCGTGGCCGGTGCGGTTGCTCCCAGGCGGCCAAGTAGGCGTCCGCCCAGGGGCGTTGGACCTCGTCGGTGGGGGCGTCGAAGCCGTAGGCCGCCCGGTTGAGGAGCAGGTTCGAACCGCCCTGCGCCGCGTACTCGGCGCCCTGCGCGCTGAACACCCCTTGCCAGACACGGGTGTTGAAGTCGCCGGGCCGGGGCTGGATGCGGAAGCCGGGCGTGCCCACCTCGCGGCGGTCCAGGGCCCGGCGCACGATGTCGAGGTTCTCGCTGGTGAGTTGGCGCTTGCGGGCCACGTCCTTGCCGAAGGCCGCGTACTCCACCTCGCTCGATCCGCTGCCCGCGCCGAACTCCACCCGGCCCCCGCTGAGCGTGTCGACGGTGGCGATGTCCTCGGCGAGCCGGACCGGGTCCTCCAGCGGGAGGACGGTGATGGCGGTGCCGAGCCGGATGCGGGTGGTGCGGGCCGCCGCGTGGGCGAGGAACGTCCACGGTGAGGACAGTCCGCCCCCGCCGCCGGGGACGTGGTGCTGGGCGACCCAGCCGACGTCGAAGCCCAACTCGTCGGCCACGACGAAGAGTTCCTGGGCGTTGCGGTAGGTGCGGGCGATGTCGTCGTCGCGGCCCTGGACGTGGGTGAGGAAACCGAGCCGGAAGCGTGGTCTCTCGCTCGTCATGGGGGTGATGGCCTTTCGGTGTCAGGCGGCGGTGGTGACGGGAACCGGTGCGGTTTCGGCCGCCGCCCCGGCGTGCCCCAGCACCTGGTCGAGCACGGCGGCGGCGCCCGCGTCGGGCAGCCGGGTGCCGCGCCAGACGACGTGCTGGTCGGGGCGGATCAGGACGTTGGCCGTGCCGTAGACGGCCCGTGCCGCCGGGTCCGTGAGATGGACGATCGTGAACGGCAGCCCACGCGCGGCGACTTCGGCGGCGAAGGCCCGCTCGACGGTTCGGTCCTCGGTGAGGACGAGCAGGCCGAAGGAGGTGCCGAGACGGTCGTAGAGCGTGCCGCCGCTCGGGTCGACGGGACCGTCCGGCGCGCGGTGGCCCGGGCGCGGGTCGTCCTCGTAGACGTCGGCGCGCCAGGGCTGTTCGGCGTCGAGCTGGCCGGGTTCGTACGAGACGACCGCCGAGGCGTCGTACCGCTCGTCGAAGGCCACCCCGTCGCTGCCGAAGCGGTCCCGGCGCAGCCGTGCGCCGATCTCGGCCCGCCGCCGTACCGCGTCCTCGCCGAGGTCCGCGTCGTCGGGTATGCCGCCGGCCCGGATCTCGGCCAGGGTGGCCTGCGAGCGCTGAGCGCGCTCCAACGAGTGCTCGGCGACGCGCCAGTTGTGCGGGCGGCGCTCCTGGTCGTAGGAGTCGAGCAGACTCGGCGGGGCCTGCCCGTCGAGCACCGCCGCCAACTTCCAGCCCAGGTTGACGACATCGCCGATGCCCTCGCCCAGGTTGCCGCCGGGCGTGCGCACATGGGCGGCGTCACCGGCGAGCAGGATCCGGCCGCGGCGGAACGTCTCCGCGATGCGAGTGGCGTGGTAGAAGGTCGTCGCGGACACCAGCTCCAGATCGATGTCCAGACCGAACGCGGCCCGCCCTACGTCCAGCAACTCGCCCTCGGTGGGCTCGTGTTCGAGCGGGTACGGTCCGGCGTACACCCGCCACTCCCGCGCGCTCACGGCGGCCAGGAAGCCGGAGGCGAGGGTGTTGACGACGATGTTCGTCGCGCTCGGGGCGGGTCCGATCCGGTCCGCGAGGTCGCCGGTGCGGACGATGAGGCGCAGCCGCTTCTCGGTGGCGTGCTCGCCCGTACGGCCGATGCCGGCCAGGCGACGGGTGGTGCTGCTGCCTCCGTCGGTGCCCAGGACGTAGGCGGCACGGATGGTCTGTGAGCGGCCGGAGCCGACCTCCACCACTTCCGCGTCGACGCCGTCCGCGTCCTCGCGCAGACCGGTCAGCTCCCAGCCGCCGGACACGCTGACGCCCTGTTCCGTCAGGTGGTCGAGGAACACCCGCTGGAACACGGTCTGCGGGCGGCGCAGCGCCTCGTCCGCGGAGTGCCCGGCGGCACCACCCTTGTCGGTGAACGACGGGGCGGCCACCGGCACCAGTTCGTGCCCGGCGAGGGAGGTGACCAGCCGGGTTCCCCGGTGCCATTCCGGCGGGTACGTCCACGCGTCCCGGACGCGCTGGAGCAGCCCCCAGCGCCGCAGATGCTCCACGACTCGCGGCGTGTGGCCCATCGCGCCCGCCCGCACCAGCGTCGCGGCCGGGGCGCGCTCCACGACGGCGACCCCGACGCCCCGCGAGGTCAGTTCGACAGCCGCCGCCAGGCCGACCGGGCCGGCGCCGACGACGAGGACGTCGACGCTCGCCGGGGGAGCGGTGGCGGGGAAGCGGACGGTGTGGATGTCGCGGCCCCCCGTCGCGGACAGTTCGGTCATCGCGCGGCCCTCAGTCGTTCACGAGCTGGCGCTCGCGGGAGTGGCGGTTGGCCGGGATCGGCAGGCCGAGGTTGCCGCGCAGGGTGTCGGACGTGTACTCGGTGCGGAACAGGCCGCGCTTCTGCAGGAGCGGGACGACGCTGTCGACGAAGTAGTTCAGCTCCTCCTCGGTGCGGAAGGCGAGGTTGAAGCCGTCGAGGGCGCGCGCGTCGAACCACTGCTGGATGGTGTCGGCCACCGTCCGGGGGTCCCCGACGAACGGCGACTGCCGGAACTGGTTGACGGACTCGGCGACTTGACGCAGAGTCAGGTTCTCGGCCTTTGCCCGCGCGATGAGCTGCGTGGCGCCCGTGCGTCCGCCCTTCTCGGCGAGGTGGGCGACGTCCGGGAAGGGCGCGTCCAGGTCGTGCACGCTGAAGTCGTACGCCCCGAAGGACCGGCCCAGCAGCGCGAGGTTGCGGCCGAAGTCGTCGTCCTCCTCGAAGATCTCCCGCTCGCGGCGGCGTGCCGCCTCGTCGGTGCCGGCGACGACCGGGCCGCCGTGGATGAGGATCTTGACGTGCTCGGGGTCACGGCCGTAGGCGGCCGCGCGCTTCTTGACGTCGGCGTAGTAGTCGCTCGCCGACTCCAGGGTGCCCCCGGGCGCGAAGATGCCCTCGGCGACCTGGGCGGCGAGATCACGGCCCTCCTCGGACACCCCGGCCTGGAAGATCACCGGCTGGCCCTGCGGGGAGCGGGAGAGGTTCAGCGGGCCCGCGATCTTGAAGTGCTCGCCCGCGTGGTCGAGTTCGTGCAGCTTGGCCGGGTCGAGGAAGACGCCCCGCTCGACGTCGGCAGGGAACGCGTCGTCCTCGTACGAGTCCCACAACCCCCGGGCGACCTGCACGAACTCCAGGGCACGGCCGTAGCGGGTGGCGTAGTCGAGGTGCTCGTCGAGGCCGAAGTTCCGCGCGGTGCCGGTGTCGAAGCTCGTGACCACGTTCCAGCCGGCCCGGCCGCCGCTGATGTGGTCGAGCGAGGCGAAGCGCCGGGCCAGGTTGAAGGGCGAGTTGTACGTCGAACTCGCCGTGCCCACCAGGCCGAGGTGCTTGGTGTGGGTGGCGACGGCCGACAACAGGGTCAGCGGTTCCAGGCGGTTGAGATAGTGCGCCGGGTAGGTGGAGTTGATGAACTGGCTGTCGACGATGAACAGGGCGTCGAACAGGGCGTGTTCGGCAGCCTGGGCCAGCCGGATGTAGTAGTTGATGTCGATGCTGGCGTTCTTCGCGACGCGCGGGTCCTTCCACAGACCGTGCTGGCCGGGACCGCCGACGCCGTAGGGGTGCAGGGCGAGGTGGAGCGTGCGGGACATGGCTGTTCCTGTTCTGTCAGCGGAAGTTCAGCGGAGTTCAGGGGGAGTTGAGGGTGTGTCAGGCGTGCAGGAGGGCGCGCAGGGCCTCGCGTTCGGCCCGGTCCGCCGCAGCGCTGTGCAGAGTGGGTGCGGAGCGGACGAGCAGGCGCGTGTACGGGTGTCGGGGCTGGTTGATGACGTCGGCGGTGGCGCCGGCCTCGACCAACTCGCCCTGGTACAGCACGGCGATGCGGTCGGCGACCCCGGCGACGGACCCGAGGTCGTGGGAGATGAAGACGAGGGCGACCCCGTCGGCGCGGAGTTCCTTGAGGATCTGGAGGATCTGCACGCGGTTGGCGGAGTCGAGCGCGCTGACCGGCTCGTCCAGGATGACGTGCCGCGGCTCGGTCACCAACGCCCGTGCCACCGCGACCCGTTGACGCTGACCGCCGGACAACTCGCCCGGCAGCCGGTCGAGCAGCTCGGCGGAGAGTCGTACCCGGTCGAGAAAGGCGCGCACTCGGGTCGCCGCCTCCTGCCTGGACACGCCCTGGATGAGCAGGGGTTCGGCCAGGGACGCCTCGACCGTCACGTCCGGGTCGAGACTGCGCAGCGGGTCCTGGAAGACGTACTGGATCACGCCCCGGCGCCGCAGCGCACGCCACTGCCGATGGCCGTAGGCGCTCACCTCCTCGCCGTCGATCACGATCGACCCGGACGAGGCGCGCACCAGGCCGAGTACGGTCCGCGCGAGCGTCGACTTGCCGGAGCCGGTCTCGCCGATGATGCCGACGGTCTCGCCCGGGGCGATGCTCAGGGAGACCCGGTTCAGGGCCTGGCGGCGGCGCCGGCGGAGGCCGAAGTGCACGTCCAGGTCGGTGACCTCAAGGACAGGGGCGGTGTGCTCGGTGCTCATGCTTCCTCCTCCGCGACCTTGGTGACCTCTGCCGCGAGGAACTTGTCCAGGCCGTACTGCTCGTGCTCGGCGATCAGCAGCCGGGTGTACTCGTGCCGCGGGTTGTGCAACACCTCGTGCGTCGGGCCCTGTTCGACCACCTCACCCTGCCGCATGACGAGCACCTCGTCGCAGAGCTGGGCGACGACGGCCAGGTCGTGCGAGACCAGGACGAGGGCGAGGCCGGTGCGTTCGCGCAGGTCGGCCAGCAGGTCGAGGATCTCCGCCTGGACGGTGACGTCGAGTGCGGTGGTGGCCTCGTCGGCGATGAGGATGCGCGGGTCGGCGGCGATCGCGGCGGCGATGAGGACGCGTTGGAGCATGCCGCCGGAGAGTTCGTAGGTGTACTGGGTGTAGACCAGCTCCGGGTCGCGCAGCCGCACCGCGTGGAGCAGGTCGATCGCCTGGCGGCGTGCCTCGCGTCGCTTCAGGCCCTTCTTCACCTTGAGGACCTCGGCGATCTGCGCGCCGACGCGGATCGAGGGGTTGAGATACGACGCCGGATCCTGGAAGACCGCGCTGATCGTGGCGCCGCGAAGTGCCGTCCACTGCGCCGGCGAGAGACCGGAGATGTCCTGGCCGTCGATCTCGATCGAGCCGCCGGTCACCTCGAAGTGCGCGGGCAGGATGCCCAGGGTGGCCCGGCAGGTGAGGGTCTTGCCGCTGCCGGACTCGCCGACGATGCCGACGGCCTTGCCCGGTGTGAGCGTGAAGTCGACGCCGTGGACGATCTCCTGGCCGGCTGCCCGGTCGCTGATGCGCACGTCGCGTACGGACAGGACCGGCGTCGACGGGAGGGTCGCCGGGCGGACGGGTTCCGGCGCGTTCGAGGCCGCGGGTTGGGTCAGGACCTTCGTGGAGAGACTGGCCATCACGCACCTCCGGCGTGAACGTGAGCGAGGTCGGAGTCGGTCTCGGCCTGGCGATTGGCGCGCGCCTTGCGGTTGTTGACGAGGGCGCGGCCCGCCTCGCCGGAGACGTCGCGGATGGCGTCGGCGAGGAGGTTGCAGGCCCAGACGGTGACCATGATCAGCAGGGCGGGGACCACCGGCGCCCACGGCTTCTGGGTGAGGTAGCCGAGGTCCGATGCGAGCAGCCCGCCCCAGGTGGGTGCGGGCGGCTGGACCCCGATCCCCAGGAAGGTCAGCGTCGAGACGATGACGAAGCCGACGCCGATGGTCTGCGCGAGGGCCACCGCGATCGGCGGCAGCACCTTGACCCAGACGTGCCGCCGGACGACCCACCCGATCGACGCCCCGGAGATCAACGCGGCCTCCACGTACGGCGATCGGGCCACCGCCAGCGTCGCGGCACGGGCCACCCGGTAGAACAGCGGGGACACCAGCACGCCCGTCACCAGCATCGCCTGCGTGATCCCGTTGCCCAGCAGCGCGACCACGGCGACGGCGAACAGCAGGAAGGGCAGGGCGACCAGCGTGTCGGTCAGCCGGAGGGTGACCCACTCGAAGACCCGGCCGAAGTACACCGAGAGAATGCCCGGAACGGCCCCGACTCCCAGTGCGGTGAGGGCGACTTCGAGCGAGCCGAGCACGCTGACCCGGGACCCGTCGAGCAACCGGCTGAGCACATCGCGGCCGAGGTAGTCGGTGCCGAGCCAGTGCGCGCCCGACGCGTCGGCGAGCGTGTCGGAGCTGGTGGCCAGCGGGTTGTCGGGCGCGATGAACGGCCCGAGGACGGCGAGCAGGGCGATCACGGTCAGGATCACCAGGGCGATCCGGCCGGACGTCAGGGAGAGCACGCGGCGCACCATGGTCACACCCCCCGCTGGGACGCCGGCGTCACACGCGCCAGCACCAGGTTGACGATCAGGTTGAAGACGACGACCAGGACGATCGACACGACGAGGACCCCTTGCACGGCCGGTACGTCACCGGCCTGCGCGGAGTCGTTCGCGAACCGGCCGAAGCCCTGGAGTCCGAAGATCCACTCGGTGACGACGGAGGCGCCGACCAGCGTGGGGAACTTCAGGCCGAGCGTCGCGAGCGCCGGGCCGAGCCCGTTGCGCAGCACATGCCCGAAGAAGATCCGGCGTGGACCGAGTCCCCGTACGACCGCGCCCGTCACGTAGTTCTCGCGATAGGCCGCGATGAGACTCGTACGGAGCTGACGGGCGACGTCGGCGACGACGTCGAAGCTCAACGCGACGGCGGGCAGGGTGATATGGGCGAGCCAGGGCCCGACCCCCTGCGCCGCCGGGACGTAACCGGCGGACGGGAACACATGCAGGCCGACCGCGAACACCGCCACCAGCACGATGCCGACGACGAAGGCCGGCATCACCGAGATCACCGTGACGAAGCCCGTGATCGCCCGGTCGATCCAGGTCGTACGGCGCAGCGCGGCGAGCGTGCCGAGGCCGAAGCCCGCGACCACGCCGATGATCAGCGCGAAGACCGCCACCGACAGACTCACACCCAGGCCGAGGCCGATCAGGGTGGAGATGTCGGCGCCGTTGGTCCAGCTGGTGCCGAGCTGCCCGTGCAGGACCCCGCCCAGCCAGTCCACGTACTGGACGAGGAAGGGCCGGTTGAGGCCCCAGTGCGCTTCAACTCTCGCTACCGCCTCGGGAGTTGCTTCCTCGCCCAGCTGGATCCGCGCCGGGCTGAGCCCGCTCAGCGACCGCAGCGCGAACGTCACGAACGTCGCGACCAGGAACACGGGCACGAAGATCGCGATCGACCGGGCGAGGGTGACCAGGACGCGGCCCGCGGTGTGCCGCGTCCCGGTCGTGGCGACCCGGTGACGGACGTCGGGCGGTGTGGCCGGTGCCTCCGTCGTCGTCATGGCTTGCCCCCTCTCTGTAGTGACCTGTAGTGACCTGCAATGACGTTTTGAGGAACGGGAGTTGAGGGAGCGTCAGTTCGCGCCGATGGTCACGCCGGTCCAGTCGATGTGGGCCGGGTTCTTGGGCAGGGCGGAGATGGACTTGCTCTTGGCGATGAGGTTGGGCGAGGAGTACGTGAAGACCAGCGCCTTGCTCTGCAGACCGGCCCGGGTCGCCGCCTGGAGGACCTTCGCGTAGTCGGGCGAGTCCAGCGGGGTCTGGCGCACCTTGGCGATGGCCGCCTCGAAGCCCGAAGGCTCGTACGGCGTACTGAGGTTGAGCGGGCCGTTCGGGCCGAAGTGCGCGGTGAGGGTCTGTGCGGCGGAGTCACGCCCCGTCGTCCCGTAGATGGAGAGCGTCAGGTTCTTCGCGAAGAACGGGGTGGCCCAGTTCTTGTCGACCTTGATGTCGACCGTGATGCCGACCTTCGCCAACTGCGCCTGGACGATCTCCGCCGAGGGGTCTTCCGCCGGGATGACCAGGTCGAGCTTGATCTGGCCCGCCTTGTAACCGGCCTCGGAGAGCAGCTGCTTGGCCTTCGCCGGGTCGTAGGCGTAGTCGTTCGCGGACTGCGGGTCGTAGGCCACATACCCCTTGGGGAACGGCTGGTTGGTGACCGAGCCGTAGCCGAAGGTCAGCTTGTCCACGAACTCCTGGCGGTTGATCGCGTACCGGACCGCGTCGACGACCTTGGCGTTGTTGAACGGCGCCTTGTTGACGTTGAGGCTGATGTTGGAGGCGTTGAAGCCGGGCTGTACGAAGACGTCGAGTCCGGCCTTCTTGGCGGCCTCGGCCTGACTGGGCGCGATGTCGGCGAAGTTGTAGACGCCGGTCTGGAGTCCGGAGACGACCGTCGCCGCGTCGGGGGCCGAGGTCAGCTCCACGTTGTCGATGTGGATGTCCTTGGCGTCCCAGTAGTCGGGGTTCTTCTTCAGGAGGACCTTGGTGCCCGGGACGAGCTGCGTGACGATGAACGGGCCCGCGCCGACCGGGCTCTGGTCCAGCTTCGTCGGGGACGCGGCCGCCTTCGGGCTGGCGATCTGGAGCACGCGCTCGCCGAGGAGTTGAGGGATCTGGTAGTCGACCTGGCTGAGGTGGAGCACCGCGTCCAGCCCATTGGCGTCCACCGACTTGATCGAGGTGAGGTCGCCGAAGAGCGCCGAGTTCTTCTGCTTCTGGGCGCGCACGATGGCGGCCTTCACGGCGGCGGCGTCGACCGGCGTACCGTCGCTGAACTTGAGGCCGGAGCGCAGGTGGAAGGTGATCTGGTCGCCCTTGGCGTTGTACTCCCAGCTCTTGGCCAGGTCGGGCACGGCCTTGCCGGTCGCGTCCGTGCGGGTCAACGAGGCGTAGACCAGGCCGAGTTCGCGGAACTGGGCGCCACTGCCGCTGACGACCGGGTCCCAGTGGGCGGGGAAGTAGGAGGAGGCCCACTTCAGCGTGGCGCTGCCGCCGGCCGTCGAGGCGTCGCCGCCGCAGGCGCTGAGGGCGGGGACGAGCACGGTGGCGAGGGCGGTACCCAGGGCGGCGGCGCGCAGTCTGCCGGGGCGGAAGGCCGCCCGACGGCTGCGGGGCGTGAGTCGTCCGGACATCTTCGTTTCTTTCTTCGAGGGCTCCCGGCCGCGCCGGGGCAGCGGAAAGGGAGCGAGGGCGGCACACCCGGGGGCCGGACACCGCGGAGACCGGGGCGGCGGACATGCCGGTGCGGCTTCGATACGCACGGGGGCATGCCGGGCCCAGGGCAGGAGGCGTCGGCGGATCGCGGGGGAGGGCCCGGGACACGGAGGGAGGCAGAGGAGGCGAGGAGACGCGAAGAGACGGCGCTGGGCGGCGAGTCGGCGGAATGCCGGTGGCTACGGGAGCGGGGTCAGGCGCCTGTGGGCCGGGGTCGGCGGGTCAGCGACAGAGAGCGCTGCAGGTGCGCCGCAGGTCCACGTAGCGGCACACCACACCGGGGTGCGTCGTGAGCATGCTGCACATCCTGGGGCCAGCCGTCCGAGGCTGTCAATGGACACCAATTGGTGTCTCATTGGGCGGGACGGTCTCTGACCGCTGATCAGAGGCCTGTCAGGGGCGGGAGGAAGGGACGGGGGCCACGGCGGGATGTGCCGCGGCCTCCTCCGGGTGCAGCCACAGCGGCCCGTTGCCGGTGTCGACCCGGACGGCACCGGCCGGGGGCCACGGACCGCCGTCGGTAAGCGACGTGCGCTCGGGTTCGGTCAGGGTCCGGTACCGCGCGAGCGCCTCCGCCGGGCCCAGCGCGGTGGGTGCGGGGAGCAGCGCGGGACTGAGTTCGGCGACGGCGGAGACGTACTCCTCGTACGGCCGCCAGCCCGGTACGACGCGGTGCCCGGCGGCGGTGCGCAGGAGCAACGTCGGCAGCGCGTACCGGAGTTGGCCGTCCGGAGTCTCCTTGGCGGCGCCGGGATGGGGCGAGTCGGCGCGCACCGACAGCACGTCGTCGACCGGCCTGCGCGCCTCGGCACGGTCGGCCCGCACGCTCTCCAGTACGTCGACCGACGCCGCGTCCGTCGCGAGCCGACCGGCGTCGAGACCGGGTACGCCGAACACCACCGACAGCGCCGACCCGGGGGTGTCCGCGGGCTCGCCGAGCACGAACACGCTCTCCCGCAGCCGCCGTAGCACCCGGTCCGCCACGTCGGCACCCTGCGCCTCGGCCGCCCTGGCGACCAGCGAGGCCGGCCAGGAACTCGCGGCCACGCGGCTCAGGCGACGTGCCCGCGGGGCGTGGGTGTGGGCGCTGATGTCCTCGACGTAGCGCGCGTACCAGGCGGTTTCCGCGGCGGGGTCGGGTGCGGGGTCGTCGTCGTGGTCGAAGAGGATGCAGTACGCGCGGCGCCAGCGGACCTGCCCGGCGAAGGCCGCGCGCAGCCGGCGGAAGGCCGGTTCGGATCCCCAGGCCCAGGGACACAAGGGGTCGGTGTACTCGACGACTTCGAGGACGTCGGCGGCCTGGGCGGGGTGCTGGTCCGGGGCCGTCATGCGGCTCCCTGGCGGGTCAACTGCCCGTCCGGCACGTGCTGTTGTCCGGCGCCGGCGGGCAGCAGGGTGGCCAGGTTCGTGCCGCTCAGGACGGCGGCGGCCTCGGCCTCGATCCGGCGCCACACCCCGGGCAGACCGGTGGCGGGGCCGGGGTAGTCGAGTCCGGCCAGCGGTTCACCGCGCAGGGTGATCAGCTCGCCGTCCACGGCCCGGGAGACGTCCAGGAGCGTGATCTCGTCGGCGGGCCGGCCCAGCCAGTACCCGCCTTCGCAGCCACGCTGGCTGCGGACCAGGCCGGCTCTGCGCAACTCGCCCACCACGGACTTCAGGAACCGGAACGGGATCTGCTGCGAGGAGGCGATCGCCTCGCACGTGAGCGGACGGGCAGGTTCGCGGGCGAGCTCCAGCAGAGCCCGCGTGGCGTAGTCCGCCTTCGCGGAGATATGCATACGCACATAATGCCCGACGCGGGCCCCGCGACGAGGGTTTCCGCCGCTTCCCCTCCCACCTCTCCTCATACATTGCGGGAACATTGCCGCAGGTGAAGGACAATGGACACCTCTTGACTTCCTTTTCCGGGCGGCTCTAGCGTCCCCCACCATGAGCGAGCCGCTGACAACCCCCGGCGAAGGTTTCCACCCCCATCTCCACGACGCCGCAGGGCAGTCCACCGCCCCCCTGCGCAGCCGCCTGCACCACGTCCGCGCCGACGCCCTCGACGGCGACACGGCGCAGAGCGGCGGCATGCGCCGATTCGCCGCGGTGAGCGGGAAGACCGTCGGCTCCGAGAAACTCTGGATGGGCCAGACCCACGTGGCACCCTCGACGTCGTCCTCCGACCATCACCACGGTGAGTCCGAGACCGCCATCTACGTGGTGAGCGGACACCCCGAGTTCGTCTTCCTCGACGACACCGGCTCGGAACCGGAAGAGGTACGTCTGCGCACCTCCCCCGGGGACTACATCTTCGTCCCGCCGTTCGTACCGCACCGGGAGGAGAACCCGGACCCTGCCGACGAGGCCGTGGTGGTGATCGCCCGCAGCACGCAGGAGGCGATCGTGGTGAACCTTCCGGGGCTGTATGTGCTGGGCGCGGGCGAGGACTGAGATCGACGTCCCGCCGTTAATTCCCTCGCGATGCGGGCGGGACGGACCGAGACTCGTGTCATGACTGACATGGAGGCGTTCCGGGAAGCGGTCACCGCATGGGCGACGGGCGGTCCCGGCGACTCCGCGCGCGAACTGGCCGCAAGTCTGCCCGTCCGGACGGCCGTCCTGCTAGAAGGGCCCAGCGACGTCGCGGCGGTCGACGCGCTGGCGGCCAGCCGCGGCCGGGACCTGGCAGCCGAAGGGGTCTGCGTCCTGTCGATCGGCGGCGCGATGAGCGTCGGTCACTACGCCCGGCTCCTCGGCCCGCCCGGACTGGGCCTGCGCCTCACGGGACTGTGCGACGAGGCGGAACGCCCCTACTACGCCCGGGGTTTCGCCCGCGCCGGCGCGGGCGAGCAGAGCTTCTTCGTCTGCGCCGCGGACCTGGAGGACGAGTTGATCCGCGTCCTGGGCGTGACCCGGGTCGAGGAACTCGTCCGCGCCGAGGGCGACCAGCGCGCCCTGACCACCTTCCTGCGCCAGCCCGCCCAGCGAGGCCGTGACCCGCGGCAGCAGTTCAGACGCTTCCTCGGCACGAAGAAGGGCCGCAAGATCCACTACGGCCGCGTCCTCACCGAGGCCCTCGACCCCGAACACGTCCCGGCACCGCTGGCCGGTCTGCTCGCCGGGGTCTGACGGGATGACGCCACGCGCTCCGGACAGACCATGTTCGGGCTGTACCTGTGCGGGGCGGGCCCAGGAAGGCAAACATCGTGTCCGACCCTGACAGCCAGATTCCCTACTGGGACGCGGCCGCGGCAACGAAGACCTTCACCCATCCCCTCCGCCCGCCCTGGCTGGAGGGGCTCAGCAGACGCGCCGCGATTCTCGACTACGGATGCGGCTACGGCCGCACCCTGGCGGAACTCCAACAGCACGGCTTCGCCGACCTGACGGGCGCCGACACCTCACCGGCCATGATCGAACGAGCCCGACACCTGCACCCCACCCTGCATTTCACCACCCTGGACGCACCACCGGCATGGCCCTCCCCGGGCGCCGCCTTCGACGCGGTGCTGCTCTTCGCCGTGCTGACCTGTGTCCCCGCCGACGAGGCCCAACTCCGCCTGATCACCGAGCTGCACCGCATCCTCAAGCCCGGCGGAATCCTCTACCTCAGCGACCTGCTTCTCCAGGACGACGAACGCAATCGCCGCCGCTACGACCGCTACGCCACCCGCTGTGCCACCTACGGCGTGTTCGAGACCGATGACGGTGCCGTCTGCCGCCACCACTCCCGCGCATGGCTCACCACCCTGCTGAGCGGCTTCGAGACCCTCACGACCCGGACCATCGCGGTGCCCACGATGAACGGACATGAGTCGACGGGCATCCAGATCCTCGCCCGCAAACCCGTCGTGCCATCAACTGCCGTGTCTGCGCGGTGAGTTCGGTAACCCGCGTCGAGGCGGAGCGCGCCGGACGCCCCTGGCGACGAGGGATGTCCTCACCCTTCGCCCCTCAACTCCTGCCCGCGCGGGCAAGCGCGTCCTCGGCCTGCGTGGCAAGGGTGTTGACGAGGTCGGCGGCGGACGGCAGGTCGTCGATGAGGTCGACCGCCTCGCCGGCCCAGATGGGCAGCGCGGGTATGTCGCCCCGGGACAGGGCGAGTTGGTAGTCCCGTCGGGCGTCGGGGTCGGCGGCGAGTTCGGTCTCCCGGCCGCGCCACGCGTCGAGGAAGGGATGGCCGAGCGTGCGGGCGGTGTAGTGCGACGGCCAACTGGAACCCCGGGCGATGTCGAGAACGCGGTTGCGCTCGGTGTCCTCGGCGTGCCCCTGGACGATGGCTGCGGCGGTCGCGGGGGTGATCAGGGCTTCGGCCGTGGCCTGGAAGCGGGTGCCGATGAGCGCCCCGGCGGCCCCGAGGGCGAGCGCGGCGGCCACACCCCGGCCGTCGGCGATCCCGCCCGCCGCGAGCACGGGTACGGGAGCCGCCAGATCCACGACGACCGGTACGAACGGCAGCGTGGAACGGCCGTGCCGGGCTCCGTGCCCGCCGCTCTCGGATCCCTGCGCCACGATGATGTCGGCGCCCAGGTCGACCGCGCGCCTCGCCTCCTCCAGATCGGTGACCTGGATGATCAATGCCGTACCGGCCCGGCGGACGCGTCCGGCGAAGGGGCTCGGGTCCCCGAACGACAGCATCACTGCGGCGGGTTGGTGTTCCAGCGCGTGCTCGACCGCGCCGACGTCGATCTGCCAGGTGAGGAAGCCGATGCCCACGGCTTCGTGGTGTGCTCGGCGACGATGGCCAACTCGCGGGCCAGCCAGGCGCGTTCACCGTTGGCGCTGCCGAGCAGTCCCAGTCCGCCGCCGCGAGAGACGGCCGCGGTCAGCGCACCACCGGCCGATCCGCCCATCGGCGCCGACGCGATCGGGTGGTGCACACCGAACAACTTCGTGAACGCCGTCGACAGTGTCATGGCCGCCATCATCACCCCGTCCGCCGTACGAGGTGAAGCGCCCCGGATATGAGTGGCCCGGCCGCGCGGCCCGACCCTGGTCTCGGGTCGTGAACCAGCGGCGGCGGAAGAAGCTCTCCAGGCGTCTCTTCGGAGCAATTCAGCGCGGGGACACCGCCGTTGTGACGGCGGTACTGCGTGTCGGAGCCGACCCGGAACGGGCCGACAGCGAAGGCACCACACCTCTCTACGCGGCCTCGGTGAACGGACAAGCCTCGATCGCCGGGCTGCTCCTGTCGGCCGGTGCCTCTCCCGACACCGAGAGCGGCGGAACCGGCGCTGAGGGCACGCCACTGTGCGCGGCCGCGTGTGGGGG
Source organism: Streptomyces sp. N50 (assembly GCF_033335955.1). GTDB lineage: Bacteria > Actinomycetota > Actinomycetes > Streptomycetales > Streptomycetaceae > Streptomyces. Next base: position 9,700,267 of record NZ_CP137549.1, read on the forward strand.
CACGCCGACACCGTGCGCGAGTTGCTGGCCCACGGCGCCGATCCGAACATTCGGGAAGACCACGGTACGGGCTGGTCGCCCCTGGAGTGGGCCCGCAGAGGTCCCCATCCCGAGACAGTCGCCGTCCTTGCCGCGGCGGGCGCAAGTGGGGTCTGGTAGGGGTTAGTTGGGGTTGCGGACGACGATCGAGACGTACTGGGTGAGCTGGCGGGACGAAGTCGAGGTCCCGCAACTGGCCCACAGCGTGGGTTTGTTGATCACGGGGCTGGTCGGGATCCTGACCCTGGCCTCGAAGGAGCCGGTGGGGAGTGCGTCGACCGAGGCCAGTTGATGTGTCCCGGCAGCCGTGGCCGTCGCCTGTGGTTGTCCCGGTGATGTCTTCTGTTGCTCCATCGAGAGGCTCAGCTTCGCACCGCGGTCCCAGCGGATTCCGAGGGTCACCGACTTCCCGGGGGCGCAGCCCGTGCCGGTCAGGGTGATCGTGCCGCCGGGCACGGTCTGGGTCGGGGTGGCGATCAGGGACCTGGGGGAGGCTGAGTGGGGCGCCGTCGGACCGGGAGTGCTGGGTCCGGAACGGTCGAAGGAGGTCACCAGGGGGAAGACGGCCACGACCGCGGCCGCTACGGCGGTGACCGTCGCGACCTCGCGGAACGTACGGCGGCGGCGGGCGCGGCGCCGTAGGTCCGGGAGAGGGGGCCGCCGCGCGGCCCGGGTGCCCTCCTCGACGAGGTGGCGAAGACCGTGCTCGGATGCGGGTTCAGCGTCGGCCATGGTGGGACAGAGCTCCTTCCGGATCTGCGGCGAGATGGCGGGCGAGGTTCGCGCGGGCGCGGGCGAGCCGGCCGCGCACGGTGCTCACCGGCAGGCCCAGTTGCCCGGCGACCTGGTCGATCGGCAGATCCAGTACGTCGTGGAGCAGCAGCACGGGGCGCTGGTTCACCGGGACCCGGAGCAGCAGCTCGGCGACTTCGGCGGTCTGCGGCGTGAGTTGGGGCTGCGGGCGCTGGGCACCCAGGCGCAGCAGGGCCGCGGCGCGCCGGCGCAACCGCCGGATCTCGCTCACCGCGAGGTTGATCGCGACCCGGCGTACCCACAGCTCCGGCACGTCGTAGGCCTGGATCCGGGGCCAGCGGTCCAGGGCCCGGATGAACGCCTCCTGCACGACGTCCTCGGCCTGTTCGAGGCTGCCGGTGACCGAGAACAGCTGACCGACCAGTCGCGCGTACGACGACTCGTAGAACTCCTCGAAGTCCGTCACGCCGGTCTGCTGTCCTCGGTCACCGCCGCTTGCGCGTTCCACTCAGTTCGCGCCCACCGGTGCGGCCTCCACACGCTTCTGACCGGGAGTCAGCGACAGCCAGGCGAGTTGCGCGGCGGTGGCCTTGCCCTTCGCCTTCAACTGCCCGACCAACCTGTCGGCCTCGACGACCTGGGCGGCGGTCGGGTTGCCGGTCGTGACCTTGATCTCCCTCTGTATGTTCAGCAGGAGCCGATTCTCCTCCGACAGCCGGGACTTGCTCCCGGCACTGGAGGACGCCTTCGCCTTTTCGGCGGACTCCTTGACCGTCGTCTGCGACTGATGCGTGGTCTGCGGCTTGGCCTGTGCCGTGGTTCCGTGGCCGGGCGAGGCGAGTGCCGTCGTGGCGAGCACGGCGCACAGTCCTGCGGCGGCGATGCCGGCCGCGCCGTAAGCCAACTTCCTTTGTTGCATGGCTGGTTGGTCCTCACTTCTGTCTCGGGGGGAAGGCCGGACGGCCTGGTGGGCGCCTGCGGAGCGAGCCCGACCGCCGTCCCACCACCCCCACGCCCCGGACCTCCGCCCAGCGCACACCCCACGGGCCTTCGTCATCGAACCGTGACCGACGTGCCGCGGCCCGAGATCCGGCGGCCGGAACCGATCCGGTGCGAGAGCGCGGTGTGCGGGCACCGCGAATGGCGGATACTCGTGATCGGCGGGGTGTGTGGGTGCTGTGCCGACCGGAGGTGCGCGGGGCTATGGAGAAACCGTGGCGCGCCCTGGCCGGGCGGATCCCCACCTGGTTGCGCGACCATGATCCGGGGCTCGCGGCGACGCGCAGGGCCGCGCGCACCGCGCTGGTGATGCCCGCCCTGTTCGCCCTGTGCACTCAGGTTCTGAAGTCCTCGACGATGGCGACCTACGCGGCGTTCGGCTCGTTCTCCATGCTCCTGCTGGTGGAGTTCACCGGCCCGATGGTGCAGCGCCTGCGGGCTCACGTGGGCCTGGCGGTGGCCTGGGCGGTGCTCATCTGCCTCGGCACGCTGGCGGCCCGGGCGACCTGGCTCGCGGTCACCGCCATGGTCGTGGTGGGTTTCCTGGTGCTGTTCTCCGGTGTGGTCAGCTCCGTTCTCGCGGGTGCGACGACCGCGCTGCTGCTGGCCTTCATCCTCCCGGTGACCTCGCCGGTCCCGCTCTCACAGCTGCCCGACCGCCTTGCCGGAGCGGGCCTCGCGGCGGCGGCCGCCATGCTCGCGATCTCCCTGCTGTGGCCCCGGCCCGCCGCGGACCCGCTCAGCGCCCCCGCCGCCCGGGTCTGCCGCGCGGCCGCGGCGCAGCTGCGTACCGACGCCTCCTGGCTGGCCGGCGGCCCGGACGCGCCCACCGTCCGGCAGTGCGCGGTCACCGCAGGCCAGGCCGCAGCGGCGGCCGCCGACCTGCGCACCGCCTTCGACGCCACGCTCTACCGCCCCACCGGCCTGTCCGCCGGCTCCCGCGCCCTGGTCCGGCTGGTCGACGAGCTGACCTGGCTGAGCGCCATCGTGGCCGACAGCGGCCCCCCATCGGCGGACCCCCAGGCCTGCGACGCCGACGCGCATGCCGTACGGCGTGCGGCGGCCACCGCCCTGGACGAGGCTGCCGACATCCTCGACGCCCCGCGCAACGCGCCCGACGCGCTCCGCGCCGCCCTGGCGAACCTGCGTAAGGCCATGGACGGCATGGAAGCCCGCGCCACCCATCGGCTGCCCGTGCACCGGCCGAAACCCGGCACGGAGTCGGAGGTCCGCGCCTTCATCGCCACCCTCGACCTGTCCTTCCGCGCCCAGGAACTGGGGTTCGCCACCCTCCAGATCGCCGGCAACGTGGACCTGTCCGCGGCCGCCGAGCGCCGCAGCTGGCCCCAGCGGCTGCTGGGCACGGAACCAGGCGCACTGACACAGCCGCTGGCCTCCGCCGTCGAGCGCGCCGCCGCACACCTGGAACCGCGCTCGGTCTGGCTGCACAACAGCCTCCGGGGCGCGCTCGGCCTCGGTATCGCCGTGGCCCTGGCGAACGCGACGGGTGTCCAGCACTCGTTCTGGATCCTGCTGGGAACCCTGTCGGTGCTGCGTTCCAACGCGCTCAACACCGGGCAGAACGCGCTCCGGGCCCTGGGCGGCACGCTGGTCGGTTCGCTCATCGGTACCGGACTGCTCCAGCTCATCGGGCACCACAGCACCGTGCTCTGGTTCCTGCTTCCCGTCGCCGTGCTCATCGCGGGCATCGCCCCCGCCGCCGTCTCGTTCGCGGCCGGGCAGGCGGCCTTCACCGTCACCCTCGTCATCCTGTTCAACATCGGCCAGAACCCCGACTGGCACATCGTGCTGCTGCGGATCGAGGACATCGCCCTCGGTTGCGGGGTGAGCGTGCTGGTGGGCCTGTTCTTCTGGCCGCGGGGCGCCGCGGCCGCCGTCGACCGTGCGCTGTCGGCGGCGTACACCGAAAGTGCCCGCTATCTGGCCGACACGGTGGAGTACGCGGCGAGCCGTTGCAGCATCGGCTGCATTCCGACCGACGCGCCGGTGGAGGCGGGTCGGCAGGCGGCCGCCGCGGCCCGCCGGCTCGACGACGCCTTCCGCAGCTACCTCGCCGAACGCGGCGCCAAGCCGGTACGCCTGTCCGACATGACCACCCTGGTCACCGGGGTCGTAGGACTGCGGCTCGCCTCGGACGCGGTACTGGAACTGTGGCAGCGCAACGGCGGTGAGGAGCGGATGGAACCCGATCGCTCCGAGGCCCGGCTCACGCTGCTCGACACGGTCGGTCGGTTGGCCGACTGGTACCGGGACCTGGCCGTGGGACTCGGCCGGCACACCGCCGTGCCCGCTCCGCTGTCCCGGAACCCCGACGAGGAGGCACGCCTGGTCCACTCCCTGCGCCGCGATCTGCGCGGCGACGACGGACACGCCACGGCGACGGCGGTCCGCATCATCTGGACCGCCGACCACCTCAACGCGGCCCGCCGCCTCCAGCCCAGCCTGGCGGCCGCGGCGAAACCGAGCGATCCGGCACCTGAGGCGAGGGCCGATCCACCTCACCCCGGATAGGGAACGGCCTCGCGCGCCGACCGGAGGGCGACCGCCCACCAGGCCAGCTGGTCGAGCACGGTCCGGGCGTAGCCGACTGAGGCGGGATCGAGCGGACGGCCGTCCTGCCACGAGGTGAAGTAGTTCGGGAAGGCGAGACCGTCGCGAACCGTCACCGCGTGCAGCTCGGTCAGCACGTTCTCCAGGTGCAGCACCGCGTGTCGGCCACCCGCGGCACCGCCGTAGCTGACGAAGGCCACCGGCTTGGCCGCCCACTGCGTGAAGTGCCAGTCGATGGCCGCCTTCAGCGATGCGGGATAGCTGTGGTTGTACTCCGGCGTGACGACGACGAACGCGTCGGCGTTCGTCAGCGCCGACGTCAGGGCCGCCATCCCGGCCGGGCGCGGATAGTCGTCACCGGCGTGCTTCGGCGAGGCCGCGGGCAGCGCCAACGGGACGTCGGTCTCGGCCAGATCGACGACCTCCACCTCGAAGACACCGTGCAGAGCGGCCTGTTGGGCCACCCACGAGGCCACGACCGGGCCGAACCGTCCTTCCCGCACACTTCCGACGATGATCACCAGCTGAGGTCTGTTCTCCATGCCCACCACGATCGGACGGCTTCGCGCTCCCAGCCAGACCGTGCCCAGGCTGGCCCCCGCAGGGCCACTCCGAGCACTCCGCGACGAGCGGGCAGCGCCGTAAACTCGTGCCATGGGTTCGCCGTTGGGGGATTTCATCCGGACCAAGCGGGACAGCGTCCAGCCCGAGTCGCTGGGACTGCCCGATCGCGGCCGCCGCCGGTCACCGGGGCTGCGGCGCTCGGATCTCGCCGCCCGGGCCGGCATCAGCGTCGAGTACCTGACCCGCATCGAACAGGGCCGTGACCGCAATCCCTCGGTGGCGGTGGTGCACGCCCTGGCCGACGCGCTCGGCCTCGACCCGTCCGAGCGCGACCATCTCCGCCACCTCACGAAGATCACCGGCGGTGAGTGCTCCGCCCACACGCGACCCGGGCCACCGCTCCGCGAGGTCCGTCCGTCCATCCTGCGCACGCTCCGCCTCCTCGAACCCGGAATCGCCCTCGTCACCAACCGACTTGGGGACGTCCTCGCCCACACCAGCGGCTACGAGTCGCTGGTACGCGGGAGTGGACTGCTCGACACCGACACACCGAACCTCACGCGCTACGTCTTCACCGACCCCCGCGCCCGGACGTTCTTCACGGACTGGGACGACGTCGCCGACGAGCAGGCCTTCGACCTGTGGCTCGGACCGACCGTGGGGAACTACGAGTGGTTCACCACGGAACTCGCGTCCGCCGCCGGCCCCGACTTCACCCGCCGCCTGAACCGGCACGTGGTTCCGCGACGGGGGACCCTCCGCCTCGACCACCCGTCCGGACGCGCACTCCACCTGCTCCGCGAGACGCTCGAACTCCCGTCGGACGCCCAGCAGTTGGTCGTCCTGCTGCCGGCGGACGACAGCACGGCACAGGCCCTCGACGAACTCCGCCGCCGGTCGCACGGCCGGCTCCGGGCCATCTCCTGACACACCCGGACCCTGGTGAACGGCCGCGTGGCGTCTCTTCGTCGCAGGTGACATGGCTGATCCGACCCGGCCGGGGTAGCCGAGACAGTGCACGGTCCGATGCTCGTCGGACCGGAGGAGAGGAGCGTCATGTCGGGCGTAGTGGAGCGCATCAAGCAGTTCGCCAAGAGCCCCCAGGGGCGACGCGCGGCGGACCAAGTACGCCGGGCCGCCGCCGACCCGCGCCGCCGGGCCCAGGCCCAGCGCCTGCTGGCCAGACTCCGTGGTCGCCGCTGAGAACACCCGCTCCACGCCGGTGGGTTCCACGGAGGAGGGGACTGAGCGGAGCACGCTACCGAGGGAGGATTGATCGCTGTGGAAGGTTCGTCGCTCCGGGCAGTGGGCTGGGCCCGCACCCTGCCGTTGGACAGTGAGGTGAAGTCGGCCCGGGACTGGGCGCGCGGGCATCTGGAGGCGCTCGACTGGAGCACCACCGCCCCGGAAACGGTGGACGCCGTACTGCTCACCGTCTCCGAACTGGTCACCAACGCGCACCGGCACGCCCACAGCAGCGCCCAGTTGGTGATGACGTGCGACGACCACTGCCTGCACGTCTCCGTCCACGACAGGTCCAGCGACCTGCCCACTCCGCGCGAGGCGAGCACGGAGCGCCTCGGCGGACGCGGGATGCTCCTCGTGGACGCGCTCGCCGACACCTGGGAGTCGCACTCCTGCCCGCACGGCAAGTCGGTCAGCGCGTGTTTCCATTTGCCAGGCACGCCGTCGCGGGACCGTTGAACCGACGCACGGTCACACCAACGGCCCGAAGAGCGTCAGGGGTTCGTGAGAAAGCGCTACGTGCTCATCGGTGCGCCGGGCCGTCGACGCGCTCCAGCCGGCCTTCCGGCGAGGTACCCCGCCGGCCCGGGGCACATCGGCATTCGGATCGATGCCTCAGAAATTCGATCACATGACCAAGGTCCTGCTGCCTGTCAAGGAGCGCCGCGTCGGCCTTGGACCAGCACAGCCGCGGCCGGGTCCTGGTCAGCATCGTCAGCGGCCTCGACAACCTGGCCGCCTACGGTGACACCCACAGCGATCCGGCGCGACGGTACGCGCGCACCCAGGAGTTCATCCGTCTCGTACGACGGCTGTGGACCGAGGAGGACGTCACGTTCGCAGGTGAGCGGCTTCAAGGTGGCGCCCCGCCCCTGGACGACGGCCGGCCGAGCACGTCCGACGGTCTGCTTCGGCGGCGCGTCCGAGGCCCCGGAGCGGGCGTCGGCGGCTGAGGCGGACGTCCAGCTGTCCCGGCGCCCGGCCGCACGCCTCGGGGCGGGTGCGACTCGCCCAGCACGAGACCGGCATCGTCGTCCTCTGCGCACAGGGGACACGCCCCACGACACCCTCAGGCAGCGGCCGGCCTCCGGGCACCACGCGGCGGACGCCTCGCTCGTACCGCTCCCGTGGAGCGAGGAGTTCGCGGTCTTCCGTACCTGGGGCGCGAGGCGCGGGCACTTCTGGAGCGGGGCGGGCCGCTGGTGCGCTCCCGGCGCGGGTGATGCTCGAACTCATCGACGTCCAAGCCGTGTCGGACGCTCGCCTCGACCACGCCGAGTCTCTGGACGAGCCCGCCCACATCCGGCGGGGCCTGGAGCGCCGGCACGACGCGGTGCGTCAGGCCGCCCACGACGGAACCATCGGGGCCCGACAGCATCGGACGCCACCGCGGACACTCAGCGACGAGCCGCCCGCCCCGCGTACGTCAGTCGCCGGTGGTCCACTCGCCGTCCAGGGCCCGGGAGATACGGTTGACGGCAAGAACGAGTGCCGCGACGGTCAGACCGGCGAGCGTCGACACCCACCAGGCGTCGGCGAGGTAGTCACGGCCGTCGGCGATCAGGGTGCCCCACTCGGGGGCGGGCGGCGGGGCGCCGTAGCCGAGGAAGCCGAGGGCGGCCACCGAGAGCACCGCCGTTCCCAGGTCGAGGGTCGCCAGGACCACCACCGGTCCCGCGGCGTTCGGCAGGACGTGCCGGGACAGCACGCTGTACCAGCGGGCACCGGACACGCGAGCGGCCTCCACGTACACGGTGTTCCGTACCCGCAGCACCTCGGCGCGCATGACCCGCGCGAACCCCGCGACACCGGCGAGTCCGACGGCGAGAGCCACGTTCTCGGTGCCCGGCCCGAGCGCGGCGACCACGGTCAGCGACAGGAACAGGCCGGGAACGGCGAGGAGTACGTCGACGAACCGCATCAGCGCGGTCTCGACCCACCCGCTGCCGAAACCGGCGACGAGCCCGATCGTGCTGCCCGTCACGAACGCGACGCCGACCGCGATCAGGGTGGCCCTGAGCGACAGAGCGGCGCCGTGCACCACCCGGGCGAACATGTCGCGGCCCAGGTCGTCGGTGCCGAACCAGTGGTGCGTGCTCGGCGGGCGGAGGATCTCTGTCGGCGTGCCACGCAGGGGGTCGCGGTCGGTGAGGAGGGTCGGCCAGAACACGGCCAGCAGGACGACGGTCACGAGGATCAACGAGAGCACGAGGCCGGGCCGGTGCACCAGGAACCGCAGCAGGCGCCCGGTGCCGGCCGACGCGCGCTTCCGGGAGACCGGGACCTCGGGCTCGGGGCGTGTCGCCCCGTCCGACGGTGCGGTCGTCAGCGCCTCACTCATGCGGGGCCCCTTCGGCCGACGGTGACGATACGGCGGTCCAGCAGCGGATATGCCAGATCGACGAACAGGTTGACGGTGACGAAGACCAGTGCGCCGAACACGACCACGCCCTGCACCACGGGGATGTCCTGCACGGTGACGGCGTCGGTGGTGATCCGGCCCAGCCCGTTGCGCGAGAAGACGTCCTCCACGACGACGGCGTTGGCCGTCAGTTGACCGGTGAGCAGTCCGACGACGGTGAGCGCGGGCAGCGCGGCGTTGCGCAGGGCGTGCCGGAACTGCACCCGGACCCGGCCCGCTCCCTTGGCCCGCGCGGTCTGCACATAGGGCTCGTCGAGCACGGCCAGGAGGCTCTTCGACAGCACCTGTGCCACCAGCACGGCGGCCGGCAGCGCCAGTGTGACCGCGGGCAGCACCAGACCGGCCGCACCGTCGTTGCCGAACGCCGGGAACAGACGGATCCGGAACGAGAAGACCTGGACGAGCATCAGCCCGACCCAGAACGAGGGCAGGGAGATCCCCACCGCCGGCAGTGACAGCAGCAGCTGACGCAGCCAGCGCCGCCGCGTGGACGTCGCCGCCAGCGCCAGGCCGGCGCCGAGCAGCACCGCCAGCGGCAGCGCGACCGCGGTCAGCTGCAAGGTTTGCGGCAAGGCATCGGCGAGGGTGTCGGCGACAGGCCGGCCGGTGGCGACGGAGTCCCCGAAGTCGCCTCGCAGGGCGTGTCCGAGCGAGCTCGCGTAGCGGACCAGGAACGGTCTGTCGAAGCCGTACTGCGTGCGCAGTTCGGCCAGCCGCTCGGGGGTGACCTGGGTGGAGTTCAGACCGGCGCCCGCCATCGCGGCCACCGGGTCGCCCGGCAGGAGGTCGAGGAGCAGGAAGGTCAGCGTGTACGCCGCCCACAGCACACCGACCGCCTGCGCCATACGCCACAGTACGTACCGTCGCATCATCGTTCCTTCGCCGACTCGATTCTGACGGGATGTCAGCTCTTCCAGGTGTCGTGGAGGCTGATCCCGCCGGATGCCCCGAGCGTCAGGCCGTGCACCCGCCGGGAGACGCCGACCAGGGACTCGAGGTCGACGATGGGCACGACGTATGCCTGAGCGATGACCAACTGCTGGGCCTCGGCGACGAGTTCGTCGCGCCTGGCGCTGTCGGTGGTGGCGGCCTGCTCGTCGAGGACGGTGTCCAGCCGGCCGGCGGGGAGCCGGTAGGAGTTGACGAGCCGCGTCGAATACAGCGTGCGCAGCGCGTCGGGGTCGGCCCGAGTGAGGTCACCGCCCCACAGCGCGTCGTAGTCGCCGGTCTTGATCGTCTGAGGGAACTGGGTGACCTGGAGCTCTTTGATCACCAGTTGGATGCCGACGTCCTTCAGCTGCTGCTGGACGAGTTCGAGGGCGGACTGGTAGGCCCCGGTCCTGTTGAACGACACCACGGTGAGGCTCAGTCTGGTGCCGCCCTTGCGGAGGATCCCGTCGGGGCCCGCGCGCCAGCCGGCCTCGGACAGCAGTGATTCCGCCCGGTTCTTGTCGTGGGCCAGTTTCCCCGAGAGGTCGGTGTAGCCGGGTGTGGTGCGGGACAGGACGCTGGTGGCGGGCCGGGTTCCGGTCGGGAAGAGGGCCGTCGCGATCTGTGCCCGGTCGACCGCCGCCTGCGCCGCCTGCCGCACCCGGACGTCGCGGGTCAGGGGCCGGGCGTTGTTGAAGCCCAGGTTGAAGACCACACCGGGGTTGGCCCGCTGCTCCACACGGGCTCCGCCGCGCCGCAGCACCGCCTCGTCCTGGCGGCGCACTCCGCCGATGGCGTCCACCTGACCGGAGCCGAGACTGCCGGCCCGCACCCCGGACTCACCCACCACGGTGAAGGTCACGGCGTCGAGATACGCTCCGCCCTTCTTCTGCCAGGCGGCCGAGCCCCAGTCGTAACCCGTGCGCCTCTTCAGTGCCAGGGACTGGTTCTGCCGGTACGAGGAGACCGTGAAGGGACCCGAGCCGTGGACACCCTCGCTGCACCGGGCCTGTGGACTGCGGGCGGTGTCCGCCGGGGAGACCAGGGCGAGCGAGGCGGTGGCCGTCGCCTGGAGGAACTGGGCGTTGGGCCGGTCGAAGACGACCTCGGCCGTACGGTCGTCCACGATCCGCGTCTCCCGGTAGCCGGTGAGATAGCCCTGGGCCAGGATCGCGAGGCCGCCGAGCTTCGGGATCGCGTCGAAGTTCTTCCTGACCGCCTGCGCGTCGACGGGAGTGCCGTCGCTGAAGGTCGCACCCGGGCGCAGATGGAAGGTGAACGTCCTCGCGTCGTCCCCGACCTCCCAACTCCTCGCCAGCCAGGGGACGATGCGCCCGGTCGCGGGATCCTGGTCGGTGAGGGAGTCGACGGTCTGGCGCAGTGCGTAGAGGGTGTCGCTGCTGCCGACTTGCTGCGGGTCGAGGCATCCGGCGTCGGTCGCGACGGCGAAGGTGAATTTCCCGCCGGACACGGGAGGTCCGGCGGTGTCGTCCGGAGCCTGCGAACCGGCTCCCCCGCAGGCGACGAGGGACGTGGCGAGGGCGAGGGCCAGAGCGAGGGCCGAGACCGGGCGCTGCGGACTCGAACGGTGCGTCTTCACGGGTGCTGTCTCCTGCGGGACGAGGCCGGGGTGGGGCAGGGAGCGGGTGCCGGAGCGTGGTGCGTGAAGGCCGCGCGGGGGAGCGGCCCGCCGGGGCGCATGGCGGCGGCGCGGGGAATCGCGTGGATTCAGACGGCGCGACAGACCGCGCTGTTGACGCGTTGGAGGTCGATGTGACGGCGCGACGACAGCAATGTGCCGGTCGGAGAGAGAACGGCGGACCGGACGGGGAAAAGCGTGCTGCGCATGCTTTTCCTCCCGTGGGCAAGGCCGTGGTGAAATCCGATGACGGCCGTACCGTAACCAGTTGTGGCAAGGGGCGTCAATGGCCTGTTTCGTAGGCTGGGAAAACACCCGTGGCATCATGAGCGAGAACACCTCAGCGGCCCGGAAAGGAACGACATGGCCTCCCTGAACGACGATCTGCTGGCCACCATCGAGGCGGAGCGCGAGATTTACCGGACCTTCTACAAGTTCTTCCGGCTGGTGGACACGGGCCGCTATGAACAACTGGTCGACTGCTTCACCAAGGGCGCGCTGATCGAGTACGACGTGATGCCGGGGCCCACACAGCGCTTCCACGGGCGGGACGAGTTCGCCGGCTTCATGTCCGGGGGAAGCCGCTACCGGCGCGAACCCACGGTGGCGCACGTCCTCGGCCAGACCTTGATCGAATGGACCGACGGTGCCCCTCACGTGCAGGCTTACGCCACGGTGTGGCACTGGAGCGCGACCCGCACCCTCGACGGCCGGCACCGCCCGGCGGACTGGACGGTGGTGGGACTGGTCGAGGACGACTTCGAGCAGGAGGACGGCCGCTGGCTGATCAGCCGGCGTTATGTGGCTCCGGTCGCCGGGCTCGTCGCCGCGGGGCGGGCGCCGATGTAGCGAACCCGCCGGAGTTGTTCCGCCGTGTCGCCGGTGATTCCTGTTCGGAAAGACCGGTGACATGTATTCGGGAACACCGGTAACGCTTGTTCGGAAACACTGGTAACGCTTGTTCGGAAACATCGGGAACATTTATTCGGCGACATCTGTGACGGTTGTCCGGTGGCATCGGTGACGTCTATTCGGATTCATCGGTGCCACTTCTCCCGGTGGGAGGTCAGGGGCGCGGTCGATTTGGAATTCGGGAGTCCGATTCTGTGGCGCGCGGTATCGGCCGCGCCGGGGCCATCGACGCGTCGCGTAGATTTTCGGACAGAGCTGGGGCGGTCGCCGTCCGTGATCGTCACCGGTCACCGTGTTCCGACATGACGTGGTAGCCATGGCGTCGGCCAATCAGTTGACAAAGCGGCAATGTTCACCGTGTACGGTCGATTCCGGTTCTGTCGCGAACGTGTCCTCGTCCTTGCCGCGCTCCGTGCCCGACCTGGTCTGCCGGACAGTGCCGTCCGGCCGCGACCCGGCGGGAACTCCGCGAGTCGGCGATCGCACCGCGCACCTCCACGTCTCGGGAGCCTCGACCCGCCCTCGTCCGGGCTCGGCCGACGGCTCCGCGTACCCGCATCAGCGCCTCAGCACGGACGGACGCGCCGCACCGGACATCCACATCCGAACCAGGGGGGACAAAGATGACGGAGACGGCATACTCGACCGGGTGGCCCGGGACCGGCGAGCGGCCCTTCCACGAGGGATCCGCCGTCTACATTCCAGGGCGGCAGGACACCCATGACGAGCGCGTACCGCCCGATGAGGTCTGCCTGTCGCTGCACAGCCTCGAACTGGCGAACCTGGGCGTGCGCCGTGCCCTCGTCCACGAACAGATCGAGACGATTCTGGACGCGCCGGACAGGCGCGGCCACCCGTACTGCATGTGGCTGGCCATCCTCACGCTGCTGTACACCGGCGATCTGGTCGCCGCGTACACCGCGTGCCGCCGACTGGCCGCGGACCCACGCTGGTCGGGGTCGCAACGCCACCAGGAACTGCTGACCCTGATGCGCGCGCGGATCAGCCTGCTGTCCGGTGACGGTGTCAAGACGTCGGCGCTGCTCAGCGAAGCGCTCGCGCACGGCCTGCCTGCGCCCCTGCACCGGCTGGCCGTCGCGTGGCTCGTCGAGGCGCACGTCCTGGCGGGCGGGACGGACACGGCCCACAAGGTTCTCCTCGCCCACGAACTGGCGGGGCGTCTGGACCCCGGCCTGCCCGACGTGGCCTACGTCCTGGCCGCGCGCGGCACGCTGCGGATGGCGACCGGTCAGGTCCAGCACGCGCTCGACGACCTGATCTCCTGCGGGCGGATCCTGACCGCGCAGAACGTCGCCAACCCCGCGGTGATCCCCTGGCGCTCACGAGCCGCGTTCGCCGCGCTCGCGGCCCGTCGGCAGGATCTCGCGCTCGCGCTGGCCAGCGACGAACTGACCGCGGCGAGGTCCTGGGGCGCACCGCGCGGCATCGGCATCGCCCTGCACGCGGTGGCGGTCGCCGGCCGGGGTGAGGACGCCGTGACGTCGCTGGAGGAGGCCGTGGAACTCCTCGGCCTCGCGCACGCCCGCGGCGAGTTGATCCACGCCCTCCACGATCTCGCCCGGCTGCAGACCGAGCGCGGTGATCCGTCAGCGGCCCGCAGCAGGCTGGAGGCGGCCTTCGCGGTCGCCCGGGAAAGCCGGAACGGACTGTGGCCGGAGCAGCTCAAGAGCGCCCTGGAACGACACGACCTTCCCGTTCTCACCAGCCAGGAACTACGCATCAGCGAACTGGCCCGCGCCGGATACAGCAATCGGCAGATCGCGGAAACACTGTTCCTGGCCGTGCGCACCGTCGAGTTCCATCTGTCGAGCGTGTATCGGAAACTCGGTGTCTCAGGGCGCAGGGAACTGCGTTCCGCCTTGGGAGCGCCTCCCTCGTAACCTGCGGAAAACCCGCCTGCCGCGCCGCTTCTCCCGACCGGAGGGGCGGCGCGTCCGCGTTCCCGTATCCGACCGCAGCGGGCCCGCAGGTAACCCTACGGGCCGACCGTAGTTTCCGAGGGCGTGTCTTGTAGCGGAAGGCATCGGTCTGCGAACGTCGAATGGCGGGACGGCGGTCGCCGAATACCCGCCCCCGAATCCCGCTCCAGGACGGAAAGGGTTTCCCTCTTCATGCCCGAACAGACAGAGCTGGTCGACCTGGTGAAAACACTCGTCGAACGGGTTCAGACACTTGAGGACGTCAGGGAACTGACCCGGCTGCGTGCCGAATTGCCGCGTCGTATCAACGACGGGCAGTGGGAGCGGGTGGGGGAGCTCTTCTCCCGCACCGCGCAGCTCGACTACCAGCACCTCGGACAGGCCTCCGGACGGACGGCCGTCCAGGAGTACTTCACGTCCCTGCCCGGCCTCATCCAGCAGGACAAGCCGGAATCGGGCCTGCTGGTCAAGCAGTTCGTGCACGGCCACGAGGTGGAGGTCTCCGGTGACGTGGGCACCGGAGTCAGCTTCTTCGAGGAACGGGTCGTCTTCGACGACGAGAGCGCCATGGTGGCCGGCCGGTTCACCGACAGCTATGTCCGGGAGGACGGCCACTGGCTCTTCGCCCGCATCGAACTCGACCTGTACTGGGTCATCCCGCACCACGAGGGACTGGTCCGCAAGGCGTCGGCGGAGAAAGGCTGAGGTGGATTCCCGTGCTCCAGAAGAACACGACGAAACGGCTCGGATACTGGCTCCTGCACCTGCACCTTCTTTTCGACGAGGCGACCGGTCGGGCACTCGCCGAGGAACAACTGGACCGCCGTCGGTGGCAGGTGCTGCACGCCATCAGTATCGGAGTCGACCGGGTGTCCGACATCGACTCCGCATTCGCTCCCTTTCTGCGAGTGGACCGGGAGACCTCTTATCAGCCGGTCGTCGACGAATTCGCCGTCCGCGGCTGGGTCCTGAGGACGGGGGACAAGGTGACCCTCACCGAGGCCGGAGACGCGGCACACGAGCGCGCGGAAAAGCTCGTGAACGCCCATGCCGCGCGGTCCCTCGACGGAATATCCGAGAGCGAGTTCCTCGCCGCCAACGACGTCCTGGCCCGAATCGCCGCCAATCTCGAAAGCGAATGACGAGTCGCGCCCTGCTCCCCCCGTCGAAGCCGCCACCGCCGGAGGACCTGATGCCACCCACCACCGCACCCACCCGCGACGAACTCGTCGCCGCCGCGGCCAAGCTGGTGCCCCTGCTCCGTGCCCGGTCCCTGTGGATCGACGAACACCGCCGACTGCCGCAGGACGTCGTCACCGCGATCGAGGACTCGGGTCTGCTGCGCATGCAGATCCCCGCTCAGTACGGCGGCTACGAGTCGGACGCCCGCGCTTTCGTGGACGTCCTCGCCGAGGTCGCCAAGGGCAACAGCTCCGCCGCCTTCTGCCTCTCGGTCTACGCCACCCTGGGCTGGATGACCGCCCTGTGGCCCGACGAGGCCCTGGACGAGGTGTTCGCCGACCCGCACGTACGCGTCAGCGGCACCACCGCGGCCACCGGCACCGCGCGCCGCACCGCAGGCGGCTGGATCCTCAACGGCAGCTGGCGCTTCAACAGCGGGGTGCTGCACAGCCAGTGGAAGATCAACGTGGCCCTGCCCGAGGACCCGGCCGACGGAACCCTCCCCCTCTTCTGCCTGGTACCCGTCGCCGAACTGCGGATCGAGGACGACTGGCACACCATCGGCCTCCAGGGCTCCGGCAGCGTCACCACCGTCGCCGAGGACGTCTTCGTCCCCGCCCACCGGGTCATCACCGGAGCCGACTTCTACGAGAACGTCTCCAAGTCCCGCGTCAACAGCTCCAAACCGCACTACCGGGTGCCCGTCCTCGTCACCACCAACGCGATCCAGAGCGGCCAACTCGTCGGCGCCGCCCGATACGCCCTGTCGAGTTTCCTGGAACGCCTCCCCGGCCGCCCGCTGACCTACACCGACTATCCCAGCCAGCGCGAGGCACCCCTCACCCACCTCCAGGTCGGCGAGGCCGCCCTGCTCGTCGAGGACGCCGAACAACGCGCCCACCGCTTCGCCGGACTCATCGCCGAGAAGATCGCCCGCGAGGAACCGTGGACCACCGAGGAGCGGGTGGCCGCCCGGGTGCAGATCGGCTGGATCGCCCGGCAGAGCAAGGCCGCCGTCGACATCCTCGCGGCGGCGAGCGGCGGTTCCTCCATCCACCGCGACGTACCGGTCACCCGGATCCAGCGCGACCTCCACGCCGCCTCACTGCACGCCATGATCACGCCCGGCGTGAACGTCGAGCTGTACGGCAGGTCCCTGTGCGGCCTCGAACCCAACACGGCCTATCTCTGAACCCGTCCGACACAGCCACTCTCCCTGGAGGACAACACCCATGGACGCCTCCGTCATCGTCGTCGGCGCCGGGCCCGCCGGGCTCATGCTGGCCGGGGAACTCCGCCTGGCCGGCGTCGACGTCCTCGTCCTCGAACGGCTGGCAGAACCCACCGGTGAATCCCGCGGCATCGGGTTCACCATCCGCACGATGGAACTCTTCGACCAACGCGGACTGCTGCCCCGGTTCGGCGACATCGAGACCGGCACCGCCGGCCACTTCGGCGGGCTGCCCCTCGACCTCACGGTCCTCGCGGCCGCCCACGGCGCGGCACGCACCGTCCCCCAGTCCCGCACCGAGGCCGTACTCGACTCCTGGGCACGCCAGTTGGGGGCCGACATCCGACGCGGTCAGGAGGTCGTCGCCGTCACCGAGGACACCGACGGCGTGAGCGTGAGCGTCCGGGGTACGGAACGGGCCCTGAGGGCGCGCTACGTCGTCGGCTGCGACGGGGGCCGCAGCACCGTGCGGACACTGGCCGGCTTCGACTTCCCCGGCACGCCCGCGACGACCGAACTCTTCCTCGCCGATCTCCGCGGCGTCGACCTCCCGCCCAAGATGACCGCCGACCCCTCGGCGGGCGGCCTGGTGATGGTCGCCCACCTGCCCGACGGCATCACCCGGGTCATCGCCGCCGAGCGCGGTACGCCCCCCACCCGGCGCACCGCACCGCCCGACTTCAGCGAGGTCGCCGGCGTCTTCAAGCGCCTGACCGACACCGACATCTCCGGTGCCGAACCCGTCTGGGTCAGCGCGTTCACCGACGCCGCCCGCCAGGTCTCCCGCTACCGGCGAGGACGGGTCCTGCTCGCCGGCGACGCCGCGCACATCCATCTGCCGGCCGGCGGACAGGGCATGAACACCTCGGTCCAGGACTCCGTGAACCTCGGCTGGAAACTGGCCGCGGTGGCGCGCGGCACGGCACCCGAGACCCTCCTCGACACCTACCACGAGGAGCGGCACCCGGTCGGCCGCCGCCTGCTGGCCGACACGCGCGCCCAGAGTCTGCTCATCCTCGGCGGCGAGGACGTGACCCCGGTCCGGGAGGTCCTCACCGAACTCCTCGACCACACCGAGGTGGCCCACCACCTCGCGGGCCGCGTCAGCGGCCTCGACATCCGCTACGACGTCGGCGGCGGCCGGCACCCCCTGCTCGGCGCCCGACTGCCGCAACTCACGCTGCGAAACGGCGAGTTGCACACCACCAGCACCCAACTCCTGCGCACCGGAAGGGGACTGCTCCTCGACCTCACCGACAACCCCACACTCCGGCGCCGTGCCCACGGCTGGACGGACCGGGTCGACATCGTCACCGCCGTCCCCCGGGACGTACCCGGCGACAGCCCCCTGACCACCACCGCGGCGGCGCTGGTGCGGCCCGACGGACACGTCGCCTGGGCGGCACCCGGCAGCCACCACGACCTGCCGACGGCGCTGGAACGCTGGTTCGGCCCCGCCCGCTGAGCCCGCCCCACCACCAAGACGCACAAGGAGAACGATGCACAGCACACTGATCGTGGCCAGGATGGAGCCCGCGTCGGCCACCCGCGTCGCCGGACTCTTCGACGCCTTCGACCGCACCGACATGCCCGACCGCATGGGCACCCGGCGCCGGCAGCTGTTCGAGTACCGCGGCCTCTACTTCCACCTCCAGGACTTCGACACCGACGACGGCTCCGGCCGGATCGAGGAGGCCAAGACGGACCCCCGCTTCGTGTCGATCAGCGAGGACCTCAAGCCGTACATCGAGGCCTACGACCCGCTGACCTGGCGCTCGCCCGCGGACGCCATGGCCCGCCGCTTCTACCAGTGGAGGGCCTGATGACCGGCACGCCCCGGCGCGTCGTCATCACCGGCGTCGGCGTGACCGCGCCGGGCGGACAGGGCGTCAAGGCGTTCTGGAACCTGCTCACGGACGGCCGTACCGCGACCCGTCGTATCTCCTTCTTCGACCCCGCGCCGTTCCGCTCCCAGGTGGCCGCGGAGGTCGACTTCGACCCCGAACTGTCCGGCCTCACACCGCAGGAGGTGCGGCGCATGGACCGCGCCGCCCAGTTCGCCGTCGTCACCGCCCGCGAGGCGGTCGCCGACAGCGGGCTCGCCTTCGAGGCCATCGACCCGCGCCGCACCGGCGTCACCATCGGCAGTGCGGTCGGCGCCACCATGGGCCTGGACCAGGAGTACCGCACCGTCTCGGACGGCGGTCGCCTGGAACTCGTCGACCACACCTACGCCGTACCCCACCTGTACAACTACATGGTGCCGAGCTCCTTCGCGACGGAGGTCGCGTGGACGGTCGGCGCCGAGGGCCCGGCCACGGTCGTCTCGACCGGCTGCACCTCCGGCCTGGACGCGATCGGCTACGCGGCCGACCTGGTCCGTGAAGGCACGGCCGACGTCATGGTGGCGGGCGCCACCGACGCCCCCATCTCGCCGATCACGGTCGCCTGCTTCGACGCGATCAAGGCCACCACCTCCCGCAACGACGACCCCGAGCACGCCTCACGCCCCTTCGACGCCTCCCGCAACGGCTTCGTGCTCGGCGAGGGCTCGGCCGTCTTCGTCCTGGAGAGCCTGGAGCGGGCCCGGGCCCGCGGCGCCCGGATCTACGCCGAGGTCGCCGGGTTCGCCACCCGCTCCAACGCCTTCCACATGACCGGCCTGCGCCCCGACGGGAAGGAGATGGCCGAGGCGATCCGGGTCGCGCTGGACGAGGCCCGGATGAACCCCGAGGACATCGACTACGTCAACGCGCACGGCTCCGGCACCAAGCAGAACGACCGGCACGAGACCGCCGCCTTCAAGCGCAGCCTCGGCGAACACGCCCGCCGGACGCCGGTCAGCTCCATCAAGTCGATGATCGGCCACTCCCTCGGCGCCATCGGCTCCATCGAGGTCGCCGCCTCCGTGCTCGCCATGCGCCACGACGTCGTACCGCCCACCGCGAACCTGCACACACCCGACCCCGAATGCGACCTCGACTACGTTCCGCTGACGGCCCGTGACCAGCTCACGGACGCCGTGCTGTCGGTGGGCAGCGGCTTCGGCGGATTCCAGAGCGCGATCGTGCTGGCCGACCCCGACCGGACCCCGCGATGAGCCGGCGCACGCTCGTCACCGGCCTCGGCGTGATCGCGCCGACCGGACTCGGCGTGGAGGAGTACTGGGCCGCGACCCTCGCCGGGCGGAACGCGATCCGCCGGATCACGCGTTTCGACCCCTCGCCCTACCCTGCCCGGCTGGCCGGCGAGATCAGCGGCTTCGACGCGGCCGCGCATCTGCCGGGCCGGCTGCTGCCGCAGACCGACCGGATGACCCGGCTCGCACTGGTCGCCGCCGACTGGGCGTTCGCGGACGCCGGCGTGGTACCCGCACAACTGCCCGAGTACGACGTCGGTGTGATCACGGCCGGCCACTCCGGTGGCTTCGAGTTCGGCCAGAACGAACTCAGGGCCTTGTGGAGCAAGGGCGGCCAATACGTCAGCGCCTACCAGTCGTTCGCCTGGTTCTACGCCGTCAACAGCGGCCAGATCTCCATCCGCGGCGGACTGCGCGGCCCCAGCAGTGTGGTCGTCAGCGACCAGGCAGGCGGCCTGGACGCGCTTGCCCAGGCCCGCCGCCAGATCCGCAAGGGCACCTCGGTGGTGATCTCCGGCGCGGTCGACGCCTCTCTGTGCCCCTGGGGCTGGGTCGCTCAGTTGACCAGCGGCCGGCTCAGCACCTCCGAGGACCCCGACCGCGCCTACCTGCCCTTCGACGAGCGCGCGGCCGGGCATGTCTCCGGCGAGGGCGGTGCGCTGCTCGTCCTGGAAGCCGAGGAGCACGCCGTCGAGCGCGACGCCCCACGGGTGTACGGCGAGATCGCCGGACACGCCTCCACCGTGGACCCCCGGCCCGGCAGCGACCGCGCGCCCACCCTGCAACACGCGATCGAACTGGCCCTCGCCGACGCCGGCACGGACCCGGGGGACATCGACGTCGTCTTCGCCGACGCGGCGGCGGTCCCCGACCTGGACCGCGCCGAGGCCGAGGCGATCACCAAGGTGTTCGGCGTCCACGGTGTGCCCGTGACCGCGCCGAAGACCACCACAGGCCGCCTCTACTCCGGCGCCGCCCCCCTCGACCTCGCCGCCGCGCTGCTGTCGCTCCGCGACGGCGTGATCCCCCCGACCACCGGCTCCACACCGTCACCGCGCTACGACATCGACCTCGTCACCGGCGCCCCACGACCGGCTCCGGTGCGTGCCGCCCTCGTGCTCGCCCGCGGACACGGCGGATTCAACTCCGCGCTGGTCGTGCGCACCGCACCCACCCCGACCGCCGCACGAAAGGCGTGACATGCCTGCCACCACATTCACCCTGCACGACCTGAAGAGGATCCTGCTCGATGCCGCGGGCACCGACGAGAACGTCGATCTGGACGGCGACATCACCGATCTCGACTTCCAGGACCTCGGCTACGAGTCGCTCGCCCTGCTGGAGACCGCGGGACGGATCGAGCGGCTCTACGGCATCAGCCTCGACGAAGAGGCCTTCGCCGGCGCCGACACCCCCCGCGCGCTCATCGACCTCGTCAACGCGCATCTGTCGGCCGGCCGCGCCGCCTGACCGCACCCGGAAGGAACGAGAACCCATGACCGAGCAGCACCCCAGGGTCGCCCTGGTCACCGGCGCCACCAGCGGTATCGGCCTCGCCTCGGCGCGCCTCCTGGCCGAGCAGGGCCACCGGGTCTTCCTGTGCGCCCGGGACGCGACAGCGGTGGCCGACACCGTCAAGTCGCTGCAGAACGACGGCCTCGACGTGGACGGCACCACCGGCGACGTCCGTTTCAAGGAGCAGGTGGCCGCCGTGGTCCGGGCGGCCGGCGCCCGGTTCGGGCCGATCGACGTCCTGGTCAACAACGCCGGGCGGTCCGGCGGAGGCGTCACCGCGGATCTCGCGGACGACCTGTGGGACGACGTCATCGCGACCAACCTCACCAGCGTCTTCCTGGTCACCCGGGAGGTCCTCACCACCGGCGGCATGCGGAACAAGGCACGCGGCCGGATCATCAACATCGCCTCCACCGCCGGCAAACAGGGCGTCGTCCTAGGTGCCCCCTACTCCGCCTCCAAGCACGGAGTGGTCGGCTTCACCAAGGCCCTGGGCAACGAACTCGCGCCGACCGGCATCACCGTCAACGCGGTCTGCCCCGGCTACGTCGAGACGCCGATGGCACAGCGCGTACGGGCCGGGTACGCGGCCGCCTACGACACCTCCGAGGACCAGATCCTGGAGCGGTTCCAGGCGAAGATCCCGCTCGGCCGCTACTCCACGCCCGAGGAGGTCGCCGGTCTGGTCGGCTACCTCGCCTCCGACACCGCGGCGTCCATCACCGCACAGGCCCTCAACGTGTGCGGCGGACTCGGCAACTTCTGACCCCCAACCCCCCTGTGACGAAGGAGAGTTCACCATGACCGTCCGCGAGGTCGAGCACGCTGTCACCGTGCGTGCCCCGGCGTCCGAGGTCTACCGACTGCTCGCCGAGGTGGAGAACTGGCCACGGCTCTTCCCGCCCTCCGTCTACGTCGAGTATCTCGAACGCGAGGGCGACGAGGAGCGCATCCGGATCTGGGCCACCGCCAACGGCGAGGCCAAGAACTGGACCTCACGCCGCGAACTCGACCCTCAGGGACTGCGCATCACATTCACCCAGGAGGTCTCCGCACCCCCGGTCGCCCGGATGAGCGGCACCTGGGTCGTCGAGCCCCGCGGCGAAGGGGAGACCCATCTGCGGCTGCTGCACTCCTACCGGGCCGTCGACGACGACCCCGAGGGACTCGCCTGGATCGACCAGGCCGTCGACCAGAACAGCCGCGAGGAACTGCCCGGCCTGAAGTCCGGCCTCGAAGAGGCCACCCGGACCGCCGAGTTGACGCTGTCCTTCGAGGACTCGGTCGTCGTCGAGGGCTCGGCGAAGGATCTCTACGACTTCGTCAACGAGGCCGACCGCTGGACCGAACGGCTGCCGCACGTCAGCACGGTCACGCTCACCGAGGACACCCCGGGACTCCAGGTGCTGCGCATGGACACCCGGGCCGTGGACGGTTCGACCCACACCACCGAGTCGGTGCGGGTGTGCTTCCCGCACCAGCGGATCGTGTACAAGCAGACCACCCTGCCGGCCCTGATGACCCTGCACACCGGCCGGTGGGAGTTCCGCACCGCCGAGGACGGGACCGTCACCGCGACCTCGCAGCACACGGTCGTCCTCAACGCCGACAACATCACCAAGGTGCTGGGCACCGACGCGGGGATCCCCGAGGCCCGGCGCTTCGTCCGGGACGCGCTCGGCGCCAACAGCCGGGCCACACTGGAGCACGCCAAACGGTATGCGGAAGAACGGCGTTGACCGCGACCGTGGTCGTGGTCGGAGCGGGCCCCGTCGGTCTGCTCCTGGCCGGTGACCTGCGCGCCCGAGGCGTGCCGACGGTGGTGCTGGAGCAGCGCGCCGAGCCCATGACCGAGACCAGGGCCTCCACCCTCCACACCCGCACCATGGACCTGCTGGAGGAGCGTGGTGTACTCGACCGGCTGGGCCCGCTGCCGGACGGCGGACCGGGACACTTCGGAGGGCTGCGGCTCGACCTGGCCGCCGCCGATCCCGCCCACCGCCACGCCGGACAGTGGAAGTGCCCCCAGACCCGCCTCGAAGCGGTGCTTCAGGACCGCGCCCTGGACCTGGGCGCGGAGGTGCGACGCGGACGGCGCCTGGTCGCCTTGCGCGAGCGGGGCACGGAGGTGGAGGTCGAGGCACAGGCCGCCGACGGCCGCCGGGAACGGCTCCACTGCGCGTACGTCGTCGGCTGCGACGGCGTCGACAGCACGGTCCGCCGCCTCGCCGGCTTCGACTTCGCGGGCAGCGACGCCCGCCGGGAGCTGCTGCGCGCGGACGTCGCCGGGCTCGACATCCCCGACCGGCGCTTCGAGCGGCACCCCCGCGGGCTCGCCACCGCACACCGCTGGCCGGACGGCAGCACCCGGGTCATGGTGCACGTCTTCGCCACCACGCCCGGGCCCCGTGACGGACCGCCCCGCTTCGACGAGGTGGTGGCCGCCTGGGCCGAGGTGACCGGCGAGGACATCGGGCACGGCGAGCCGCTGTGGCTCAACACCTTCGACGACACCCGGCGCCAGGCCACCGGTTACCGCCGGGGCCGGGTCCTGCTCGCCGGCGACGCCGCCCACGCGCAGCTGCCGGTCGGCGGACAGGCGCTCAACCTCGGCCTCCAGGACGCGACCGACCTCGCCGTCCGGCTGACCTCGTCCGGCCTCGACGACTACGACCGCGTCCGACGGCCGGCCGGCGCCCGCACCCTCACCGACATCCAGGCCCAGGCGTATCTGCTGCTCGGCGGCCCCGAGGTGGAGCCCTTGCGTCAACTCTTCGCGCAACTCCTTGAGTTGGCACCCGTACGACGTCACCTCGCCCGCCGCGTCAGCGGCCTCGCCGCACCCTCGACCCCCACCGACGCACCGAAGGACAGGAGTTCCACCATGGGCAGGCTCACGAACAGGACCGCGCTGGTGACCGGTTCCAGCCGGGGCATCGGCCGGGCCATCGCCCGGCGCCTCGCCGAGGAGGGCGCGCTGGTCGCCGTCCACTACGCCACCGGCGAGGACGCGGCCCGCGAGACGGTCGAGTCGATCGAACGCGACGGAGGCCGCGCCTTCCCCGTCCGTGCCGAACTCGGCGTCCCCGGCGATGTGCACGAACTGTTCCTCGGCGTCGAACAGGGCCTGAAGGAACGCACCGGCGAGGCCGCGCTGGACATCGTGGTCAACAACGCCGGCGTCACCACCCCGGCCGGAGTCCCCCCGGAGGACGTCACACCCGAGGAGCTGGACCGGCTCTACGCGGTCAACGCCAAGGCCCCGTTCTTCGTCGTCCAGCGCGCACTGCCGCTGCTGCGCGAGGGCGGCCGGATCATCAACATCTCCTCGGGCCTCACCCGGGTCGCCAATCCCGACCAGGTCGCCTACGCGATGACCAAGGGCGCCGTCGAGCAGCTCTCCCTGCACCTGGCCCGGCACCTCGCGCCCCGGGGCATCACCGTCAACAGCGTCGCGCCCGGCATCACCGACAACGGCGGCCCGCTCTTCGACATACCGGAGGCCGTCGAACAGATGGCACAGCTGTCCGCGTTCAAACGGGTCGGCGAGGCCGTCGACGTGGCGGACGTGGTGACGTTCCTGGCCACTTCGGAGGCCCGCTGGATCACGGGCGCGTTCATCGACGCCAGCGGCGGCACCCTGCTCGGCTGATCCCGCCGACGGAAGGACTCCCGCAGATGACGCCCACGCCGTACCCCCGCGACCGCCACGACGACCCGCTCGACGACCGCGGCGAACCCGGTGACCTGCGCGCCCTCGTGGCCCGGGTGCTGAGCACGCCGCGGTACCGACCGCGCACCCCCGCCCCGCGCCCGTCCCACCGAACGGAGACCTGACGATGGACGTCGGACTGCTCTTCGACCTGCGCAACCCCCAGGCGTGGCACCGGCCGTGGGCCGACCACTACGCCCGCTCGCTGGAGTACTGCGAGGAGGCCGACCGGCGGGGCGCGGGTGGCGTGTGGTTCACCGAGCACCACCTGTTCGAGGACGGCTACCTGCCCCAGCCGCTCACCTTCGCGGCCGCCGCCGCGGCGCGCACCCGGCGCGTGCGGATCGGCACCGCCGTCGTCCTGCCCAACCTCCACAAGCCCGCGCAGCTCGCCGAGGACGCGGCCCTGGTCGACCTCATCAGCGGCGGCCGGCTGGAGGTCGGCTTCGGCGCCGGCTACCGGATGCCGGAGTACCGCCTGTTCGACGCCGACTTCGGCCGTCGCTTCAGCCAGGTCGAGGCCAACATCCGCGAAGTGCGCCGACTCTGGGAGGAGGGCGGCATCACCCCCGGCCCGATCCAGACACCACTGCCCCTGTGGGGCGGCTTCTACGGCCCCCGAGGCGCCCGCCTCGCCGGCCGCCTCGGCATCGGACTGCTCCACATCAACCACCGGATGTACGAGCCCTACCGCGAAGGACTTGTCGAGGGCGGCCACGCCCCGGACACCGCCCGCGTCTCGGACCTGCTGCCCGTCATCCTCGCCGACGACCCCGAGGCGGCCTGGCCGCGCGTCGCCCCGCACCTGGCCCACCAGATGAACACCTACCAGCAGGGATCGCTCGAAGGCACCGACCTGCCCCGGCCTCCCCTGCTGAGCGCCGGCGACTTCCCGCAGCCGGCGGCCGAGGACGGCTCCTGGTCCCTCTTGGAGATCCTCACTCCCGAGGAGGCCGCCAACCGTATCCACGAACGGATCCGGGGACTGCCCGTGCGGCATCTGATCTTCTGGGCGAGCATCGCGGGCATGCCGGACGACCTCGTCGTCCGCAACATCGAACTGGTCAGTGAGCGGCTGCCCGCCCTCCTCGCCGAACGGGCCGCCGCCGAACCCGTCACGGCAGGGGCGCTCGGCCGTGGCTGAGCCACGGCTCTCCACCCCCGTCGAGGACGGCACCTGGCGGCTGCTGTCGATCCTCTCCGCCAACATGGTGCTCGACGCGATCGAGGTGTCGGTGGTCCTGGTCGCACTGCCGTCGATCGCGGCCGACCTCGGCCTGTCGGTGTGGGCCGCGCAGTGGCTGATGACCGGCTTCGCACTCGGCTTCGCGGCCGTCCTGCTGCTCGGGCCGCGGCTCACCGCCCGCTGGGGACTGCGCCGTTGCTATCTCGCCGCGCTCCTCGTCTTCGCCGCGGCCTCCGTGGTGGGCGGGCTCAGCGACACTCCGTGGATCCTCGTCGCCGCCCGCGTCGTCAAGGGCGGTTGCGCCGCACTGACCGCTCCCGCAGGACTGGCCCTGATCACCGCCACCTTCCCCGACGGACCGCCGCTGCGCCGGGCGGTGTCGGTGTACTCGCTGTTCGGCGCGGCCGGATTCACCCTCGGTCTGCTGCTCTCCGGACTGCTGACCTCCGTCAGCTGGCACTGGACCTTCCTCTTCCCCGCACCCGTCGCCCTCGCCCTGTTCGCCTGGGGCCTGCGCGACCTGCCGCGCACCGGGCGGCGCGAACGGCCCCGGATCACGTCCGGACTCCTGCGGCACGGCACGCTGATCCGCTCCACCCTGGGCGCGGCCACCCTCAACGGCACCTACGCGGCCCTGCTGCTCCTGGTCACCTTCCAGGCCGCGGACCGGTTCGGATGGCGGCCCTGGCAACTGGCCCTCGCCCTGCTGCCGGCCTGTGTCCCGCTCGCGGTCTCCGTCCCCTTCGCCGGACGGCTGACCGGCCGCTTCGGCACCGCGGGGCCCATCGCCGCCGGAGCGGTCGCGGCGCTGGCGGGACAGCTGCTGCTCGTACTGCGACCCGAGCCGCACTCCTACGCACGGGGTCTGCTGCCCGCACTGCTGCTGGTCGGCGCCGCGTTCGTGCTGTCCTTCGCCGCCCTGAACCTCCAGGCCACCCGCGGCATACCCGTCGGCGCACGAGGATCCGCGGTGCCCGTGTACCAGACCGGTGTCCAGCTGGGCGGAGTCCTGCTCCTCCCGCTGGTGGGCTTCCTGGTCACCCACGCCACCGGCTACCGGCCCGCACTGCTGGCCATCGCCTGCGCCGGAGCGGCCGGAGCGGTCCTCTCGCTCACCGGCCTGCGCAACCGTTCCCCGAAGGGAGTCGTCCCGTCATGACCCAGCAACCGTCCACCACCGCGGAGGCGTTGAACGTCGCCGTCATCATCGGCAGTGTCCGCGAGGGCCGGTTCGGACCCACCGTCGCCCGCTGGTTCGTCGGCCAGGCCGCACAGCGCGACGACCTCGTCCTCGACGTGGTCGACCTCGTCGACTACCCACTGCCCCTGGAGAAGGCCACCCCGGGCGACCCCCCGGACGCGGCGACCGCGGAACTGCGCGACGGGCTCGCCCGGCGGCTCGACCGCGCCGACGCGTTCGTCGTCGTCACACCCGAGTACAACAACACCCTCCCCGCCGCGCTGAAGAACGCGATCGACTGGATCTTCGACGAGTGGGCGGCCAAACCCGTCGGGTTCGTCTCGTACGGAGGCATGAGCGGCGGCCTGTGGGCGGTCTCCCACCTGCGCCACGTCTTCACCGAACTGCACGCGGTGCCGCTGCGCGAGCAACTGATCTTCCACCAGGTCTGGAACAGGTTCGAAGGGGGCGTCCCCCGCGACGCGGAGGAGAGCGAGGTGGCCGCCAAGACCCTGCTCAACCGGCTCGTGTGGTGGGGGGAGGCCCTGCGCACCGCCAGGGCCGCGCGCCCCTACCAGCGCTGAACCGTGCCGCCCCCGCCGCTTCCACAGAAGGGTTCACCCGTGACCAGCCCGCACACCAGGCCGCTACGGTTCGGCCTCGTCGTCTTCTCGCCCGCCACCCGCGCGGAATGGGTGGCCAAGGCCCGCCACGCGGAGAGTCTCGGCTACGACGTCCTGTCCGTCTCCGACCACCTCGGCATGCCCGCACCGGTGCCGACCCTGGCCCTGGTGGCCGAGGCCACCGAACGGATACGCCTCGGCACCCTCGTCCTCAACACCTCCTTCTACCAGCCGACGGTCCTCGCCCGGGATCTCGCCACCGTGGACCACCACGCGGGCGGCCGGGTCGAGATCGGCCTCGGCGCGGGATACGACAAGGCGCAGTTCGACCGGGCGGGCCTGCCCTGGATCCCGGCCAAGGAGCGCGTGGACCACCTGGAGCGCACGGTCCGGGAACTGCGCGAAGCCCTCGGCTCCCCCAGGCCTCCCCACCGGCCGCGCAACCCGGCGGGCCGCCGATCCTGATCGCGGGCCGGGGCCCACGCGTGCTGCGCCTGGCCGCCGAACACGCGGACATCGTCGGCTTCACCGGCACCGCACCCGTACGGGACGGCGACGGGCTGCGCCTGGGCGGCCCCGAGGAGATCACCCGGCGCATCGCGGAGGTGCACGCGCTGCTCGGCGACCGGGCCAAGGACGTTGAACTCAACATCCCCGTCCATCGGGTGCTGCCGTCAGCCGCGGGCGGTGCCGTCACCGACGTGTGGCAGAACGAACTCGACCTGGACGCCGACGCGCTGGCCGAACTGCCCTCGCTGCTCATCGGCTCGCCCAAGGAGTGCGCCGACCAGCTCGTGGAGCGCCGACGCCGGTACGGGCTGTCCTACTTCAGCGTGCTGGAGCCGGAGATGGAGGCGTTCGCCAAGGTCATCGAGGAGCTGCGATGAGCGCTCCGCGGGAACGGGTCACCCTGCGGATCACGGTCGACCAGGACCGGTGCGTGTCCGCCGGGCACTGTGTCGTGTCCGCACCCGACGTCTTCGACCAGCGCGAGGAGGACGGCGTGGTCGTCCTCCTCGACCCCCGTCCGCCCGTCGCGTCCCACGCCGGGGTGAGCGAGGCGGCACTCCTGTGCCCGGCCGCGGTCATCCGCGTGGCACGAGCGGTGTCGTGACCACCGGTGTCGTGATCGTCGGCGCGTCGGCGGCCGGTCTCACCGTGGCGGAAGGCCTGCGCCGGCGCGACTTCACCGGTTCGATCACCCTGGTCGACGCCGAGAACGAACTCCCTTACGACCGGCCTCCGTTGTCCAAGCAGGTACTCGACGGCAGCTGGCCGCCGGAACGGGCCCGGCTGCGCGACCGCGCCGAACTCGACGCCCTGGGCGTGGACCTGCTTCTCGGCCGGCCCGCGGTCCGTGCCGAGCCGGCGGAGCACCGGTTGCGGCTGCGGGACGGGAGCACGCTCGAATACGGCGCCCTGGTGCTGGCCACCGGGCTGCGGGCCCGTCGCCTGCCCGGCCAGGGGAACCTCGCCGGGGTGCACACCCTGCGCACCCTCGACGACAGCAGGCGGCTGCGGGCGGAACTGCTGGGCGCCCGCGCGGTCGTGGTCGTCGGCGCGGGCGTCCTCGGCTGCGAGATCGCCGCGACCGCGCGTCGCCTCGGCCGCGACGTCACCCTGGTGGAACCGGCGGCCCGGCCCATGGAGCGACTGCTCGGTCCCGAACTGGGCTCCCACATCGCCGGGTTGCACACCGAGCACGGCGTCCGCGTGCTCACCTCCACCCCGGTCGCCGGGCTCGTGGGCGAGGCGGGGCGAGTCGTCGGCGTGCGGACCGGGCGCGGGACCGTACTCCCCGCCGACGTGGTGGTCGTCGCCATCGGCGGCCGGCCCGCCACGGACTGGCTGGCCGGCAGCGGCCTCACCCTCGACGACGGGGTGGTCTGCGACCACCGGTGCCGGGCGGCCGACGACGTGTACGCGGCCGGCGACGTGGCCCGCTTCGACGTCGGCACGGTACGTGGGACCCGCCTGGAGAACCGCACCAACGCCACCGAACAGGGCCTGTACGTCGCCGCGGACATCCTCGGCGCCACCCGAGGGCCCTACCGGCCCACGCCCTACGTCTGGTCCGACCAGTACCGGGTGCGTGTCCAGGTCCACGGCACGGTCCCCGAAGGCGCCGCCGTACAGATCGTCGAAGGCACCGTGCCGCAGCGCAGGTTCGTCGCCCACGCCGAGATCGACGGGCGGCTGGTGGGAGTCGTCGGCTGGAACAGCGCGGGCAGCACACGTACCGCGCGAGCCCGGCTCTCGGCCGCCGCCCTGCCGTCCGCCCCCTGAGAGGAGACCCATGAACGCCGCCGTACCCATGCCCCACAACCGGCGCCCAGCACGCTGTCCCTTCCGCCCGGACGCCGGCCTCGAGCGACTCCGCGACGACCCCGGGCTGCCCCGGGTATCGACGTCCAACCCACAACTCGGGCAGTTCGACGCCGTGTTGGTGACCCGCTACGACGACGTGCGCGCGGCGCTCGCCGACCCGCGCCTCCAGGCAGGCTTCGCCTTCGACCGCACCGGCCCGCGCACCGTGATGAATCAGCCGGGGATCCTTCTCAACTACGACGGCCCGGAACACACCCACTACCGGCGCATGCTGTCCGGCGCGTTCACGGTCAAACGGGTCCGCTCGCTGGCCCCGGCGATCCGGCGGGTCGTCGAGGACCGGCTGGACGCCCTGGAACAGGCGGGACCCGGCGCGGATCTGATCGAGACGTTCGCCGGTCCCGTACCGCTGCTCGTCATCTGCGAACTGCTGGGCATCCCCGCCGAGGACCGCGACGGCATCCAGCGGCGCAGCGCCGTCGGTACGGACGCCGCGAACTCGCTGGAGGCCCAGCTGGAGAACTTCGCGGCGATGGCCGCGTACATGGCCGGACTGATCCGGCGCCAACGGGACAGGCCGGGGGACGACATCCTCGGCGACCTGATCCGCGGACACGGGAGCGAGCTGAGCGACGACGAACTGATCGGCATGGGCAACAGCATCCTGGTCGCCGGTCACGAGACGGTGACCAGCATGATCGGGCTGAGCACGCTCGCCCTGCTGCGTGATCCGGACCAACTCGCCCTGGTACGGGACGAGGAGTCCCTCACCGCGGGGGCCGTCGAGGAGTTGCTGCGGCTGCTGACGGTGGCTCCGCCCCTGGTCCGTCAGGCCGACGCGGACCTGGACCTCGGCGGGTACACGGTGAAGTCGGGGGAGCGGGTGCTCCTGTCCACGCTCGCCGCCCACCACGGCACCGAACTGGTCCCCGGCGAACCGGGCCGCCTCGACGTCGCCCGACCGCCCGTCGCCCATCTGGCCTTCGGCTACGGCGCCCACCAGTGCATCGGTCAGCAACTCGCGCGCCTGGAGCTGCAGATCGCGCTGCCGGCGCTGCTGCGCCGCCTTCCCGGGCTGCGGCTCGCCGTCGACTTCGACAGCGTCGAGTACCGGGACGACGCGTTGGTGTTCGGCGTGACGCGGCTGCCGGTGACCTGGTAGCGGGACCCACGACGGCGGGGCGGGGCGTCCCAGGACACCCCGCCCCGCCGCTTCGCTCAGCCGCCCGCGTTCCCGGGCAGCAGCCCGTGCCGGATCAGGATCGCGTGCACGGTCGACACGGCCGGTACGCCGGCCGCCCCGCGCCGCACGAGCTCGTTGTGGATACGGCGGGCGCCCCATCGGGGGTACTCGTCGCGGATGCGCACGACGAGTGACTCGATGTCCTGCGCGGTACGGGCCGGGGAGTTCTTCGGCCGGCGTGAGCGGGGCGCCAGGCCGGCCGGTCCCTCGGCGCGGTAGCGGGCGAGGCGGACATAGAACGTCTTGCGGGAGATCCCGTGGCGGCGACAGACCTCCGCGACGGTCAGACGGTCGCGTTCGGGCGCCAGCAGGATCTCGATCCACTGCTCGGACAGAGCCATCACCTCTTCCACGGCCTGCGGTCGTTCACGCCTGCTCGACGTTCTCCGGGTGGCCGACCCGGGCACCCGCATGGTCCGACGTCGGTTCGCCCGGCTGCTCCTGCGGGGCCACGGCCACGCGGCCCGGGACGAAGAGGCAGGCGACGATCATGACGGCCAGGGCCGCCACGACGGCCAGGTAGGCGTGCTGGAAGCCGGAGCGGGGATCGCCACCGGCGTTCTGCATCAGCAGTGCCACGACGGCGATGCCGATCGACGCGCCCAGCTGGTTGAGCATGTACAGCACCGAGCTGCCCTGCGGTACGAGGTGTCCGGGCAGTGTCCGGTACACCGATCCGATCACCGGCGCCCCGGCCGATCCTGTCCCGATACCGAGAGTGAACGCGGCGAGCAGCGGCCAGAGTTGACCGGTCTGGGCGTCGAACCGGCTGAACGCGAGCGAACTCAGCAGCGCGATCGCGGCGCCGGTCAGGGCGAGGTTGCGCGAGCCCCACCGGTCGGAGAGACGTCCGGCCAGCGGCATCACCAGAGCGGAGCCCACCCCGAACGGCGCCAGCCGCAGTCCGGACTCGAACACGCCGTAACCGCGCACCTGTTGGTAGTACAGCGGGATCACGAAAATACTCGCGAACGTGGCGAGCCCGAGCACGCCGGCCGCGATGACGCTGGCGCTGAAACTGCGCCGGGTGAACAGCCGGAGGTCGATCAGGGGCGGAGCCCCGCGGCCGCGCAGCGCGTGAACGGCGTACCCGGCGAGCAGGACGGCGGCGACGGCCAGCGGCAGCAGCACCTGCCAGGCGCCGAACGAGCCCCGCTGGGCGACCTCGGACAGGGCGAGCACGCCGACCGCCGCGCCCGGACCGATCAGGGCGAAGCCCACGAGGTCCAGGCGGCCGGCCGCGGTCAGTGCTTCCGGCCGGTCGGTCGGCAGGGTGCGCCGGGCAAGGACGAAGGCGACGACGACGATGGGGACGTTGACGAAGAACATCCAGCGCCAGTCGAGTCCCTGGAGGATGGCGCCGCCGACGATCGGTCCGAGGACCGGGCCGGTCGAGCCGACGATGCCCATGACCCCCATCACCCGTCCGATCCGGGCGGGCCCGGCCGCGCGGGCCAGGAGGGTGAGCATCAGCGGGTCGAGGATTCCGGCGCCGAAGCCCTGGACG
Organism: Streptomyces sp. N50; assembly: GCF_033335955.1. Classification (GTDB taxonomy): domain Bacteria; phylum Actinomycetota; class Actinomycetes; order Streptomycetales; family Streptomycetaceae; genus Streptomyces. The sequence goes on from NZ_CP137549.1 coordinate 9,733,127, forward strand.
ACGCGGAAGAGGATGAGGCTGCCGATGTTCCAGGCGAGCCCCGAGGCGATGGACCCGGCCATGAACAGCACCAGGCCGGACAGCCACAGCCGTCGGCCGCCGACCCGCTCCACCGCCCAGGCGGTGACGGGAATGGTGACGGTCAGAGCCAGCAGATAGCCGGTGGACACCCAGCCGGTGGTGCTCAACGAGGCGTCGAAGCGGGAGGACAGGGTGTCCACGGCGACGGCGGTCATCGAACCGTCGAGGATGCCCATGATCCCGCCGATGAGGATCACGCCGATCATCCGCCGTAACGCCGGATCGAGACTGTCTTCCGAGGGGGCGGTCATCCGTGTCTCCCGAGTGAGTTGCTCAAACTGAACCAGTGGGTTCAATACTGAACCAGCAGGTTCAATTTTTCAATCCCTTGGGTTCGGTACGGGTCGAGTTCGGAAAAATGGATCCACGGGTTCGATTCCCGGCGCCGCGGACTACCCTGGGCCCATGGCATCAGCAGCGGCAACGGCATCACGCACGTCCCCGCGCGGGCGCGTGGACAAGCGCCAGGCGATCCTCGACGCGGCCTTCGAGGTCTTCGCCGAGCGCGGCTACGTACAGGCCCTCGTGCAGGAGATCGCCGAGCGGGCGGGTGTCGCCAAGCCGACGGTCTACAGCCATTTCACGGACAAGGAGAGCCTGTTCCGGGCGACCCTCACGGCGACCGCACAGGCCGTGATGGACACCAACATCGCCGTACTCGACCGCATGCGCGGCCCCGGGGACGATCTGCGCGCGACGCTGAACGACGTCGCCTACCAGCTCGTCCGTTCCTGTTGCGACCGACGCTCCCGCTCCCTGCGCTGGCTTACCTACGCGCAGGTGGCGCGCTTCCCCGATCTCATCGAGGTGGTGCAGGGATGCACGTCGGTGCGGATCGCCGAGGCCATGGCCGACCGGCTCGCCCGCCTCACCGTGTCGGGGCGTCTGCGCCCCTGCGATCCGGCTGTCGCCGCCGAGCAACTGCTCGCCCTGGTCACCGGCCCGCTGGAGACACGCTCCCGGCTGGGCACCCGCAAGGTGACCACGGCCGAGATGCGCGCCCTGGCCCAGTCCGCGGTCGACACCTTCCTGCGGGCGTACGCCGCCGACTGACGCTCGGCGCCGGGCCGGAACGCGCGTACGTCGTGTCACGCCGAGCGGCGGGGGCCATGCCGGGCCCGCCCCGGAGCGTCAGGGCGACTCGACGTCGTGACGGGGAGCCGACCAGCTTGCGGCCGCGCGCACCGCGCGTTCGACGTCCTCGTCCAACAGCAGCCGACGCGCCGCGAGTTGCTCGGCGGCGGCTCTGATCCGGGCGACGTAGCCGGCCGCGTCGCCATGGCGTTCCGCCACGCTCGGGCGCGGATCGCCGGTGATCAGGCGCTCGTCCTTCGTGGCGGCGAACGGGAACGTGGAACCGCTGAACTCGTGCAGAGCGCCGTGCCCTTGGCCGGGGGCACGGGTGTTCGAGCCCGTGTAGGTGCCGAGCGGAACGGACACCATCGGAGCCCGCACGCCCGCCGTCTCGTTGCCGTCGGCGTCGACGGCCGGGAGCAGCACCGTGTACCGGCGCGAGCGGTCGGCGACCGGCGGGACGGTCGAACGGTCCACGGCGTACAACTCGTCGGGGCTGTACGGCCGTAGCGCCGACGGCACCGCCGGGAACTGCCGCGACCACTCCTCCATCGTCACCAGCGTGCCGTCGGCGACGGTGGGCACCGCGCTCGGCGGCGGTTCCACGCCCTCGCTCACCCAGGCGTCCAGCGCGTCCAGGACGGCACGGGACAGCGCTGACGTGGCGACCACGTTCCGCAGGTGGTCGCAGATCCCCCTTCGTGGGCGCCCCCGCCGTCGGATCGGCCACATGCTGGCCGGACGACCACAGGTAGCCGCGCACGTTCGGCGGAAATCCCAGGTCCTGCCCGTCAGTTGTGGTGTGCGTCAGGCAGCCCCGGCGCTGCCAGTACTCCGTCGAGGTCTGCGTGTGCAGGACCTTGGGGTCGCTCGCGCGCTTCATGATCGCGTCACGTCTGCGGGTGAGATGGTCCACGGTCTCGGCATGGGCGAACGGAGAGGCGTCGGCCGCGGCGAGGTGGTCCTCGTACCGCCGGCCGCCCGGCACCGTCGGATTGGTGAACCGTTCCGCGACCAGCCGCCAGGAACACCGCGGCCGAACCGACGCCGTGTTCGAGGTGGCGTTGCCGGATCCAGGCGCCGTCGTAGCCCAACCGCTCGCCGTACTCGAAGAGTTGGAGTGTCTCCTCCAGGCCGGTGCAGGGGTCGTCGTCGGCGAAGTCGCCCGGGGTGAGGAAGGCGAGGGAGGTGATGGTCATGCGGTCCGCGTCCTCAGGTCGTGGTCGTCCCGGCGGCCGGGGATCGCCGCGAGCAGCTCGCGGGTGTACTCGTGCCCGGGGTGTGTGAAGAGGTCCTCGGGCGCGCCGACTTCCACGATGCGGCCCGCCCGCATGACCGCCACCTCGTGTGCGATCTGCCGTACGACGGCCAGGTCGTGCGAGATGAACAGGTACGCCACTCCCGTGTCGGCCTGCAACTCGGCGAGAAGGCCGAGGACTTGGGCCTGGACGGAGACGTCGAGCGCGGACACCGGCTCGTCGCAGACCACCAGGTCCGGCGAGAGGGCGAGGGCGCGGGCGATCGCCACGCGCTGGCGCTGTCCGCCCGACAGCTCCGCCGGACGGCGCTCCAGCGTCGAGGCGGGCAGCGCGACCCGGTCGAGCAGGTCGCGGGCTCGTTCGAGGCGGGAGGCGCGGTCGCCGACCTTGAACGCGCGCAGCGGCTCGGTGATCACCTCGCCGATGGAGAAGCGGGGGTCGAGGGACGCGTACGGGTTCTGGTAGACGAGCTGGGCCCGGCGGCGGAGTTGACGGGCCCGAGCGCCCCGGGCGGTGGTGACGTCGGCGCCGTCGAAGAGGATGTGTCCATCGGTCGCGTCGGTCAGGCGGAGCACCAGCCGGGCCGTGGTGGACTTCCCCGAACCGGACTCGCCGACCAGCGCCAGGGTTCGGCCGCGGTGCAGGGTGAAGCTGACGTCGTCCACCGCGCGCAGGGTGCGGGACTGGCCGTCCGCGCGGGGGAGTCGGAACTCCTTGACGGCGTTGCGGACTTCGACCAGTGGAGTCCCCCCGGTGGCAGCGGGTGCGGTGGCGGGGAAACTCGCGCGGGCGGTGGCCAGGCTCGGCGCGCTCGCCAACAGCCGCTGTGTGTACTCGTGTTGGGGGTCGGCCAGGACTTCTCGCGTCGGACCGGCCTCCACGACCCGCCCCTGTGACATCACCACCAGGCGCTGGGACCGGTCGGCGGCGACTCCGAGGTCGTGGGTCACCAGCAGGATCGCCGTGCCCAACTCCTCGGTGAGGCCCTGGAGATGGTCGAGGATGACGCGTTGCACGGTGACGTCGAGCGCGCTGGTCGGTTCGTCCGCGATGATCAGCTTCGGGTTCGCCGCGATGGCGATGGCGATCAGCGCGCGCTGCCGCATTCCGCCGGACAGTTCGTGCGGGTACTGCCGGGCCCGGGTGGCCGCGTCGGGCAGCCCCGCCCGGTCCAGGATGCCGATTGACTCCGACGGCGCGGAGCGGCGGGTCGCGAGCCCGTGGATGCGCAGGACCTCGGCGACCTGTTCGCCGACGCGCTTGACCGGGTTGAGCGACACGGACGGGTCCTGGGGGACCAGGCCGATCTGCGCGCCGCGCACCGTGCGCAGCTCCGCCTCCGACAGTTCCGTGAGGTCGTGCCGGCCGAAGCGGATCGTGCCGCTGTCGATGGTGGCGTTCGGCGCCAGGAGGCGGGTGATCGCGTGCGCGGTGGTGCTCTTGCCGGACCCCGACTCGCCCACCACCGCGGTCACTTCACCCGGCCGCACGTCGAGGTCGACGTCCCGCACCGCCCGCACGGTGGTACCGCGGGTGCGGTACGACACCGACAGGCCGCGTATCTCGAGCGGTCCCTGCCCGTTCGGTTCGGTGCTCGGTGTTGTCGTCAAGTCCTCACCCGTTCCAGGGTTGTTCGTGACAGGGTCGGTCATCGCTGCCGGGACCATTCGCCGTCCAGGGCGCGTGCGATGCGGTTGGTGGCCAGCACGGTCGCGGCGATCGCCAGACCGGGCAGTGCGGTCAACCACCAGGCGTTGGCGAGGTAGTTGCGGCCGTCCGAGATCAGCGTGCCCCACTCCGGTGCCGGCGGCGGGGCGCCGTAGCCGAGGAAGCTCAGGGCCGAGACGGCGAGGATCGAGGAGCCGAGGTCGAGGGTGGCCAGGACGATCACCGGGCCCGCCGCGTTGGGCAGGACGTGCCGGCCCAGCACCGAGTACCAGCGGGACCCGCACGAGCGCGAGGCCTCGACGAAGACCGCCTGCCGCACCCGCAGCACCTCCGCGCGGGTCACCCGCGCGAAGCTCGCCACGCTGGCGATCCCGACCGCGACCGCCACCTTCACCGTGCCGTATCCCAGCGCGGTGACCAGGGCGAGGGACAGGAACAGTGCCGGGATCGACAGCAGCACGTCGACGAAGCGCATCAGCACGTCGTCGACCCAGCGGCCGACGAAACCGGCGACCAGACCGATCAGACTGCCCAGCACGAAGGCGACCGCGACCGCGAGCAGCGTTGCTTTCAGGGAGAGTTGGGCGCCGTGGACCACCCGGGAGAACACGTCGCGTCCCAGTTCGTCGGTGCCGAACCAGTGCGCGCCGCTGGGGCCGCGGAAGTTCTCCGACGGCACGCCCCGCAGCGGATCCTTCGCGGTGAACAGGTCCGGCCAGAAGGAGGCCAGCACCACGAGGACGACGATCAGGACGGACAGCAGCAGGCCCGGGCGGCGCACCAGGAACCTGCGGACGCGCCGCAGGTCGACGCGGCGCCCCGGTCCGGGGCCGCCTTCCGGTTCGACCGGCCGGGCCGGGAGGCCGAGCGCGGCGCCGGTGGGGCCGGCGATCAGTTCCTGGCTCATGCGAGTCCCGCCTTCCGGCCCGATGCCACGACGATCCGCGGGTCCAGCAGCGGATACACGAGGTCGACGACCAGGTTCGTCACCACGAAGATCAGCGCTCCGAACACCACCACCCCCTGGACCAGCGGGATGTCCTGGGCGGTGACCGCGGCGGCCGTCACCCGGCCGAGGCCGTCACGCGAGAACACCGTCTCGACGACCACCGAACCGGCGATCAACTGCCCCACCAGCAGCCCTACGACCGTGAGCGCGGGCAGCGACGCGTTGCGCAGCGTGTGCCGCAGATGCACCCGCCATCGGCCGGCGCCCTTGGCGCGGGCGGTCTCCACATAGGCCTGGTCCAGTGCCGTGAGCAGACTCTTGGCCAGTACCTGCGCGACCTGCGCGCCGGTCGGAATCGCCAGGGTCACGGCCGGCAGCACCAGCCCCCGCAGCCCGTCGTTGCCGAACGCGGGAAACCAGTGCAGCCGGAAGGAGAACATCTCGACGAGCAGCAGACCGATCCAGAACGTCGGTACCGAGACTCCCAACGGCGGCAACGACAGCAGCAGTTGGCGCAGCCAGCGCAGTGAGGTGTAGGTCGCCAGCACCGCCAGACCGCCGCCGAGGACCACCGCGAGCAGCAGCGCGGCACCGGTCAGCTGGAGTGTCTGGGGCAGCGCGTCGGCCAGCGTCGAGGTCACCGGCCGGCCGGTGGAGACCGCGTCGCCGAAGTCCCCGCGGACCGCCTTGCCGAGATAGTCCGCGTACTGCACCAGGATCGGCTTGTCGAAGCCGTACTCGTGGCGCAGTGCGGCGAGTTGGGCCGGATCGACCTGCCCGGAGTCCATTCCGGCACCGGCCATCGCCGTGACCGGATCGCCGGGCAGGAAGTCGAGGATCAGGAAGGACACCGTGTAGGCCGCCCACAGCACCCCGACGGCCTGGGCGAGCCGTTTGATCGCGTAGCGGCGCACGGGTCAGCCGATCCAGGTGTCGTGGAGCTGGATCCGGCTGGAGGCGTCGAAGTTCAGGTTGTGGACCTTCTTCGCCACGCCGATCTGGGTCTGGAGCTCGACCACCGGAGCGTAGTAGGCGTTCCGCACGAGCAACTGCTGTGCCTGCTCGACCAGTTGGCCGCGCTTCGTGGTGTCCGTGGTCGCCGCCTGCTGGGTCAGCGGGGTGTCCAGCGGGCCCACCGGGACGCGGTAGAAGTTGGCCAGCTCGGTGGAGAAGGAGCTGCGCAGGATGTCCGGGTCGGCCCGGGTCACGTTGCCCCACGCGGCGTCGTAGTCACCCGACTGAAGCGTCGGGGCGAGCTGGGTGACCTGGAGCTGCTTGAGCGTCAGGCTGACTCCGACGGCCTTGAGTTGCTGCTGGATCAGCTCCAACGCGGGCTGGTTGGTGGCCGAGTTGGGGATCCAGTCGACCGTCAGGCTCAGCTTCTTCCCGCCCTTCGTGCGGATGCCGTCGCCGCCGGTCTTCCAACCGGCCGCGTCCAGCAGGGACTTCGCCTTGGCCGCGTCGGTCGTCAGGTCCGCGGAGAGGTTCGCGTAGTCGGGTGTGGTGTGCGCCAGGACGCTGGTCGCGGGCTGGGTCCCGGTCGGGAACACGGTGTCGGCGATCTGCTTGCGGTCGATGGCGAACCCGATGGCCTGGCGCACCCGCGCGTCCTTGAGGGCCGGCCGCGAGTTGTTGAAGGCCAGGCCGAACACCACGCCGGGGTTGGCCCGTCGCTGGAGGGTGACCTGACCGCCCTTGAGGGCAGGCTCGTTGGCCTTGCCGACGCTGCTGATCGCGTCCACCTGCCCGGACTGGAGACTGCCGGCCCGCACCCCTGCCTCGGGCACGACCTTGAAGACCACCTTGTCCAGGTAGGCCTCGCCGCTCTTGTGCCACAGCGAGGAACCCCAGGCATACCCGGTGCGCTTGGCGAGCGTGATCGACTGGTTCTGCACGTACTGCTTGAGCACGAAGGGCCCGGAGCCGACCACTCCCTGACTGCACTTCTGCTGCGGGGTCCTCCTCACGCTCGCCGAGGACTCGATGCCCAGCGAGTGCGTCGAAGTGGCTTGCAGGAACTGGGCGTTGGGCTGCTGGAAGGTCACCTTGACGGTGAGCGGGTCGACCACGGTGGTGTTCTTGACGCCGCTCAGATAGCCCTCGGCGAGGGTCCCGAGCGCGCCGAGCTTCGGCACCGCGTCGAAGTTGTCCTTGACCACCTGAGCGGTCAGCTTCGATCCGTCGCTGAAGGTGACACCCGACCTGAGGTGGAAGGTGAACGTCGTCGCGTCGGCGCTGATGTCCCAGCTCTTCGCCAGCCAGGGCACGATCTTGCCGGTAGCGGGGTCCTGGTCGGTGAGGGAGTCCACGACCTGACGTACCGAGTAGATGGTGTCGTTGCTGGCCACCTGCTGCGGATCCACGCAGCCGGCGTCGGAACCCACCGCGAAGGTCAGGGTGCCACCGGACCTGGCCGGGCCGCTGCCGCCGTCCGAGCCGCCGCTGCCGCCGGACCCGCAGGCGGTGAGCAGGACGCTCGTGGTCAGGAGGGCGGTCAGGGCCGCCCATCGGGTGGGGCGGATGTCCGGATGTGCTCTCACGGAGGGTGCTCCTACTCGTGTCACTACGCATGGGGGTGCCCCGCGGATCACGGCTGCGCGCGCGGGCGTGCCGCTCCGGTCGGCTCAACGCCGAGGACGGGCAGTGCGGTTGGGGGAGTCGAACGGGAAGGTGGCGCGGCGGCCGCGGATGCTGTCCGTGAACACGGACAGGACCGCTGGAGGCTGCGGGAGATGCCTACGGGCCGCGACAGACGTCAGACGGACGTGGTCAAGGCGGTCAGGCGCGACACAGACAGCTGGTGAAGCGCTGCAGGTCGATGTGGCGGCGGCGGGAGAGCCGGGAGAAGACGGTCGCGGCGGTCAGGGAGGCGATGGAGACACTCGGGTCACTGCTGTGCCGCACGACCGTCCTCCCCGTCTCCGACCCCGGCCAAGGGCCCCACGCTTGCGGAGATCGTCACTGATCCCGCCGGGCTTTCACCTGGAGCACCCCACCGCGTCGGAGGGTTGCCGGTCAGCAAGCCAGGGCTTGACGCTGACACTCGATGCCGGTCGCGATCGTACGGAGCGACTTCGTCATACGTCAATGGCAGGTACAGGCAGGCGAGCGGCATCGACCGGACGCTCCGCTCCGGCTTGCCCTTGACGCGCGCGTCAACTTTTACGGTCGACGGGCGCCGCACAAGCCGTGCGGCGCTCCGGCAATCCGTCAGGAGCCCGCAGATGTCACCGTCGAACATCCCCGCCACGCATCGCGAGGTCCGTCTCGCCTCCCGTCCCCAAGGCGCCCTGGAAACCCCCCACTTCACCGTGGCGGAGGTCCCCGTCCCGCAACCCGGACCCGGACAAGTACTGGTCCGCAACCGCCTGATGAGCGTCGCGGCGTCACTGCGCACCCTGATGGGGGAACAGGCCGGGCTGCCGATGCCGTCGTTCGAGGTCGGCGGTCCGTTGTCGGCTCCGGCCGTCGGCGAGGTGGTCACGGCCCCCGGGGAAGGGAACCTGCGCCCCGGTGATCTGGTGTCGCACCGGGCGGGGTTCCGCGAGTACGCCGTGCTGGAGTCGGACGCGCTGCAACCCGTCGACCTGACGGTCCTGCCGGACCCGGTGGCGTACCTCTCGCAGGGGGCGTCGGCCTGGATCGGCGTCGTCCGGGGGCCGAAGTACGCGACGGGGACACGGTGTTCGTCTCCGGCGCGGCGGGCGGACTCGGCACCCTGGCCGGGCAGTTCGCCCGGCAGCGCGGAGCCGGCCGCGTCATCGGCAGCACCAGCTCCCAGCACAAGGCCGACTACCTGATCGAGACACTGGGCTACGACGCGGTCGTGCTGCGCGGCGCCGAACCCATCGAGGAACAACTGCGCAAGGCGGCACCGGACGGCATCGACGCGGTCGTGGACAACGTCGGCGGCGAGCAGTTGCGGGCCGCGCTGGCCCTGGCCCGTCCAGGTGCCCGGGTGGGACTGATCGGAGCGCTCTCCGCACAGGTGTCCGGCGAGAGCACGGCACCCGTCGAGATCGACACCTACGCGCTCATCGTGCGGGGCATCCAGCTCCGCGGCATCAGCGGCGCGCGCCACCGGGACGCGCTGGCGGAATACCCGGAGACGTTCGGCCGTTGGCTCCGCGAGGGCGCGGTCACCGTCCCGCACACCCGCTTGTCCGGAATCGACCAGGCACCCCGCGACCTGATCGAACTGCTCGAAGGACACCACATCGGCACGGTGGTCGTGGAGTTGTAGTCGTCGGCCGCCCAACTCCTGGAGGACGGATGCGCATCGGCGACGCGGCGGCAGCCCTGGGCGTCACCACCCGCACCCTGCGCTACTACGAGCAGCGCGGCCTGGTCACGGCACGGCGTACGGCGTCGGGACAGCGGGAGTACGGTGAGGAGGACGTACGCCGACTCCACGCCGTCCGCGAGCTGTTGGACTCCGGCCTCACCATCGGCGACGTGCGTCTCCTCATCGACATCCTCGACGCGCTGCCCGACCGCCCGGACGTGCCACGGGTCCACACGGGTCCCTACGCGGAGACGTGCGTCGTCCCGCAGGTGGCCATCCGGCGACTGGCCGAACTCGACGCCCGCATCCGGGGGTTGACGGAGATACGCGACCGCCTCGCCGACGGGCTCGACCTGCGGTTCGGCGTCCTGGTCGGCCAACTCCTCGGCCTCGACGGCTCCTTGAGCGATGCCTCTGCCGGATCCTGACACCGCCGACGCCGAGGGTCCGTACGCAGCCGGACATCGCCGTGCCCGACACCCTGAGCACCTGTTCGACGCGGTGATGCGGCACCCGGTGGGCGTGGTGCGACGACCGCCCGTGTCCCGCCGGGGCGCGGCCCGGTCGTCGTCTCATCCGTCAGACTCGCGGTGGACGCACCCGCAGGCGTGTGCTTTGATCCGCTCATGGAGACCACTGGCCAGGCGCACACGGTGCTGCTCGACCCGTTCTGGGTGAGCCGCCGGGCCGACCAGTTCGACCAGATCTGTCGTTGACCCTCGGGCAACGACCGCGATCCCGTCCCTCCCGCACCTGACCCACTCCCGGTTCACCTCTCCGCCCGGTCGGCGACTGACCGTTCTCCCACGGCTGTTGGGTCGCCCGTGCGCTCTGCCGTGCCCGGGTCGGCCGCCCCCGACCAGAAGTTGACGATCCGTCAGCTGACTCCGCTTCCGCCACGCACCCGCCGTACACGGAGGAGAACGCCATGACCACTGTCGCCCCTCTCGACATCCTCAGGGCGGGCCCGCTCTTCGGCGCCGAGATCTCCGGCGTCGACCTGAGCGCGCCCGTCGACGACGCCACCGCCGAGGAACTGCGCCGGGCCTTCCGTGAGTACAAGGTCCTCGTGTTCCGCGGCCAGCACCTGACGCCCGATCAGCAGGTGGCCGCCGTCGGCATCTTCGCGCGGCCCTTCGACCACCCGACCGCCGTGAAGCACCCGGACAACCCGCTGGTCTACCCGTACGACGTCAGGCAGACCGGCAAGGCCAGCACCTGGCACATCGGCGGGCTCTGGCGCGACCCCGTGTTCGCGATCGAGTCCCTGACCTACGAGGTGGTGCCGGAGGTGGGCGGCCACACCCTGTGGGCGGACCTCCAGGCCGCGTACGACGGCCTGTCCGAACCCTTCAAGGTGCTGCTGGAGTCGGTCGGCGCCCTCTACACCGGCAACGCCGAGAACTACGCGCAGGGCAGCAGGAAGGACGCTCCCGGCGAACCCGTCGAGCACCCGGTCGTCCTCACCCACCCCACCACCGGCCGCAAGGGCCTCTTCATCAGCAGCTCGGCCAGGCGACTCACCGGAGTCACCCCGGCGGAGAGCAAGGTGCTCCTCGACCATCTGCTGCGGCACGCCTCCTCGCCCGACTACACGATCCGCTTCGGCTGGCGGCCCGGCGACTTCGTCCTCTGGGACAACCGGGCGACCTGGCACTACGCCGTCGACGACTACGGCGACGGTGAGCGCGTCTACCGCAAGGTCCTCGGTGTGGAGCCGGACGCCGGCGTCACGGAGCGGCACGCCTGAATGCTCCCGGGAGAGGACCGCGCCGCCCGGCGCGTACTGCTGGTGTGCATGTCCGCAGGGGCAACCACCTTGCTGGACCAGGCAGTTCTGAACATCGCCGTCCCCAGCATGCGGCACTCGCTCGGGGCCGGCGCGGCCGACGTGCAGTGGATCGTGGCCGGCTACTCACTGGCCTTCGGACTGGCCCTCGTACCCGGAGGCAGTCTCGGCGATCTGCACGGACGCAAGCGGCTCTTCATCGCCGGCGTGGCCGTCTTCCTCCTGGCGGGGGTGGCGGCCGCGACCGGCGGCGGTCCGGGGACCGTGATCGGCGCGCGGCTGGTGCAGGGCGCCGCGGCGGGGCTCGTCAACTCCCAGGTGATCGGCACCATTCAGGACGTCTTCCACGGACTGGACCGGGGCCGTGCGCTCGGCCTCTACGCGGTGACGTCCGGTGTGGCGACGGCTCTCGGGCCGCCGCTCGGTGGCGCGCTCGTCGCCGGACTCGGTCCCGATGCCGGCTGGCGGTACTGCCTCCTGCTGAGCGCACCGTTCGCCGTGGTGACCCTGATCCTCGCGGCCCGCTGGCTGCCGCCGCCCCGCCGCACCGCCCGCGACTCCCGGCTCGACCCCCTCGGCCTCGCCCTGGCCTGCGGCTGCACCCTGACGCTGATGGTGCCGTTCATCCGCACACCGGGCAGTGGGGGAGCGGCACTCCTGTGGGCGGCCGGTGTGTGCGCCCTGGCCGGCGTCTTCACCGTGCAGCAGCGTGCGCGGGCACGCCGGGGGCGGGCACCGCTGGTCCACCCGGCGCTCAGGTCGTCGAAGCCGTACATGCTGGGTACGGCGGTCGCCATGGCCCAGTTCGGGTCCTCGCTCGCCGCGTCCCTCGTGCTCACCGTCTTCCTCCAGGACGGGCTCGGCCTTTCGGCCCTGCTCACGGCGGCGATCGCGCTCCCCTCGGCGATCGCGATGGGCGTCTCCTCGGCGCTGGCCTGGCGGGTGGTCCGGCGGATCGGGCCGCGCACGGTGGACGCCGGTCTGATCCTGGGCATCTGCGCAGCCCTGGCCGGATCGGTGGCCGCGCTCCATCTCCCGGCCGCGGGGCTGCCGTTGGCGTTCGCCGCCACGCAACTGCTCTCCGGCGCGGGCGGCGGCCTCGCCGTCTCGCCCAACCAGACACAGGTGCTCCAGCACGCCCCGGCGCAGGCCGCCGGAGTCGGCGGCGGCATCCTGCAGATGGCCCAGCGCATCGCGGCGGCCGTCTGCCTCAGCGCCGTCTCGGCGGTCTATCTGCACTCCGCCACCGGCTCCCCGCGGGCCGCCTACGCGCTGGCCTCCTGCGTCTGCGCCGGCCTGCTCGCCGTGGCTCTGGTGCTGTCACGGCTGCGCCGGCCCGCCACCTCATCCCGTACGCCGACCCCCGCATCCCCGCCGTTGAGGAGTTCCCGAGATGACCACCACCACGACGACCGCAGCCCGCAGGAACGGTAAGTCCCCTGAAGAACCTGCGCAGTTGCTCGACACGGCCCCCGATCCCCGGCCGGGACTCCGCGCCTACCTCGAGGTCGAGCGGGCCGCCCTGCTAGCCGGGGGCCAGGTCCAGCAGGCAACCGCCACCCCGGACGCCGGCGCGAGACCGGCCGGCTTCAGGCCGCGTGGGAACTCTGCCGGAACGGCCGGGGCGGCGTGGTCACCCCGCACGGCCCCGTGGGCGCCGGACGCACCGAACTCCTGGACGCCTCAGGTGAGTTCACCGAGTCCGACGGTGTCCAGGTGCTGATGGCCGCGAGCTCCCCGCTGGGGATCATCCGCTAACCCCTCCAGAGCCCGCACCTGGCACCGGAGGTCGTCTCCGAGGCGGCCCGGCTCATCGAGGACGGCGTGGCCGCCGCCCCGGCGCCGCACTGGTCGCCACTGACGATCCTGCGTCGCCGGAGACCAAGGCGTGGTCTCAGGCGCGGAGCCGGTGCTGTGTCTCGTGCATCAGGTCTTGTGCCTTGACCGCGTGGGTCCCGACCAGGGTGCCGTCGCGTTTGGCGAATTCTCCGCCGACCAGGACTGTCTCGACGTCGGCCGGCCCGGCGCCGAGGACGAGCATCGCGACCGGGTCGCCGAAGCCGTCCAGGTGGGGCGAGCGCAGGTCGACGACGGTGATGTCGGCCTGCTTGCCGGGGGTGAGCGAACCGGTCTCGTCGGCGAGACCGAGTACCTGGGCACCGCCGAGCGTGGCCAGCCGCAGCATGTCCCGCTGGTGCAGGGCGACCTCGTGCACGAGCTCGTTGCGGGCGAGGGCCTCGGCGTTGGCGCGCGAGCGTTCCGCGGCGAGCGCGAGGCGCATCTCGGAGAACAGGTCGGTCCCGGCGCTGCAGATGGTGTCGACCCCGAGTCCGGAGACGATGTCACGTTCCAGAGCTCGCCCGGTGGCCGGGTAGGTGCCGAACTGCATCAGCATGTCCGTGCTCGGGGTGATGGTCACGGTCCCGCCCGAGGCGGCGATCAAGTCCATCTCCTCGTCGGTCAGTTGGTTGGCGTGGATGTAGTTGACGTCCGGGCCGAGCAGCCCGTCCCGGCGTAGCGCGGTGATCGCGTCCGCGGTGCCGGCCATCCCGACGTGGACGGAGATCGGCAGGCCGAGTTCGCGGGCGAAGGCGAAGTCCTGGCGGTTGCGCTCGGGGGAGGTGAAGCACGGCCCGCGCAGCGCCATCCCCATCCGCAGCCGTCCGTTGGCGCTGGTCCCGCTGGTGCCGCCGTTGCCGGGGAAATACTCGTCCCGCACGCGCCGGGCGTCCAGCGGGTGCGGCGGGTTCGGGTCGTCGCCGGCCGGGCCGGGGCCGCCGTAGAAGAACAGGCCGCGGATTCCGGATTCGCGCAGGCCGCGCAGGTTGGCGTCGGCGTGGTCGGCGGACCGCAGCGCGTGGGCCCAGTCGCCGATCGTGGTGATGCCCGCGTCCAGCGCCTGGAGCGCTCCCCACAGCGTGCCGGCGTAGATGTCAGGCGCGGTGTGCCTGAGGGAGATCCCGGTCAGTACCGCCGGTCCGTAGCCGTATCCGGTCATCTGCGGGGTGAAACCGGCGATCGCGCCCTGCCAGACGTGTCGGTGCGTGTCGATCAGGCCGGGGATCACCAGCCGGCCCCGCGCGTCGACGACCTCGGTGTCCGGTCCCGGGCGCAGGCCGACACCGATCTGCGTGATGACACCGTCCCGCACGCGCACGTCACCACCGGGCACATCGCCGAGCGCGTCGTCGAGCGTCACGACGTGGCCACCGGTGATCAGGATTTCCTCGGACATCGTCGAACTCCCTTTTGGTTGGCTTGACTTGGGGGTGACAGGGCCGGACGTATCCGGACCGGGCAGGGTCATCTCGACGCGTGGATCGAGGTGCCGGTGAGCTCGGCGCAGTAGTCGAGCAGGGCGTCCTGAACCGTCGCCTCGTGCGCCTCGGCGGGTACGTAGCGCTCCTTCTGGTGGTAGAAGTGCCGGCCGGTGACGCGCGCGGCCTCGTCGTCGCTGACGGCGAGCCACGCCTGGGTCACCGGGCCTTGGTCCAGGTCGTCGGGCGCGCCGGGGCCGCCCATCCTGGTCGCGACCCACCCCGGTTCCACGGAGTTCGATAGCACGTCCGGCCAGCGCCGCGCGACACCGAACGCGAGCAGGACGTCGAACAGCTTGCTGTCGCTGTACGCCTGCGCCCCGCTCCAGCGCCGGCCGCTCCACTGCGGATCGGACAGGTCCGCGTCCCCGCCGCGAGCCATGCCCGAACTGAGGTAGACCAGCCGGTCGGGCCGCGTCATCAACGCGGTCAGCAGGTAGGGCGCGAGCACATTGACCGTGAACAGCTGGGACAGGCCGTCGACGGTCTCGACGCGGCGCGGCTCGCGGTAGCCGATACCCGCGTTGTGGATGACGGCGTCGAACCGGCCCGCCGCGTTGGCCTGGTCGGCCACCGTCCGGATCCCGTCGAGGGATCCCAGGTCACCCACCAGCACGTTCTCGGCAGTGGGCAGGACCGTACGCGTATGCGCGGCTCGCGCGGTGTCGCGAGCGTGCAGCGTCACCGTGTGGCCTTGGCCGATCAGCAGGCGAGCGGCCATCAGGCCGAGGCCGTCGGCGGATCCGGTGATCAGAACGTGAGTCATCGTCGCACCTCCCGGAGGGCGTTCGAGATGTGTCTCGGGTTGTCGGTCGGAACGCCGGCGACAGCCAGGAACCGGGATCCCGGCCCGCTGTCGCGGCACGTCCACTGTCGATCTGCCGGGGCCGCGCTGTCCAAGACCCTTTTCGTCCCCTGCGATGCCCGCAGGGCATCGACGCGGCCGGCGACGTGTCATGCCCTGCGGGCATCACAGAGCACGAAAGAGGTCTTGGACGGGACCGGCGACCAGGCCGCACGGTGGAGTCGAACCTGATCAACAGCGAACCTGATCAACAGCGAGGGACGGCATGAGGATTTTCCTGACGGGCGGCTCCGGCTACATCGGCCGGGCCACGATCGCCGAACTGGTGCGACGAGGCCACACCGTGGAGGCGCTGGCGCGCAGCGAGCGGGCGGCACAGGCCGTGACCGGCGCCGGGGCGGTCGAGGTGCGCGGTGGACTCGCCGACCTGGACGTGCTCAACCACGCGGCCGCACGCGCCGACGCGGTGATCCACCTCGCCCAGGCCAGCTCCGCGGACATGGATCTCGCCGCGGCCACGGCCATGCAGGACGGCGTCGGGGGCGGCACCTACGTGCACACCGGCGGCACCTGGGTCTACGGCGACACCGACGGCGTGCGGGACGAGAGCGCACCGTGGAATCCACCCGGCGTGGTGGCATGGCGCAGGTCGGTCGAGGACGCGGTCTCGGCACGCGCCGCAGAAGGCGGTCGCCCCGTCGTCGTGCAGCCCGGGCTGCTCTACGGAGGCGACAACCGGCTGATCGAACATTTCTTCATCGCGCCCGGTAAAATCAGGGGTGCTGTTCCATACATCGGTACCGGCGCCAACCGGTGGGGTCTCGTGCACATCGACGACATGGCCACGCTCTACGCCGCCGCGCTCTCGGCGAAGGCGGGATCGGTCTACATCGGGGTCGGCGAGGGCCACCCGACGATGAGGCAGGTCGCCGAAGCGGCGGCGCGCGGTGCCGGACTCGACGGAAAGACGGTCTCGATCACGCTGGACCAGGCCCGCGTCGAGATGGGGCCCGTCGCGGACGCGTTCGTGCTGGACCAGCGCCTCACCTCGGCCAAGGCCCGCCGCGAGCTGGGCTGGGCACCGACACACGGTGACCCGCTCGCCACCATCGCGCGCGGCTGACCACCCGGAGGAACCGCATGGACGTCGATCTGCGCAAGCTTCGCTACTTCCTCGCGGTGGCCGAGGAACTCCACTTCGGACGCGCCGCGGAGCGCCTGCACATCACCCAGCCCGTGCTCTCCCGGCAGATCCGGGTGCTGGAGAGCGAGCTGGGCGTGGACGTGTTCATGCGCGACCGCCGCAGCACCGTGCTCACACCGGCGGGCGAACAACTCGTCCACGACGCCGGGCCCCTGCTGGCGAGCGCGGACGCACTGCTGCGGCGGGTACGCGCCGCGGGCGAGAGCGTCACCCGCTTCACGATCGGGTTCATGCCGGGAATCACGCTGACGCCCGTCGTCCGCCTGCTGCGCGAGCGCCACCCCGGGCTGGACGTGCGGATGCTGCGCACCGGCTGGCACGACCAGGTGGAGGTGCTCCACGACGCCCGCGCGGATGTCGGCATCGTCCGGTTGCCGATCGACCCGGCGGGCCTGGAGATCAGGCCGCTCTACACCGAACCGCGCCTCGTCATGGTGGCCTCGTCCCATCCCCTCGCCGGCAAGGAGACCGTGCGGGTCGCCGACCTGGCGGCCGATCACCTCCTCCAGGACCCCGACGCCGTCCCCGAGTGGCGTGACATCGCGGTGGAACTGCGCACCGGTGAGCGCCGCCCGGTGCCGGCGATCCACAGTGTCGAGGAGAAACTCGAACTCGTGGCCGGCGGACAGGGGATCGCCGTGATCCCGGCGTCCACCGCGAACTTCTACACCAGACCCGACGTCGAGGCGATCCCGGTCGAGGACATCGGCCCCAACCACGTCGCGGCGGCCTGGCCCACCGGGCGGGCCACCGGCCTGGTCGGGGAGTTCGTCGACGCCGCCACCACCCTGCTGCCCGAACAGGAGACCCGCGCGAGCCACTTCGCGACGGGGGCGGGGGCATCGGGTCCTGATGGGCCGTGATGGAAACCTGGCGTCATTCTTCCGAGCAACCGGGGCCCGCAAGCGTCATCCGTCGGGGTGCCTCCGCGTACCTGATTCTCACCCGGGACCGCACGTGGAGGACTCGCGGGCGGGACGCTCGTCAGGCACAGGACGTGGACGGATCCGACTGCCGCCGCGCCGTCCTGCGCGTGCGGGTCGGCCCAGGACGACACCGAACAGGACGAGTGCCAGCCCGCACAGCTGCTGGACGGTCAGTACGTCTCCGGCGACCGCCGTGCCGAGCAGCACGCCGGTGACGGGGTTGAGCAGTCCGATCAGGCCCACCGTGCCCGAGGGCAGGTGCCGCAGCCCGGTGAACCAGGCGGCGAAGGCCAGCGCGGTGGCGATGAGGGTGACATAGCCGAACGCGAGCAGTGCCGATGGGGAGAGTGCGGGCGGTGGGCCCTCCACGGCCGCGGCGACAGGCAGCAGGAACAGTCCTCCGGCGGTGAGCTGCCAGGCGGTCGAGGCGAGTACGTCGGTGCCGGCGGTGTTCCACCGTTTGGTCAGGATGTGGCCGAAGGACGACACGAGCACGGCCGCGGCCGAGGCGGAAACCCCCGGCACACTGATTCCCTCCGTTCCCGTGAGCAGCATGAGGCAGACGCCGCCGAGCCCGATCGCGGCGCCGGCCAGGTGCGCCGTGCCGGGCCGTTCGGACACCAGGGGCCAGGCGATGAGCATCATCGCCAGCGGGGACACCGCCATGACGGTCGAGGCGATGCTCGTCGGGAGCAGTTGGGAGGCGGCGTAGACGAGCACGAAGAACACGCTCACGTTGAGCAGTCCGAGCACCGCGGATCGCCACCACCACGCGCCGCGTGGTCGCTGCCCGCACAGGCCCAGCAGGACGAGACCGGCGGGCAGCGCCCGTAGAGCCGCCCCGTAGAGGGGAGTGTCGGGTGGCAGGAACTCATGGGTGACGTAGTAGTTCGTGCCCCAGGCCACCGGTGCGACGGCGGTCAGTGCCACCGATCGCATATTAGCTTCCATGGAAGGCAATATACCTTCCCGGGAAGCTATTATGGTGTGCATGGACGACCCGCACCTTCCGGACCGCGTGGCCCGCATCCAGGCCGACTGGCGCCGCGAGCGGCCCGACCTCGACATCTCCCCGCAGGGCGTGATCGGCCGGCTGCACCGCCTGGCCGACCATCTCACCGAGGAACTCTGCCTCGTCTACGGGCGCTACGGCCTCAGTGAGGGGGAGTTCGACGTGCTGTGCGCACTGCGTCGCGCCGGTGAGCCGTACGAGCGCGCGCCCGGCGAGCTCGCCGCGCACACCATGGTCACCACCGGCGCGATGACGAAGCGGATCGACCGCCTGGAGCGGGCCGGACTCGTCACCCGCCGCCGTTCCGACGACGACCAGCGCGGCCGTATCGTCGCCCTCACCCGGCCCGGACGCGAACTGATCGACGAGGCGTTCGCCGACCACATGCGCAACGAACGCCGCCTGCTGGACCTGCTGACGTCCGCCGAGAGCACAGCACTCGAAGGCCTGCTCACAACGTGGCTCTCACGCGTGGAGAATCCGCCTCCGTCCGACAGCAGGTGAGTCCCGGCAGTCACGGCCACGGCGGCGCCCGCTCCACCCCGGCCTGTTGTTGCACCTTCGTGAAATGAGCTCGCAAGGCCTTGGAGGGTCGGCAGTACTGCTGCATACAGTTGCATACATGGAAGAGATCACCTACGAGAACCCGTCGGTCGCCGAAGGCGTCGCGGCCATCCGCACCGGCTCCCCGTTCGTCTACGGCCTCACCAACTACGTCGCCGCCAACCTCAGCGCCAACGTCCTGCTGGCCGTCGGCGCCGGCCCCGCCATCGGTGCCGCGGCCGACTTCCCCACCGTCTTCCCGGCCGGCGCGGGCGCCGTCTGGATCAACACGGCCGCCCTCATCAGCAACCCCGCCGAACCCGTCACCGCCGCGGCCCGCACCGCCCACGCGGCAGGCACCCGCTGGGTGCTGGACCCGGTCGCGGTCGGCGCGGGAGCGGTCGAGTACGACGCGTTCGTCGCGTCCCTGCTGGCGTACCGGCCCACCGTCATCCGCGGCAACGCCAGCGAACTGACCGCGCTCGCGGGCGGCGACAGCACCGGCAAGGGAGTGGAGACCACCCTCTCCTCCGAGGACGCGATCGGTGTCGTGGAGGACCTCGCCCGGCGCACCGGCGCGATCGTCGCCGTCAGCGGCCCCACCGACTACCTGACCGACGGCACCCGCACCGTGGCCGTACCCGGCGGTGACGCACGGCTGACACAGGTGACCGGCGCCGGATGCAGCCTCGGGGCGCTGATCGCGGGCGCGCTCGCCGTCGTCCCCGACGCCCTGACCGCCACCGCGGTCGCGCACGCCGCGTACGCCGTCGCCGCCGAACGCGCCGGTGCCCGCACCACCGGCACCGGGTCCTTCGCCGTCGCCCTGCTCGACGAGCTGTCCCTGCTCGCCGTCTGAGCCGAACGACCTTTCAGGGAGCACCACTTGACGACCGACGACACGGACCCCGGCCCTCGCCTGCACCTCGCCGCCTTCCTCAACGCGGGGCCCCAGGGAACCGTCGGCTGGCGGCACCCCGACGCCGGCGACGGCTTCCTCACCGCCGCCCACTACACCCGGATCGCCCGCGTCCTGGAGCGCGCCGGCTTCGACATGGCGTTCGTCCCCGACTCCCTCGCCGTGCCCCGCGGCCTCGGCGACTCCTACGACCCCGCCGTCACCTGGGGCACCGGCACCCCGCGCCTGGACCCGATCCCGGTCATCACCCTGATGGCCGCCGCGACCGAACACCTCGGCGTCGCCGCCACCGTGTCCACCGGATACCAGGAGCCGTTCCACGTGGCCCGGGGCATGGCCACCCTGGACCACCTCGTCGGAGGCCGGGCCGGCTGGAACGTGGTCACCAGCTTCCAGGACGCCGAGGCCCAGAACTTCGGCCAGGACAAGCTCCCCGACCGGCAGTCCCGCTACGACCGGGCGGAGGAGTTCCTGGAGGTCACCGCCCAACTCTGGGACAGCTGGGCCGACGACGCGATCGTCGCCGACAAGGACAGCGGGATCTACGGCCGCCCCGACCGGGTGCGCGCCGTGGACCACCGGGGTGAACGCTTCGCCGTACGCGGCCCGTTGAGCGTGCCCAGGCCGCCCCAGGGCTACCCGGTGATCATCCAGGCGGGCGCCTCCCCGGCCGGCCGGGACTTCGCGGCCCGCTGGGCGGACGTGATCTTCTGCAGCCACGAGTCGCTGGAGTCGGCCGTCGCCTTCTACGCCGACATCAAGTCCCGTGCCGCCGCGCACGGCCGGGACCCCGAGCAGCTCAAGGTGCTCCCGGCCGCGACGACGGTCGTGGGCACCGACCTGAAGGACGCGCTCGCCAAGCACGAGGCGTTCACCGAACTCGTCCACCCCGAGGCCGGGTTGTCACGGCTCGCCTACCACGTCAACGTGGACCTCACCCGCTACGACCTCGACGGTCCGCTGCCCTCCCTGACGGAAGTGGGAGTCGAGGGCCACTACCGCGAGGTCGTCGAGTTCGCCGAACGCGAGAAGCTCAGCGTGCGCGAGATCGGCCGCTGGTACGGCGCCCGCACCGAGGGGAACATGATCGGCTCCCCGGCGGACATCGCCGACACCATGGAGGAGTGGCTCGACGCCGGCGCGGCCGACGGCTTCATGATCCAGGCCACCCATGTCCCCGCCGCCTTCGAGGAGTTCGCCGACCACGTGGTCCCCGAACTGCGCCGACGCGGCCTGGTGCGCACCGCCTACCCGGGCGGCACCCTGCGCGACAACCTCGGCCTCGCCCGCCCCGAACGCGGCGAGTGGCGGCACCGCGCCCGCTCGGGAGGCCGCGCGTGAGCGGCTCCGCTCTCGTCAACGCGGCCTGGCTGCAAGGGCACTTGGACGACGTCGTACTCCTCGACGCCACCGTGGACCGGCACACCCAGCCGGACGGCACCACCGTCTTCGTCAGCGGACTCGCCCTGCACACCGAACGCCGCATCCCCGGCGCCCACTTCGCCGACCTCGTCGCCGGCTTCTCCGACCCCGGGGCGCGCTACCCCTTCACCCGCCCGTTCAGCGACCGCATCGCCGCGTACGCACGCGAGTTGGGCATCCGCCAGGACACCGAGGTCGTCGTCTACGACCGCCTCTCGGGAGCGTGGGCCGCCCGCGTGTGGTGGGTGCTCCGCTCGGCGGGTATCACGCGTGTACGGGTCCTCGACGGCGGACTCACCGCGTGGGAGGCGGCCCGACTCCCGGTCGCAGACGGGCGCGAGGCGCCTCTGCCGCCGGGCGACGTCACCGCCGGCCCGGCCCGCGAACACTTCACGGACCTGCCCCGGATGCGCCGTATCGCCGACGGCGGCGACTCCACCCCCGCCGTCTGCGCCCTGCGCCGCACCGAGTACCTCGGCGACCCCGCCCGCCCCCGCTCCGGCCACATCCCCCGCACCACGAACCTGCCCTACGCCGACCTGCTCGCCCCGGACCACACGCTCGACCCCGAACGCACCGCCCACCTGGCGCAGTCGCACGGACTGCGCCAAGGAGCCGGTACGGTCCTGTACTGCGGCGGAGCGATCAACGCCGCCGGGCTGGCACTCGCCCTCCGCGAGATCGGCATCGACGACGTGGTCCTCTACGACGGCTCGCTCGGCGAGTGGCGGGCCCACCCCGAACTGCCGTTGGTGACGGGCCCGGAGGGCCCACGACGAGGAAGCGGATGAAGAGCACACGCGACACGATCTACGACACCCTCAGGCAACGGCTGACCTCCGGGCACTACCCGGCGGACGCCTCCCTCGTACCGCTCGCGCTGAGCGAGGAGTTCGCGGTCTCCCGCACCCCGGTGCGCGAGGCGCTGGCGCTGCTGGAGCGGGACGGGCTGCTGGTGCCCACCCGGCGCGGGTTCACCCTGCGCCTGCGCTCGGACGAGGAGATGCTCGAACTCTTCGAGATCCAGGCCGTGTTGGACGCCACGGCCGCCGAGTCGGCGGCTCGGCGCCGCAGCCCGGTCGACCTGGTCCGGCTGGACGCCCACCTCGACCACGCCGAGTCCCTGGACGAGCCCGCGCACATCCGGCGGAGCCTGAACGACTGGCACGACGCGGTGCGCCAGGCCGCCCACAACGCAACCGTCGTCGCCTTCCTGCGGACCCTCGACGCGCAGGTCAAGACGAGCGCGCCCTGGCGCACCCCCGAAGCCGCCGGCACCTTCACCGCCGCCTTCGCCGAACACCGCGCCGTCACCGAGGCCATCCGCACCCAGGACGCCGAGGCGGCCCGCGTCGCGATGCTCGCCCACCACGGCCACGACCGGGACCGGCGCATACGGCAACGCGTGCACGCGGACCGCTCGGGGGCGGGCGGCGGGGCGCCGTAGCCGAGTAGGCGGAGGGGGGCCACCCGGACCCTGACCGTCGGCAGCCGCGTGTGTCGTCAGGACGGCCACTCCGGTTCGGAGAGGGTCGCGGCGAGGGCGTCGAGGAGGACTTGGGCGGGCTGGGACGCGGGCGGTTTGCCGTGGACGGCGGCCACGACCTGTCTGCGCATGCCGTCGATGCGGTGGAGTCTGACACCTGGGTGTCTGTTGGCGAGGAGAGTGAGTCCGGGCAGCAGGCTCACGCCGAGCCCGGCCGCGACGAGCGCCTGCACAGCCACGTAGTCGTCGGTCTCGAACTCCACGACAGGCTCGAACCCGGCCCGCCCGCAGGCCGCGACGAGATGCTCACGGCAGCGCTCGCACCCGGCGATCCACCGGGTGTCGGCGTAGATGGCCAGCTCGGCCGGGGGACCGTCCCAGGAGCGGTCGGCCGGGGTGACCACGTACAACGGTTCGTCGAGCAGCGGCGTCATGGTGGTGTCGCGGCGATCGCGCCGGGGCGGGTCGCCGTGCTCGAAGACCAGCGCCACGTCGACGTCGTTGTCGCGCAGCGCGTTGAGCGCGTCCGGCGGTTCGGCCTCCCGCAGAGTCAGCTCGATGCCGGGATACCGGTCCAGGACGCGGGCGGCGGCGAGCGGGACCAGGGTGGCCAACGCCGAGGGAAACGCGGCCAGTCGGACCCGGCCGGTACGCAGTCCGGCCAGCTCGTCCAGTTCGGCGTGCACGGACTCGACCTGCGCGAGGATCGACTCGGCGCGGTCCACCAGCAGTCGGCCGGCCTCGGTGAGCCGGATACCGCGGCCCATCCGCTGCAACAGCGGCATGCCGACCTCGGCCTCGAGCTTGGCGAGTTGATGGCTCACCGACGGCTGCGCGTAGTGCAGTGCCTCGGCGGCCGCCGTGATCGAACCCTCGCGGGCGACGGCGACCAATACACGCAACCGACTCAAGTCGATCATTCGCGAATCATAGACGGCGTCGATGACGGCCTCGAAAACACGCATTGGACCATTACCGGACGTACTGCGACGGTGAATCGATAGTGGGTGCGAGAGATCTCGGCCGCACACCTTTCCGTCGGTGACCGCCGGTGATCCCACCCCGTCACGCGTGCCCGGCCTCCGGGCGCGGAAAGGAGATGCCGCATGACCACGGCTGTGAATCCACCGTCGCGATCGATGTCGGTGAGCGACAGCGCGGCGCGAACCCTCGCGAACGCCACCAAGACCGTTCCCCAGATGAGCTCCATCACGCCTCGCTGGCTGGTGCATCTGATGTCCTGGGTCCCGGTCGAGGCCGGCATCTACCGGGTGAACAGGGTCGTTCATCCCGAGTCGGTGCGCATCGAGTGCGACAACTACGACGAGTCGCCGCTGCCGGACACCTTCGTCGACTACGAGCGGGAACCCCGCGAGTACCGGCTCAAGGCCGTCCAGACGGTCCTGGACCTCCACACCCGGATCTCCGACCTCTACTCCAGCCCGCACAACCAGACCGCACAGCAACTGCGGCTGACCATCGAGGCGGTGAAGGAACATCAGGAGGGCGAGCTGATCAACAGCCCGGAGTACGGGATGCTGGCCAGCGCGGCGGAGACGCAGCGCATCTCCACGATGGCGGGCCCGCCGACGCCGGACGACCTGGACGCCCTCATCACGAAGGTGTGGAAGCAGCCGGCCTTCTTCCTCACCCACCCCGAGGGGATCGCCGCGTTCGGCAGGGAGTGCACCCGGCGCGGGGTGCCGCCGGCCACGGTGAGCATGTTCGGCTCGCAGTTCCTGACCTGGCGCGGACTGCCGATCATCCCGTCGGACAAGGTCCCGCTGGAGAACGGGAGGACGAAGTTCATCCTGCTGCGCACCGGCGAGTCGCGCCAGGGCGTGGTCGGACTGTTCCAGCCCGGGCTCTCGGGCGAGCAGGGGATGGGCCTGTCGGTGCGCTTCATGCAGATCGACCGCAGCGCCATCGCCTCCTACCTGATCTCCCTGTACTGCTCGCTCGCGGTACTCACCGAGGACGCGCTGGCCGTGCTCGACGACGTCGAGGTCGACAAGTTCCATGACTACAGCCCGAGTTACCGGTAACCATGACCACGCCCTCACCCACCGGTAACGAAGCCGCCCCGGCGTGGCTGCCGGACGAGGAGACGCTGAGCCGGATGGCCGGGGAGTTCTTCCGAGCACTCCCCGGGCAACCGGCTGCCACGGAGGCCCCGGTCCCCGACGGCACGTCGGAATGGCCGACGCCCACCGGCCTACCGCTCGCGGACACTTCTCCGACGGCGCTTGCGGGGCCATCGGCTGCGCCATCCGTTCCCGCGGTGCCCACCGGTCCGCCCGCCCCGGGCCCGTTCCCTGCCCGGCCGGCCGGAGCGCCGACGGCGGATGTCGCGCCTGCGGTGCCGACCGGCCTGTCTGCTGCTGA
The DNA here is from genome assembly GCF_033335955.1 of Streptomyces sp. N50. Lineage (GTDB taxonomy): Bacteria > Actinomycetota > Actinomycetes > Streptomycetales > Streptomycetaceae > Streptomyces. The sequence continues at coordinate 9,758,251 of NZ_CP137549.1, forward strand.
ATCCGCTGCCGGGGTGTCCACCGGCACGCCGACCGCGGACCCGCTGCCTCCGGTGCCCACCGGTCTCCCGTCCATGGATCCGCCGCCCCCGGCCCCGACCGCCGGAATGAGCCCGCCGTCCGGGCCGCCACCGACCAGCGCCCCGGCCACGTTCATGGCGAGCCCCTACGCGGTGGGCGCGCCCGGCGGTGCCGGACCCACCCCGGAGCCGGCGGCCCCGCCGGTACCTCCGGGGCCGCCGCCCGCCCCGTCGCCGGCCGCACCGGCCCGACTCCCGGACCCCGGGCCGTACTACTTCCTCACCGAGGCAGCCGGGTACCCCGCCCAGGCGCCGGAGCTTCCCGGCTTCGGGCACCTCGGGCTGCCGCCGCTCCCCGAGGTGATGTCTCCGACCGCGACGACCGCGCCGTACTACTTCGTCGAGGAACCGGACGTGTCCGGGGCGCGGTCGGGACTGCAATTCGACCACCATCCGGCCTTCGACGTGCAAGCGGTCCGCCGGGACTTCCCGATCCTGTCCGAGCTGGTCAACGGGCGTCCGCTGATCTGGCTGGACAACGCGGCGACCACGCAGAAGCCGCAGGCCGTGATCGACCGGCTGGTCGAGTTCTACTCGCGGGAGAACTCCAACATCCATCGCGCGGCGCACGAGTTGGCCGCTCGGGCGACGGACGCCTACGAGGGCGCCAGGAAGACCGTCGCCCGGTTCGTCGGGGCCGGTTCCGCCGAGGAGATCGTGTTCGTCCGGGGCACCACCGAGGCGATCAACCTGGTCGCCAAGGCATGGGGTCCCGCGCACATCCGCGCGGGCGACGAGATCGTGCTCTCCCACCTGGAGCACCACGCCAACATCGTGCCCTGGCAGATGCTGGCGGAGCAGACCGGTGCCGTGATCAAGGTGATCCCGGTCGACGACAGCGGCCAGTTGCTGCTCGACGAGTACACCGCGCTCCTGTCGGAGCGGACCAAGCTGGTCGCGGTCACCCAGATGTCCAACGCGCTCGGCACGATCGTGCCGGTCGAGCAGGTCATCGCGATCGGTCACCGGGCCGGGGCGCGCGTGCTGGTCGACGCGGCGCAGTCGGTCCCGCACCTGCCGATCGACGTCAGGGCACTGGACGCCGACTTCCTCGTCTTCTCCGGGCACAAGCTGTTCGGGCCGACCGGGATCGGGGTGCTCTACGGCAAACGCGAGGTCCTCGAGGACATGCCTCCGTGGGAGGGCGGCGGCAACATGATCACCGACGTGACCTTCGAGAAGTCCAGTTTCCAGCCCCCGCCGGGCCGCTTCGAGGCCGGCACCGGCAACATCGCCGACGCGGTGGGGCTGGCCGCCGCCATCGACTACGTCGAGCGCGTCGGTCTGCCGAACATCGCCGCGTACGAGCACACCCTGGTCGAGCACGCCACCGAAGGACTGCGCGGCGTGCCCGGGCTGCGGCTGGTCGGCACGGCCCCGAACAAGGCGAGCATCGTGTCGTTCGTCCTGGACGGGTACGAACCGGCCGAGGTCGGCACCGCGCTCAACGAGGAAGGCATCGCGGTCCGTTCGGGCCACCACTGCGCGCAGCCGATCCTGCGCCGGTACGGGCTGGAGGCCACCGTCCGGCCGTCGTTCGCCTTCTACAACACGCATGGGGAGGTGGACACGCTGATCGCGGCGGTCCACCGGCTCGCGGACCGCCGAGGCGGGCGCCGCTAGGTCGCACGCACCTCCCGAACCGGTACGGCGGAGACCTGTCCGAGGTCTCCGCCGTACCGGCGTGAAGTCGGCCTGCCCGCCCTCCCGTTGCTCACTTCTTGAGCCAGCCGACCTTCGTGTGGTCGACGTCCGCGGCCGGACTCCTGGTCGTCTTCGTCCTGGCGGTGAACCTGGTGGGCGACGGGCTGCGGGACGCGCTGGACCCCACCTCGAAAGGCGCCTCCCGATGAGCCCGATACTCCAAGTGACCGATCTGGACGTCCACTTCGACGGCCGACCCGCCGTACGCGGAGTCGGTCTCACCCTCGAACGCGGTGAAGTCCTCGGCCTCGTCGGCGAGTCGGGCTCCGGCAAGTCCGCCACCGCGCTCGCCGTACTCGGCCTGCTCCCGGGCAACGCGACGGTCCGCGGATCCGTACGGCTCGACGGCCAGGAACTTGTCGGCGCCACGGAGCGGCAGCTCACCAAGGTCCGCGGCAGCCGCGTCTCCATGGTCTTCCAGGACCCGCTGTCCGCGTTCACGCCCGTCCACCGGATCGGCGACCAGATCGCCGAAGCGGTCCGCGCCCACCAGGACGTCTCCCGCGAACAGGCCCTGGAACGAGCGGTCGAACTGCTCGACGTCGTCGGGATCCCCGAACCCGCCCTGCGCGCACGGGCGTTCCCGCACGAGTTCTCCGGCGGCATGCGCCAGCGCGCGATGATCGCCATGGCGATGGCCGACGACCCCGACATCATCCTCGCCGACGAACCGACCACCGCCCTCGACGTCACCATCCAGGCCCAGGTGCTCGACGTCCTGCGCACCGCCCGGCGCGAGACCGGGGCCGCGGTGCTCCTGGTCAGCCACGACCTCGGTGTCATCGCCGGGACGGCCGACCGGGTGGCCGTGATGCACGAGGGACGGGTCGTCGAGTCCGGCACGGCCGTCGACGTCTTCGAGCGGCTCCAGGAGCCGTACACGAAGCGGCTGTTGGCCGCCGTGCCCCGGATGGACACCCCGCGCGCGCCCCAACCACCCACCGGCGAAACGGTGTTGAAGGTCCGCGGGCTCACCAGGACCTTCCCCCTCCTCAAGGGAACCGCTTTCAAGCGCCGAATCGGCTCCGTGTACGCCGTCGACGGCGTCGACCTCGACATCCGGCGCGGCGAGACGCTCGCCCTCGTCGGCGAGTCGGGGTCGGGGAAGTCGACGACGCTCTTCGAACTGCTCGAACCGGCCCGCCCGGAAGGCGGATCGGTCGAGCTGTTCGGCAGGGACCTCGCCGGGCTCGGCAAGGCGGAGGTGAAGGCCCTGCGCCGCCGCGTCCAGATCGTCTTCCAGGACCCGATGGCCTCCCTCGACCCCCGGATGCCCGAACTCCTCACCCAGGTAGGCCTGGACCCGGCCCACGCGGAGCGCTACCCGCACGAGTTCTCCGGCGGCCAGCGGCAGCGCATCGGCATCGCCCGCGCGCTGTCCGTCGAACCCGAGCTGCTCGTCCTCGACGAACCGGTCTCCGCCCTCGACGTCTCCGTCCAGGCCGGCGTGCTCGAACTGCTGCGACGCCTGAAGGAAGAGCTGGGCCTCGCCCATCTCTTCGTCTCCCACGACCTGTCCGTCGTACGGAACATCGCCGACCGCGTGAGCGTGGTCCGCCTCGGCCGCACGGTCGAGGCCGGCCCGGCCGACGAGGTCTTCGAACGACCCCGGCATCCCTACACCCAGGCCCTCCTCTCCGCCGTACCCCTGCCGGATCCGGTGCGTGAGCGGGAACGGCAGCGGTCGCGCATCCTGCTCGCCGGCGACCCGCCCAGCCCGACGCGACGCTACGACGGCTGCCGGTTCCGGGCGCGCTGCCCGCTCCACCCGCGGCTGGCGGAGGGGGAGCGGAAACGGTGTGACCAGGAGGTGCCGGTGCTCGACGGGGACGGGGCGGCCTGCCACTTCCCGCGTGTACGGGAGGTTGTCCTGCCTTCCTAGGGCGGGTCCGAGACGGTCGTGGTGGTGCGGGCTCGTGAATTCCCACGTGAGGAGGTGTCTGCGGCCCGGCTTCGGGGGCAGACGGCGATGGATCGGGTGCGAACGGCACCCGGCCGTGGACCGCCGCGAGGCGCCGACCCGTGGGAGCCCCGATGTCGACCGCCGTGCCGGGAAGAACAGCAGGAGCGAGCGGGGACGAACCCGAGGCGGTCCGGCCGGGCCGCTCGCCGGTTCTGCCCCGCGGTACCGGCACCACCGCGGCGCGTATCGGCGTACTGACCGTCTGCCAGGCCGCCCTGATGGTGGGCTTCGGACTCCTGATCACGGGCCCGGCCAAGAACGTGTGGCCGTTGACGGTGGAGGACCACGTCGACGAGGGCTTCGAGCGGATCCGTACCAGCACGCTGACCACGCTGTCGTACGTCGGCTCGGAGGCGGGCAACACCCTCACGGTGATCGCCGTCACCCTGCTGAGCTGCGTGGCGCTGCTGCTGATACCCCGGCTGCCGATGTGGCGTCAGGCGGCCTTCCTCGCGGTCGCCGTCTCACTCCAGGCACTGGTGTTCCTGGCCGTCACCCTGTCGGTGGACCGGAACCGCCCGCAGGTGCACCGCCTCGACGCCTCCCCGCCGACGTCCAGTTACACCTCAGGCCACACCGGCGCGGCCACCGCGCTCTACGCCGGACTCGCGGTGCTCGTGCTGTCCCGGGTGCGCAGGCCGTGGCGGTGGCCGCTGGCCGGGCTGCTGTTCCTCGTGCCGCTGGCCGTCGGCGTCTCCCGCCTCTACCGGGGCATGCACCACCCCACGGACGTGATCGGCGGAATGGCCAACGGCGCCCTGTCCCTGCTGATCGTCGGCCGCGCCCTGCTCACCGACGCGTCCGTGGCCGCCGTTCCCGCGCAGCGGACCGGGGACCCCGACACGACCGCGCGGGCCGAGGAGCGCGCGCCCGGCAGCACCGCCGTGATCTTCAACCCCACGGTGACCGGCGAGGCGGACCGCGAGAAACTCCGGCGGATCCTGGAACAACACGGCCACCGCGCGCCGGAGTTCATCGAGACCACGGCTGACGACCCCGGCACCGGCCAGGCGTCCGGCGCGGTGCGTGACGGAGCGGAACTGGTCGTGGTCTGCGGCGGCGACGGAACCGTCCGGGCGGCCGCCGACGCCCTGGCCGGCAGTGGCGTACCGCTCGTCGTGGTGCCCTGCGGCACCGGCAACCTGCTGGCCCGCAACCTCGGCCTGCCGCTCACCCCCGCCACCGCGCTCGATGCCGCCCTGTCCGGCACCCCGCACCGCATCGACCTCGGCCGCATCGAGGGAGACGGCCTCGCCCCCACCCACTTCGCCGCGATGTCCGGGGCCGGACTCGACGCCGCGATGCTGGAACACACCGACGACCGCGCCAAGTCGGCCGTCGGCTGGCTCGCCTACGTCCTCGCCAGCGTCGGCACCCTGCGCACACCCCGGATGCGGCTGACGGTCCGGCTCGACGACGCGCCCGTCCTGCACCGCACGGCCCGTATGGTGCTCCTCGCCAACGTCGGCACCGTACAGGGCGGTCTGACGCTCCTCCCGGCGGCCCGGCCCGACGACGGCCTGCTCGACCTGCTGATCCTGGACCCGCGCGGCCCCGGCGGCTGGTTGCGCGCCCTGGGCGTCCTGATGCGCGGCCGCGGGAACACCGCGCGGCCCACGACCCTGGACACCCCGGCCGGGAAGAAGAGCGTACCGGTGGAGTTCTTCACCTTCCGGCGGGCCGAACTCACCTTCGCCGTACCGCAGTCGAGGGAACTCGACGGCGACCCGGTGTCCCACGGCCGACGGCTCACCGTCGAGGTCCACCCCGGCGCGCTGACCGTGCTGCTGCCCACCCGGGAGAAGTGAATGGGCACCGCCACCAAGGTCCCCGAGACCCGCGACATGACCGGCGAGGACCTCTCGGCCGACGAGGCCCTGACATCGCTGCGCCGCTACGGCCGCTGGCCGCTGCTGCGCGACTCCTTCGTCCGGTTCCGCTACGCCGACGGCTTCAGCCATTCCCGCGCGCTCGCCCTGCAGACGGTGCTGGCGGTGATCCCGCTGGCCATCGCCTTCGTCGGCCTCTCCACGGCGCTGCACACGGAGAACATCGGGAGACTCGCCGAACTGACCATCCATCGGATCGCACAGGGGCCCAGCGCCGACGTCGTCGACGACGCGCTGGACCGCAGCCGCCACAGCGCGGGCGACGGTGACGAGATCGCCCTCTGGTTCGGCCTGCTCTTCTCCCTGGTCAACGTCACCACCGCGATGTGCCAGATCGAACGCGGCGCCAACCGGATCTACGGCAACGAACGCGACCGCCCCTTCCACCAGAAGTACCTGCGCGGGCTCGTGATGTCGCTGAGCGCCGGGATCCCGCTCGGACTCGGGTTCGTCGTGATGGTGGCCGGCGGCGACCTGGCCGCCGCGGCGGCGACGGTGTACCACCTCGACGGCGCTGCCAGGACCGCCTGCGAGATCCTGCGCTGGCCCTTCGGGCTGCTGCTCGCCCTCCTCTCGGCCAGCGCGATCTTCCGCCGTTCCCCCCGCCGCCGCCAGCCCGGCTACACCTGGCTGGCCTTCGGCGCGGCCGTCTACCTCGTCCTGTGGACGGCCCTGACCTGGGTGCTGAGCCTGTACCTGGACATCAGCGGCTCCTTCGACACGATCTACGGCCCGCTCAGCGCCTTCATGTCCCTGCTGCTCTGGGCCTACCTGACGTCCATCGCCCTCTTCCTGGGCCTGTCCTTCGCCGCGCAGCTGGAAGCGGCGCGGGCGCTGCGGCCCGGTCCGATCTCAGCCGACCCGGGAGTCTGAATGGTGGTCCGCGCCACGGCCCAACGTCTCGGTGACCTCCGTCGCCGCCGAGCGGCCGACCGGAGATTCGGTGTCCATCTCCTCGGTTCGGTCGCCGTCGCCGCCGTAGCCGCTGTCCCGTTCGGCCTGCTGCTCGTCCTGGTCGAGGGCCGTTGGCAGCCGTTGCGGAGTCTCGACGCGCGCACGGCACGGCGGTTGAACGAGACCGCGCTCGATCATCCGGCATGGACGGACGGCCTGCGCTTCCTGTCCGACCGGGTGTGGGACCCGGTCACCCTGCGGACGATCGTCGCGCTGCTGACCGTGTGGCTGCTGTACCGCCGGGCCTGGAGACTCGCCGCCTGGTCCGCCGTGACGGCCACGGCCGGCGGCCTGATCGGGCTGCTGGTCAAGACGGTGGTCGAACGGGCCCGGCCGTCCCTGGAGGACCCGGTCGCGCACGCGCCGGGATTCTCCTTCCCCTCGGGACACGCGATGACCGCGACCACCTCGTTCGCCATCCTGCTGTTGGTGCTGCTGCCCCTGGTGCCGCGCGCTCTGCGGCCGCTGTGCTGGGGCATCGCGGTGGTGTCCGTGCTCGGTGTCGGCTTCACCCGGATCGCCCTCGGCGTCCACTGGTTCAGCGATGTCGTGGGCGGCTGGCTCCTGGGCCTCGCCGTCGTGGCCCTCACCACCTGGGCCTTCGAGGCCTGGCGCACCGACGCCGGCCGTGGACCCGCCGGGCTGAGCGAGGGCCTGGAGCCCGAACTCACCGGCGCCCACCCCGAACCAGGCCCCGCCGTCCGCAAGCGTCACGGCGGATCCGTACGGGACTGACGACCGAGTCCGCGAGATCCGCGGACCGGGCTGGTCCGACGGAGCGCCGGGCGGGGAAGAGCACCGTGTGCAACCCCCTTGGCCGGCAGGCGAGTTCCGCGCACCGGTACTGACGCGGGCGTCACCGACCAGGCGCGTCGCAACTCCGCCTCGGCGCACTGAGCAGCAGCATCACAGCGGCCACGGCACTTGTTTGACTAACCGTCAATAACTGACGGTGCCTCAGAAGTGTATGAAGCGGCAGAAGTTGGCCTGCCCGGGCGCGGTCGGTACGGCGATCGTGGCATGCTGCGACGTCGAGGCCCGCACGGGCAGTCGGCGCCCGGGTCGCGCAGACCCTGGGCGGGGTGGGGAAGGCGGTCGGATGGAGCGCTCTGGGGAGGAGCGCCTCCCGTTCGTGCCGCCCGGGCTCAGCGCTCCGCGTTTCGTCGGCCGAGCGGCCGAACTGCACCGGCTGACGGACGCCCTGGCCCGGCCGCCGGCCGCGGTCCTCGTCGAGGGCGAGGCCGGAATCGGCAAGAGCCGACTCGTCCAGGAGGCGCTGGAGGAGCCCGGTATCGCCGCCCGACGGCCGCTGTCCGCCCTGTGCCCCCCGTTCCGGGAGGCCCTCACCCTGGGCCCGGTCGTCGATGCCGCCCGTGAGGCCCGGCCCGACGTGGCGGAGCTGGCCCTCACTCCCCTCGCCGGGGTACTGCGGCCGCTGTTCCCCGAGTGGACGCAGGACCTGCCGCCGTCGCCCGAGACGCTGTCGGACGCAGGCGCCGCCCGGCACCGGCTCTTCCGCGCACTGGCCGAACTGCTGGACGCCATGGGCGTCGGCGTGCTGGTCCTGGAGGACGTCCACTGGGCCGACGAAGCCACCCTGGACTTCCTGATGTTCCTCGCCTCCCGCCGCTCCCGCCGGATGAGCCTGGTGCTGACCTACCGTCCCGAGGACGTGGCGCCGGATTCCACGCTGATGCGGCTGACCTCCCGGCCCCCGGCCGGCACCGGGTACGTACGGATCGGCCTCGGCGCGCTGGACGTGCCGCAGACCGCCGAGCTGATGTCGTCGATGCTGGACGGGGAGCACGTCTCCGAGGCATTCGCGTCGTTCCTCCAGGAGCGGACCGACGGTGTGCCGCTGGCGATCGAGGAATCCGTCCGGCTGCTGCGCGACCGGGCCGATCTGGTCCGGCGCGACGGCGAGTGGGTGCGCAGGACGCTGGCCGACATCGCCGTGCCGCCCACCATCCGGGACGCGGTCGCCGAGCGCGCCTCGCGCCTCACCCCGGTCGCGCAACGCGTGCTCCAGGCCGCCTCCGTGCTCGCCGAACCGGTCGGCTCGGCCGTCCTCGCGACGGTGAGCGGGCTCCCGAACAACGTTGTCGGCGAGGCCGTGGACGCTGCCGTACGCAGTGGACTGCTCGGCGAGGACCGTGCCGGCCGGGTCCGCTTCCGGCACGCGCTGGCCGCCCGTGCGGTCTACGACATGACGCCCGCGCCCGACCGCCGAGCCCTGCACCGGGAAGCGGGCCGCGCACTGTGGGCCGTGACACCGCAGCCGGTGGCCCGGCTCGCCCACCACTACCGGGAGGCGGGCGACATCGGACAGTGGCGTCAGTACGCCGAACGGACCGCGGACCTCGCCCTGGCCTCCGGGGACCATCGCACCGCCGTCGGACTGCTGCACGAGTTGCTCACCGAGAGCGATCCGCCCGCCGCCTCGGTGGCCCGGTGGGCACAGAAGATGCCGGTCCTGGCCTTCAACGGGCTCGTTGCCCGCGGCGACCTGACCCGCGCGCTGCGCAGGGTGCTGGACACAGAGGCGCTCGCCCCGCACGACCGCGCGGCCGTCCGCACCCAGCTGGGGCGCATGCTGCTGCACACGGGCGAGTACGCGGCCGGCGCGGCGGAACTGGAGCGGGCACTGCCGGACCTGGCCGACGAACCGTTCCAGGCCGCCTGGGCGATGAACACGCTCGGCGCACCGCCGAGCACCCTGATGACCGCCGGGGAACACCGCCGTTGGCTGGACCGGGCGGCCGACGCGGCCCGGCTGCCGATGACGGCGGACCAGCGGCTGGCTCTCGCGGTGGACCGGGCAACCGCCCTGCTGGACATGGGCGACGAGGTCGGCTGGGACGTGGTCGCGGAGCTGCCCGACACCGCGACGACGCCCGAAGGAATGATGCAGCTGACCCGCGGCGGACTCAACATCGGTAACGGGGCGATGCGTTGGGGTCGCTACGACCAAGCCAGAGCGCTGCTGACGACCGGGCTGGCCAGGGCCGAGGGACACCGGTACCGGCGGCTGCACGACATGATCCTGGTGACGCTGGTGCACCTGGACTGGTTCACCGGTGCCTGGGACGGACTGGCCGAGCGGGCCGCCGCCCTGGCGGAGGTGGACGAGGAGCCGCTGCTCCAGCTGGACGCCCTGCTGGTCACAGCCCTGCTGGACGGGGCGGTCGGCGGCGGCGACGCGAACCGCGGCCAAGTGGCGGTGGCCGAGGGCGGGTTGGGCACCGTCGAGGAGCGGCTGCGCCAGGTGCTCGACGCGGGGCTGCGGCGGGGCATCGTGGATGTGCCGCTGGAGCCCGCGGCCGCCCTGGCGCGGATCCGGCTCGCCGAGGGGTCGGCCGCGGAGGCGCTGGAGTTGACGGAGGGACCGGCCGACGTCGTGGCCCGCAAGAACATCTGGCTGTGGGCCACCGAGTTCGCACCGGTACGGACCGGCGCGCTTCTCGCGGTCGAACGGCCCGACCAGGCACGGCGGTTCGTCGCGGACCTGGCCGAAGGTCTCGCCGGCAAGCACCTGCCGGCAGCGCACGCGGCCCTGGAGACGTGTCTCGGAGTGCTGGCGGAAGGAGAAGGCCGCAGCGCCGAGGCGGCCACCGCGTTCGGCCGGGCCGCCACCGCCTGGACGCGCCTGCCGCGGCCGTATGAGGCATTGCTCGCGACCGAGCGCCGGGCCGGCTGCCTGCTGACAGCGGGGGACAGGGACACCGGACTGGCCGAACTCGCCCGCGCGCAGGCCGGATTCACGGCCCTGGGAGCCCGGACCGACGCCGACCGCGTGCACGCCGCACTGCGTGCGGCCGGGGCCCCGGTACGACAGGTGTGGCGCGGTGGGCGGCGCGGCTACGGCGACCAACTGTCCCCGCGCGAGCTGGAAGTGGTCCGGCTGCTGCTCACCGGCCTGACCAACCCGGCCATCGCACGGGCGCTCTCCCGTTCCCCGAAGACCGTTGCCGCGCAACTCAACTCCGCGATGCGCAAATACGGCGTGACCTCGCGCACCGCACTCGCGGTCAGCCTGACCCAGGCCGGAATCACCCCGTCGGAAGGCCACGTCGCCGGCACGCGCTCCGATCTTTAGGTCATCCGCCCCATCGCGAGGAAACGCGGCGACCGTCAATACTCGGTGCGCGCACGATCCCCGAGCCGGCCTGCACCTGGGCATGACCGGAAGGGCGTCCATCCATCGGATGAGCAGCACACCCACCGCACCGAATTCCGGCGCACCGAGCGCCCGTACGGACACCTCCGCCACCGGAGCGCGGCACACCGACGTGCCGCCCACCGGAGAGCGACACCCCGAACCGACGCCCGCCGCAGCGGGCGTACCCGCCGACGACACGGCGGCGGAGCCCGCCTGCGCGGACGACCCGTACAGCGGTTACGAACCCCTCTGACCCCGGCCCGATCGGGTCCTGAACGCGACGAAAAGGGTGCCCCCTTGCTGTCCTCAAGACGTGCGCGCATGCGCGCTCCCCTCTCCCTTCTCATAGCCGGCTGTCTCGGCGCAGGAGTTCTCGCCGCGACACCGACCGCCGCCGCGGCCACCCCCAGTTCCTCGGCCTCCTCGTCCGGCGCCGACTCCGCCAGGTCCTCCGACCTGCTCAACGCCGTGCCGCAGGACAACGTCCCGCAGAACTACGTCCCGGCCGGCTGCAACAACCCGAGCGTCAAGGACGGCGTGGCCCAGTGCTTCGCCGACGTGCGCACCGGCTCCGACCACATCGTCCGGCCGCAGGTGAGCGCGCCCCCGTCCGCGGCGTTGGGCCCGGCCGACATCCAGGCGGCCTACAGCCTTCCCGCCGGAGTCGAGGGCCGGACGGTGGCGATCGTCGACGCGTACGGCAACTCCCACGCCGAGGCCGACCTGGCCGCGTACCGCACGCACTACGGGCTGCCCGAGTGCACCACCGCCAACGGCTGCTTCCGCAAGGTCGATCAGAGCGGCGGCACGGACTACCCCGCCGACGACGCGGGCTGGGCACTGGAGACCGCGCTGGACCTCGACGCCGTCTCCGCCGCCTGTCCGGCGTGCAACATCCTTCTCGTGCAAGGCGATTCGGCGAGTCTGGACGACCTGGGCACCGCGGTCGACACCGCCGTACGACTGGGCGCCAAGTACGTCTCCAATTCCTACGGTCTGCCCGGCGAGAGCGCTTCCGAGACCGCGTACGACCACCACTACGACCATCCCGGGGTGGCCGTGGTCGCGTCCACCGGCGACACCGGCCATGTCCAGAACTGGCCCGCCACCAACCCCGACGTGGTGGCCGCCGGCGGCACCCGGCTGACCCGCACGCCGGACACCGAGCGCGGCTGGACGGAGTCCGCCTGGACCTCCGGCGGGTCGGGCTGCTCGCTGTACGAGGCCCAGCCCGCCTATCAGCGGGGGCTCACCACCGGCTGCGACACCCGCGCGACGGCTGACGTCTCCGCGGTCGCCGACCCCGCGACCGGTCTGGCCGTCTACGACACGGTGGGGGAGGACGGCTGGTTGCAGGTCGGTGGCACCAGCCTCTCCGCGCCGCTGATCACGGCGATGTACGCGCTGGCGGGCACTCCCGTCGAGGGCACCTACCCGGTGACCTACCCCTACATCAACGCCTCCGGGCTGACCGATGTCACCGAAGGGTCCAACGACGGCTGCGGCACGGTGGTGTGCACCGCCGGCACCGGCTGGGACGGGCCGACCGGTCTCGGCACCCCCGTCGGAGTGTCCGCGCTGGCCTTCGGCGTCCATGGAACGCTGTCCGGACGAGTCACCGACAGCGTGTCCGGCGCCCCGCTGGCCGGTGCGGCACTGGCCGTCTCACAAGAGGCGACAGGCGGCCGGGAGTACCACGTCACCACCGACGCCGAAGGCGCGTACAGCCTCCCCGTCGCGGTGGGCGAGTACCGGATCACCGCCACCGACTTCGGCTACCGGGAGAACACCAGCTCCGGAGTGGGCGTCGCCGAGAACCAGAGCACCACCGCGGACCTGACCCTGGTGAAAGTGCCGACCCGGACGGTGTCCGGCACGGTGAAGGACGGCAGCGGGCACGGCTGGCCCCTGTACTCGAAGATCACCATCGACGGCTATCCGAACGGAGCGCTCTACACCGACCCCTACACCGGCAGGTACAGCGTGGACCTTCCGGAGGAGGCCACCTACGCCGTCCATGTGGCCCCGGTCTACCCCGGCTACCGGAGCACGGACCTGAGTGTCCCGGTGGGCACCGCCGACGTACGCGCGGACGTGGCCCCGGACGTGGACCTGACGGCCTGCGTGGCGCCCGGCCACGCCTACCCGGGCGCGGCCGACTTCGGAGGCTGGACCGGCACGACACCGGAGCACGGCTGGACGGTCGTCGATCACGGGACGGACGGCGCCACCTGGGACTTCGCCGACAGTTTCCTGGCCAACTACACGGGCGGAACCGGCAATTGGGCCGCCGCCGACCCCTGGGGCCGGGGCGGTGTCCACGAGGACACCGAACTCGTGTCGCCCACCTTCAGCCTGGCCGGCCAGAACGCACCCGTCCTCGGCTTCTACGCCCTCTACGCCCCCAGCAAGGACTCGGTGGCCGACGTCGACCTCAGCCTCGACTCGGGCGCGACGTGGACCACGGTGTGGCACCGGGACACGGCCGAGTTCTTGGGCCACGTCGAGGTTCCCCTGACCCAGGCGGCAAACGCGAAGCACGTCAAGGTGCGCTTCCACTACTCCGGCAGCGGCCTGTCGATCTGGCAGCTCGACACCGTCACCGTCGGCTCCTGCGCGGCGGTGGGCGGAGGGATCGTCGCCGGAAAGGTCGTCGACGGCAACACGGGCGACGCCATCACGCCCGCCACCATCACCGACACCGCCGACGGCTACACCACGGCGACCACCGTGGCGACCCCCGACGACCCGGCCTTGGCCGACGGCTACTACTGGCTGTTCAGCGCCCCCGTCGGACGGCACACGTACCGGACCGCCGCCGCCCGCTACACCACCTCGACCGGCACCCTCACCACGCGGCCGGACAAGGTCAACCGGTTCGACCGCACGCTCAAGGCGGGCCGCCTGGCGGTGAGTTCGGCCGGTCTCTCCGTCAGCGAGACGCTGGGCGGGTCAGGGAGCAAGAAGGTCACCTTCACCAACAAGGGGCAGGCGCCGCTGCACGTCGACCTCGGTGAGCAGAGCACCGGTTACACCTCACCGGACGGGATCTCCACGACCACGTCGGACGTGTCGGCAGGCGCTCCGACGCTGCGCGTGAAGGGCAACTATTCACCCGGACCGATGAGTTCCCTCTCCTCGGCCCCGAAGACCACGTCGAGCGGCCCCTCGGCCACGGCATCGACCGGCCCCTGGACCGGCATCGCCGACTACCCCGAGCCCGTCATGGACAACGCCGTGGGCACCTACCAGGGCAAGGTCTACTCCGTCGCCGGAGTCTCCGGACTCTTCGGCGGCGAGTACCTCGACCGCGGCTATGTGCACGACCCGTCCACCGATGCCTGGACACCCATCGCCGACCTCCCCGAGGCCCTGGAATCACCCGGCGGGGCGTTCGTCGACGGGACCATGTACGTCGTCGGCGGCTGGACCGCGGACGGCGCCCGCGCCACGCTCTACGCCTACCACCCCACCACCGACACCTGGACCCGCCTCGCCGATCTGCCCCAGGCGATCGGCATGCCGAACGTGACCACCCTCGACGGCAGCCTCTACGTCATCGGAGGCTGCACCGGATCCGACTGCGGAGACAGCGTCAGCACCGTCTACCGCTACACACCGGCCACCGACACCTGGACCCGCCGCGCCGACTACCCGTTCACCATGGAACGCGGGGCCTGCACCGGTATCACCGGTGAGCTGGTGTGCGCCGGCGGCATCACGGTCGTCGGTGGAGGGGTCGCCCCCCGCAAGGGACAGACCTACCGCTACAGTCCCTCCGCCGACACCTGGACCCGCGCCGCCGACATGCCCGACGCGAGCTGGGGCGCCACCGCCAGCGGGAACGACGGCAGACTCCAGGTCGTCGGCGGCATCGTCGGAACGGCCGCGGTCAACACCGTCGTCGAATACGACCCGGTGTCCAACTCCTGGTCCAGCCTGCCCAACACCGGCTCCGCCGTCCTCCGGGCCGGCGGCGGCTGCGGGATCTACCGCATCGGGGGCATGACCGCGGCCCTGGACGCCGTCTCCTCGGCCGAGACCCTGCCCGGGCACGACCAGTGCGACGGCGACGACGTCAGCTGGCTGTCGGCGGACAAGACCTCGTTCGATCTCGCCCCCGGCCGGTCCACCACGGTCACCGTCCGCGCCGACGCCTCCGCCGTGGCCACGGCCGGCACGTACACCGCGCGGCTCACCTACAGCACCGACGCCCCCTACGCCGGAGCGTCGGTGAAGGTCAGCCTCAAGGTCAAGATCCCCCACACCTGGGGCCATCTCTCCGGGACGATCACCGACAAGCGCACGGGAGCACCGCTCGCCGCGGCCACCGTCCTGATCTGCCCGGTGGCGCACGCCGGAACGACCGGCTGCGGCCACCTCGCACACACCGTACGCACCGACTCCGACGGCCATTACGACCTCTGGCTCGACGCCCGCCCGAGCCCGCTGCGGATCGCGGCCTCTGCCGCCGGCCACCGAACGGCATCCAAGGAGGTGACCCTGCAGCCGGGCCGCGCCACGACGGCCGACCTGTCGCTGACCGCGACCTGACCCCCACCGCCACCCGTTCTCGTCGCGCCCACCCAGACGCTCTGTCCGGGTGGGCGCGGCTTGGACTCCTTCGTGTGCACACCCCGAGGCGGGTGTCCCTCGGTGGGTGTGGCCGGTCCGCACCGCACCGGACCCTCAACGGCGGTTCCAGCAAGCCGATTCCGGGTGGCACGACGGCCTACCGGCACACCGGGAGCGGGGCCGGGACCGGGTGAAGACGTACCCGGGACCCGACCTCTCGATTGTGTTCTTCCGACCCATTGTGGTTGGGCCCGCGCCCCCTTACTGTTCGGGTTTGCCTGAGTCTGTTTGATGCTGTTCGCCCAGTCGGTCTGGAGGCCGCCGTGCGGGATGGTCGGAACGGTTCAGAGGGTGCGAGACCCGGTCGCCGTCGCTGGTGGAGAGCGATCCTCGCGGCGACCGCGACCATCGCCCTGGCGGCGGGCCTGTCCGCGCCGGCCACGGCGGCGGCGCAGGACGCCGGAGAGCAGCCTCCCGCCGTCGCTCCGCAGGCGCACACCGTGACGCTCGACGGCTACTCCTTCCTCGTCGACGGCAGACGCACCTACCTGTGGTCCGGCGAGTTCCACTACTTCCGGCTCCCGAGCCAGGACCTGTGGCGCGACATCTTCCAGAAGATGAAGGCCGCCGGCTTCAACTCGACCTCCCTGTACTTCGACTGGGGCTACCACTCACCGAAGGAGGGCGTGTACGACTTCACCGGGGTGCGGGACGTCGACAAGCTCCTCGACATGGCCCAGGAGGCCGGCCTCTACGTCATCGCCCGCCCGGCGCCGTACATCAACGCGGAGGTCGACAGCGGCGGCCTGCCCGGCTGGCTGACCACCAAGGCGGAGGACAACCGCAGCGACGACCCGCGCTTCCTGAAGTACGCCGACGAGTGGCTGACCCAGATCGACCGGATCATCGCCCGCCACCAACTGACCAACGGCACCGGGTCAGTCATCGCCTACCAGGTCGAGAACGAGTACTACGACGGCTCGGCCGCCGCCCGCTCCTACATGCAACACCTGGAGGACAAGGCCCGCGCCGACGGCATCACGGTCCCGCTGACCGGCAACAACAACGGCACCTTCAACTCCGGTACCGGCGCCCTGGACGTCGACGGCCCGGACTCCTACCCCCAGGGCTTCGACTGCTCCAACCCCGCGAAGTGGAACGGCGTCCCCGACATCAGCTACGACCACCCGGCCGGAAAACCGCTGTACTCACCGGAGTTCCAGGGCGGCGCCTTCGACCCCTGGGGCGGACCGGGCTACGACAAGTGCGCCCAGCTCATCAACGACCAGTTCGCCAACGTCTTCTACAAGCAGAACATCGCCGTCGGCGCGACCGCGCAGAGCTTCTACATGACCTACGGCGGCACCAACTGGGGCTGGCTGGGCATGCCCGAGAACTACACGTCGTACGACTACGGCGCCGCGATCCGTGAGACCCGCCAGCTCGATCCGAAGTACGACGAGGACAAACTCATCGGGTACTTCACGCAGTCGGTCGCCCCGTTGACCAAGACCGAGGCGATCAGGGCCACACCGCCGGACGACTCCGCGGTCGTCGACACCGCCCGGATGAACCCCGACACCAAGACGCAGTTCCACGTCCTGCGGCACGGCAACTCCACGTCCACGGCCGTCGACAAGACGCACATCTCCCTGGACTTCAACGCCCAGCCGACCACGGACACCACCTACACCTGGGACGACCCCGACTCCGCGCTCCAGTACGCCGGTTCGTGGTCCCATGTGGCCGACACGAGCTACACCGGGGGCGATTACAAGCACACGGAGTCGTTCTCGAACAAGGCAGGCGATTCGCTCACCGTCCCCTTCGACGGCACCGCGATCCGCTGGATCGGCTCGAAGACCAACAACCACGGCAACGCCGACGTCTACCTCGACGGCACCAAGGTGGCGACGGTCGACGACTCCGGCAGCGAGAGCCAGGCGGTGCTCTTCCAGAAGACCGGCCTGACACCCGGCGCGCACACGCTGAAGATCGTCGTCGCCGGGACCCACGGTTCGGGATCCACGGACAACTACGTGGCCGTCGACGCGATCGACGTACCGACCGCCGCCACCGCCGAGGCGACCTACCCGGTCGTGCCGCAGCAGCCCGGCACCGCGATCACCCTCGACGGACGCGACTCCCATGTGATCGTGGCCAACTACCGCCTCGGCGAAGCGCAGTTGCAGTACTCGACCTCCGAGATCATGACCGACGCGACCATCGGGGACCGGGACATCGCGGTGCTCTACGGCGACCAGGGAAGCGACGGCGAGACCGTCCTGCGCTACGCCGCCAAACCCACCGTGACCGCCCACGGCGGTACGGTCAGCACCACGTGGGACCCCGCCACCGGAGACCTGCGCCTCAACTACACACATCAGGGCCTGATCCGCGTCAGCGTCAGCGGCGCCGGACAGCGCCCGCTCCTGCTGCTCGTCGGAGACAAGGCCACGGCGAAGACCTTCTGGCGGCAGGACACGGCGAGCGGCCCGGTGCTCGTGCGCGGCACCCACCTGCTGCGGACGGCGACCAGCCTGCACGGCGGCCACACCGTGGCGCTCACCGGCGACAACGCCGACGACAAGAACATCGAGGTGTTCACCTCCGCCGCCCAAGTCACCTGGAACGGCAGGACGTTGGGCGGCCACGCCACCGACACGGGGAGCCGTACCGGAAAGATCCCGGTGGCCGCCCCCGTCCACCTCCCGGCGCTCACCGACTGGAAGCACGCCGAGGAATCCCCCGAAGCGGCCCCCGGTTTCGACGACACCAGCTGGCAGGTGGCCGACAAGGCGACCACCAACAGCGTCTCCGGCGCCAACTCGCTGCCGGTGCTCTACGCGGACGACTACGGCTTCCACACCGGCAACACCTGGTACCGCGGCCGTTTCCGCGCCAGCGGCAAGGAGACCGGCATCCACCTGGTGTCGGACTCCGGGGGAGGAGCGCAGGCGTTCTCCGCCTGGCTGAACGGCACCTTCCTGGGCAGCTCCACCACAGGCAGCGGCGACTTCACCTTCCCGGCCGGCTCCGTGAAGTCCACCGGCGACAACGTCCTCTCCGTGCTCACCGTCAACATGGGGCACGAGGAGGACTACAACTCCACCAACGGCAACAAGACCGCGCGCGGCCTGACCAGCGCCTCCCTCGTCGGCGCGCCGCTGACGTCCGTCACCTGGCGCCTCCAGGGCGTACGGGGAGGCGAGGACCTCCAGGACACGGTCCGCGGCCCGCTCTCGACGGGCGGCCTCTACGGCGAGCGGGCGGGCTGGTCCCTGCCGGGCTACCCGGACGCCGACTGGAACCGCGTGTCCCTCCCGGCGACCGACACGACACCCGGAGTCTCCTGGTACCGCACCGACGCCACCCTGAACCTGCCGCACGGCCAGGACACCTCGCTCGGGCTGACGTTCACCGACGACCCGGCACGCAAGTACCGCGCCACGATCTTCGTGAACGGCTGGCAGATCGGCAACTACGTCAACTACCTCGGCCCGCAGCACACGTTCCCGGTTCCCAACGGCATCCTGAACCCGAACGGCCACAACAGCATCGCCATCGCCGTGTGGAACCTCGACGGCAGCACCGGCGGCCTCGGCAAGGTCGCACTGACCAATTACGGCAGCTACGCCTCGTCCCTGCGCGTCGCGCAGAACGACAGCCCGCGCTACGACCCCCGGACCTACGCGATGCCGAAGCGCCCGGGAGCGGACGTCACCCTGGACGTCCCGGACACCGCCCAGCCGGGACAGGCCTTCACCGCCCGGGCGACCGTGCGGGTGCCGAAGGACCGACAGCCCGTCTCCGGACTGACGGCGTCACTCTCCGCCCCCGACGGCTGGAGCGTGAGCGCCCCGACCCCCACGTCGGTCGAGCGCCTGCGGCCCGGTGCGTCGGCCACCTTCACCTGGCAGGTCGAGCCACCGACCGGAACGCTGCCGTCCGCCTCGGCACTCACCGCCACCGTGCACTACCGGCAGAACGGACGGCAGGCCATCGGCGCCGACGAACGCGTCGTCGGCGGAATACCGCCCGCTCCGCCTGCCGGGAAGAGCGACGTGAGCGCCCTGCCGTTCCTGTCCGCCACGAACGGATGGGGCCCGGTGGAACGGGACACCAGCGTCGGCGAACAGGCAGCCGGGGACGGCCGCCCGATCACCATCGCCGGCGTCGGCTATGCCAAGGGCCTGGGCACCAACGCCGTCAGCGACGTTCAGCTCTACCTCGCCGGACAGTGCTCGCGGTTGACGGCGGACGTCGGCGTCGACGACGAGACGGGCGGCGCGGGCACGGTGACGTTCTCCGTGATCGCCGACGGCAGGACCCTGGTCACCACGCCGACGATCCGCGGCAAACAGGCCGCGGTGGCGATCGACGTCGATGTCAGCGGTGCCCAGGTGATCGACCTCAAGGTCGGTGACGCGGGCGACGGCAACGGCAACGACCACGGTGACTGGGGGATGCCGACGCTGACGTGTGCCTGATCGAGCGCCGGGTTCACTCGCCCGCCGTGGCCGGCGGGACGACGGGCGAGGTGCCGGGACCGTCGAGGAAGTGGAGCAACACGGCGGCCTCGGCGCGCAGTTGTGCGGCCCGGTGCGCGTGTACGGGCGCGGTCAACTGCGCCGCGGCCTCCAGTCGTTCGGCGGCCTCGGCCTTCACGACCTCGACCACACCGTCCTCGCTCAGCTCACGCCGAGCCGCTTCGGTGGCACCGGCACCGACCGGCGACTGCTCCACGGCCAGGCCACGAAGCTCGGTCTCCTCCACGGGGACAGCCTCGGCGTTGTCCAGCGCCGCAAGGGTTGTGCGAAGGGCGCTCACCGCGGCCCTGTCACGGGCGCGCATCGCTTCCGGCAGCGCTCGACGCATGCGAAGACGTAGAGACATGCCGGTGACCCTATGGCGGCGCCCTTGAGCCCACAACGCGATTTCTGTGCAGCCGGGCGGGGTGATGCTCCGGGCTGTCTTCGCTCGCGGGTCCTGATCGTCTCCCTGCCCGGCGGCCGCCGGAACCGGTCCGGAGAACAGGGCAACCGGGACTGCCCCTCACGGGTCTAGCCACCGATGACACACCGTCAGGTCTCGTCGCGCGGGGAGGCGGCGAACCCAGTGTCCCGAGGGGGGACTTCATGCGTATACGCCCGGCCGTGGCCG